>JBMNOY010000011.1:0-52550 GCA_050943315.1 Syntrophomonadaceae bacterium
GCAGGAAAAGATACTTCCTGAACTGGAAATCGTAGCCAAGGCACAGGCTGTATATGATATGGGAATGGGCATTCCTCCAACTGCCAGAGTTATAAAAGATGGCCTGACTGGAAAGGAAGTAGTAGTATGCGGTGATAAGGAGCTTTATCACGCAAACGGCGGGGATGACTTTTTGCTGGTCAGGGCAATATTTTTGAGAAAGCCTGAGAATCTTCCAGAATGGGTAATAAAGAAATGCTGGGATAAAAAAATGTTTTGTAATGAGTTGAATAAATATGTTAATCAGGCAACTTCTGCTCCCCTACCCCGGGTAGTATATTGGATAAGCATGAAGGCTATGCAGTCGATAATGCTGAGAGAATCTGGGCCGGAGGCAGTGTTAGGACTAACTCAGAGAGTCTTATTGGGTTTATACTTGGAAACGGTTGGATAAGAGATTTCTGATATCGACCTAAAACCTGGATACCCTTAAAGGGTACCCAGGTTTTTCGTTATACGGGCATAATGAGAGCGAAAACTAAATATAATCTAATAGCGTAAATATTTGGGAGGAGGAGGTAAGCTTAAATGAGATTTTATCGTCAGGCAGCTTGGGCTTTGCTGTTAATTTTTATTTTTACCATCTCGGGTACTGCACCCGTTAAGGCAGATACCCTGGATGTAAAGGCCGAATCGTATGTGCTCATGGATGCGGATTCGGGTAAAATACTATATGCCAAAGACGAACATAAGCAACTACCACCGGCCAGCACAACTAAGTTAATGACCCTGATCCTGGCTGTGGAAGCATTAGAAAATGGCAAGGTGACACTCAAAGACAAGGTAATTACCAGTGAAAATGCCTGGAAAATGGGTGGATCACAGATTTACCTGGAGCCTGGGGAAGAAATGACTTACGAAGATATGCTTATCGCTATTGCGGTGGGGTCGGCTAATGATGCCTGTGTTGCTGTTGCCGAACATTTGGAAGGTACCCATCAGGAGTTTGTTAAAAAGATGAACAGCAAAGCGAAAGAGCTGGGACTTAAAGATACTCATTTTGTAAATGCTTATGGGTTACCGGCCGATAATCATTATAGTTCAGCTTATGACCTGGCGGTAATGGGGCGGTATGCCTTAAAACATCCCAAGATCCTAGAATACACAGCTATAAAAGAATATAATCTTCGTCAGGGTGAGTTTAAATTGTTCAATACTAATAAGCTGTTATGGTGGTACCAGGGAGCCGATGGGTTTAAGACGGGGTGGACCACGGAAGCTAAATACTGCCTGGTCTCAACCGTAAAGCGTAATGGCCTGCGTTTGATTTCTGCAGTTATGGCCTCTCCTGAACCACGTGGAAATTTCCGGGATGCTATGCAATTGTTTAACTATGGTTTTGCCAAATATACCTATAAAAGTTTTTTTACCCGGGATAGTGTCTGTGGCCTGGTCAAAGTCGGCAAGGGCACCCGTGATTATGTGGAAGCTATTGCCGAAGAGGATGTTGGTTCCATGTGCTTAAAAGGTGAAGATGCTAAGATTACCAGCCAGAAACACCTTTTGCCTTATATTGATGCCCCGGTTAAGAAGGGCCAAAAAATCGGGGAGATCCGTGTATACAATGATGGTGAACTACAAAAAGAGGTGAATCTTCTGGCTGGCCGGGATATTCCCCGCTTCGGCATTATCAGAGAAATCCTGAAGATGTTTGGCGAAACCTATCTGTTATAAATGGAATTTTGTGGAAGGAAATAGCCCCTCCCTGTAGAATTGTAAAGAATGTACAGGGAGGGGTTTTTTACGTGGATTTAGAATTAAAGCTTATTAGAAATACCCTGGTGGTTAGGATTGCAGGTGACATGGACATGCTGGTAGCAGAAGAGTTGCGTACACAGATAGACAGTCGCCTGGATAATAACCAGGTTAATAATTTAATTGTCAATCTGGAGAAAGTGACCTTCATAGATAGTTCTGGTTTGGGAGTGATTATTGGACGTTATAAAAAAGTATCGGCCGCGGGCGGGAAAATGTATATTGCCGGAGTTAAACCGGCTATTGAAAAAATTCTGTTTTTATCCGGAATAAACAGATTGATTCCTATTTTTAAAAACGAACAGGATGTATTGAGTATATAGGAGGTGGATCCAGCACCAGCTGGAAGGTAAATGAATGTTAGAAACTGTATGCATTTAGAATTTTTGAGTTTGCCTGAGAATGTGTCTTTTGCCCGGTCATGTGTAGGTGCTTTTGCTTCCCAGATGGAGTGCACCCTGGAAGATATAGAAGAAGTTAAACTGGTGGTCTCAGAAGCTGTGTCAAATAGTATAATACACGGCTATGACGGAAATAATAACCAGAAGGTGGAAATAATGGCTACCATAATGGATAATCGTACCATTGAAATAATCATCAAAGATTATGGTAAAGGTATAGAGGATTTGCATAAAGCACTTGAACCAGCTTATTCTAGTGATCCCAACAGAATGGGTTTAGGCTTCACCTTTATGAAATCCTTTATGGATGAAATGGAAGTTAACACCGAGCCCCATGTGGGGACCAGTGTAAGATTGAAACGTACTTTTATTAACCGGAACCAGGAAGCCCTGGCTTAAAAAAGGAGTATACTTATGTCTATGCGTTCTTACCAGGACAATGACTGCCTGCTCCAGAAAGCCCACCAAGGTGATTTGGATGCCAGGACACAGGTCTATGAGGCGAATAAAGGGCTTATTTACATGGTTTTGGAAAAATTCAAGAATTCATCTTATGAATATGATGATCTTTTTCAGGTTGGTTCTATTGGGTTGCTTAAAGCTATCGATAAATTTGACTTTACGTTTAATGTAAAGTTCTCCACTTATGCGGTTCCAATGATCATCGGCGAAATTAAGAAATTTTTGCGGGATGACGGTATTGTGAAAGTGCAAAGGGGAGTAAAAGAAATATATTCCCGGGTTCGCTGGGCTCAGGATAAATTACGCGGGGAACTGGGGCGTGAACCAGTAGTGGCCGAGATTGCTGCCCTGCTTAATATAGATAAAGAAGAGATAGTGGTTGCCCTGGAAGCTTGTCAGGCTCCTGCTTACATTCATGACCTGGTACCAGGCAGTGATAACCACCAGTTGTCGTTACTGGACAAGATAGCTCATGATGATGTTAATGTTAGTATGTTGGAAGAAATGTCAATAAGGGAAGCCTTAAGCAAATTAGATGAACGAGAAAGAGAAGTGATATTGCGCAGGTATTTCCGGGATGAGACACAGTCGGCTATTGCTGAAGATCTGGGAGTTTCTCAGGTGCAGGTATCGCGAATTGAAAAAGCGGCTATAAAAAAGTTAAAGAATATTCTTGAATAAAAGTTTCTGAATAAAAATTCCCTCTTAAAAACAACCTAATTTATATAATAATAAAGGGGGAATTGATTTTGCAGGTTAAAATTGCTGAGTATGTAGGCGAGTCCAAGAAGGATTGGCAGGATGCAATAAGAAATGCAGTTCAGGAAGCATCACAGAACCTCAAAAACATCAGTGGGGTTGAGGTGTACAACTGGACGGCCGATTGTCAGAATAATCAGATAACCGAATACAAAGCCAATATTAAAATAGCCTATACCGAATAAAAACTTAATAAAAACTACCACGGCACCTTAGCGGGTGCCCTTTTTTTGGAATAATTTCGGGTAAGGTTGATAATAATAACCGGGTAGGAGGTAAAAAATATGGATGTTCCTGATCCCAATAAATTAAAACAGGTTGAAGTTGCCGAATATGAGGGCCTGGTGCAGCGTTTTAAACCCAAGCCTCCCCTCCTTAAGGACTGTATCTGGGCCTTTGTCGTAGGTGGTCTGATCTGTGTTCTGGGACAACTAATAATGAACTATTTTATGGCCAACGGAATGCCTAAAGTTGATGCTTCAACGGCAACGTCGGTAATTATGATTTTTCTGGGTGCTTTGTTCACCGGTATTGGCATTTATGATGAACTGGGGAAGAGAGCGGGAGCCGGCTCTATTGTGCCCATAACCGGCTTTTCCAACGCTATTGTGGCTTCAGCCATGGAGTTTAAAAGGGAAGGCTATATTTTTGGCGTGGGAGCCAGGATTTTCAGTGTCGCCGGTCCTACGCTATTATTTGGCTTTGTTATGTCCGTATTGGTAGGTTTGATAAAAGTGCTTTTGACCAAATAATGATTACTCTTCACAGGTGAGGTAAGATAGAATGCCAACAGCAAAGAAAAAAGGGAATCAAAGTATTGAATTCGTTAATTCCCCGGTTATAACCTCATGGGCTTCATTAGTAGGACCACTTGAAGGACAAGGGCCATGGTCCAAAGATTTCGACTGGATTACCGAAGACTATTTGTTTGGTGAGAAGACCTGGGAAAAAGCAGAAAGCAAGATGTTAAGAGAGGCTGTAAAACTCTCCTTAAGTAAAAATAATCTAAAACCTGAGGATGCGGAAGTTCTCCTGGCCGGGGACCTTTTGAACCAGATAATATCCTCAAACTATGCCGCCCGGGAATTGAGTATTCCCTTCCTGGGTCTGTACGGCGCCTGCTCAACTATGTCGGAATCTCTTATATTAGGGTCTATATTGATTGACGGGGGATTTTATGAAACCGTGATTTCAGCTGCTTGCAGCCATCACCATACCGCAGAAAGGCAATACCGTTTTCCAACTGAACAAGGAGTACAGCAAGCTCCCAGCTCGCAGTGGACAGTCACGGGGGCTGGGGCGGTCATTCTGCAGTCGGCAGGCATGGGCCCCCGGGTTACCGGTGCCACCATTGGTAAGGTGGTGGATATGGGGCAAACCGATGTGGCCGATATGGGCAGTGCTATGGCTCCAGCAGCAGCCCAAACCCTGAAAGCGCATCTGGAAGACATGGGGAGATTGCCAGATTACTATGATCTGGTAGTGACTGGCGATCTGGGCTCAGTAGGAATGGCCATAGCAGTAGAGTTGTTTGCCAAAGACGGCTTGTTTCCCCAACCTAATTATAGTGATTGCGGGGTTTTGATTTATGACAAAAGTCAGGGTGTTCAGTCGGGCGGAAGTGGCTGTGGCTGCTCGGCAGCTATGTTATGTGGACCTTTGCTGAAAAAAATGACCACCGGCGAGATCAACCGCCTGTTATTCATTGGCACGGGAGCCCTGATGAGCCCAGTTTCCTCTTTCCAGGGGGAAACGGTTCCGGGAATTGCCCATGCGGTGGCAATTGAAAACAGTTTTTAAGGGGTTGGTAAAATGACTTCAGTTATTATGGCTTTCTTAATTGGTGGTTTTTTATGTGTTATTGGTCAGTTGGTAATGGATCTAACTAAAAATAACATAACCCCGGGCCATATTTTGGTTGGTTACATTTCCGGCGGCACTATTTTAAGCGCTTTGGGGCTATACCAGCCTTTGGTTGACATAGGTGGAGCAGGTGCCACCATACCGCTTTCCGGTTTTGGGCATCTTCTGGCCCAGGGGGCATTAAAAGCCGCAGCCCAGGACGGCATTTTGGGAGCTTTAAGCGGAGGCATTGAGGCAGCGGCAGCTGGAATAACGGCAGCGGTTGTTTTCGGTTTTATAGTAGCAGTTATTTTTAATCCCAAAGGTTGATGCATTTGTCCCCAATACGGGTGATTATTGTAACTGACGGGGATGTGTGCGCTCAAGCAGCATTAGCAAGAGCAACCTTTGAATTAGGACTATATTTTCTGTCAACCAGCGGCGGCAATCCGACCCGGCTGTCGGGATCTGAAATAATAAAACAAATAATAGAAGCTCCTTATGATCCGGTGGTAGTAATGGCTGACGACAAGGGCCAGAGAGGAATGGGGCCAGGGGAAATGGTTATGGAGCATATTTTCAAATGCCCACGGTTAACAGTTATCGGTGTGGTAGCAGTTGCTTCCGATACCCGGGTAAGAGGGATAGTCCCTGATGCTTCCGTTACTGCTGACGGACGCATAATAAAGGGACCGGTTAATAAAGATGGATGGGAGGAGAAACCTGGTAACCAGCGCCTGGAAGGGGATACAGTAGAAATCCTCAAAAAGTATCCGGAGCTTTTCATTCTAGGGTGTGGAGATCTGGGTAAAATGAACGGCCGCGATGCAGTTGAAAATGGAGCCATGATAACCAGGCTATGCCTGGAAGAAATCCTGGCCAGGCATAAGAACTGTATTAAATAAAAAGATTAATAGGAGGTAAAGGACATGACCCGGGTGGGTATTCCTCGTGGACTTTTTTATTACTACTATTATCCGCTTTGGAAAACCTTCTTTAATGAGCTGGGGGTTGAAGTAGTTACATCGACAGATACAAACCGGTTGATAGTTGACCTTGGCACCCAAAGCGCAGTTGATGAGGCTTGTTTCCCGGTGAAGGTATTTTTCGGTCATGTTAAAGATTTATGTAAATACCAACCGGATTACATTTTTATTCCCCGAATTGTCAGTATCGAGGCCAAAAGCTATATATGCCCGAAGTTCATGGGGGTACCGGACATGATTAAAGCCTGTATGCCTGATTTGCCTCCCATACTGGATACACTAATAGATTTAAGTAAAACAGATAAAGTTTTAAAGCGTGACATCATTAGGCTGGGGCAGGTATTTGGTGGTAATCGCCGGCAGATTCAAACCGCTTATCAACGTGGCCTGGATGAACTGCAGGCTTGTCGTCATATAGCCAAAAAGGGATATACACTGGCAGAAGTTATTAGAATATGGGAAGGTGAGGACATCCGCATCAACAATGCGTATGACCTGAATATCGGTTTGCTGGGACACGGCTATTCCCTGTATGATGACTCTGTAAGTATGGACATTATTAACCGTTTAAGAAAAATGAATTGCCACATTTACCTGGCTGAAATGCTAGAACGGGAAAGTGTGGAAAAAGAAGCGGCTACGATTCCCAAGCGGGTTTTCTGGACCCTGGGAAGAAAGATGGTAGGCAGTGCATTGTGGATGGAGAAATCGAACTTAATTGATGGAATTATATATGTAGCATGTTTTGGGTGTGGGCCAGACTCCCTGGTGGGCGAAATCATTGCCAGAAAAGTAAAAAATAAACCATTCATGCTAATAACTATTGACGAACATACCGGGGAAGGCGGGCTGGTTACGAGGCTGGAGGCCTTCTGCGATATGTTGCGGCGAAGGAGGATACCGGGTGAAGGTCACATTTCCGCACATGGGTAATGCCCACATCGCTATCAAGGCTTTACTTAAGGGATTAAAACTGGAGGTAGTACCACCGCCGCCGGTTACCAGGCGGACTCTGGAACTGGGGATCAAGTATTCTCCGGAATTTGCCTGTCTTCCTTTAAAAATAAATGTGGGTAACTTTATTGAGGCCCTGGAGGCTGGTGCGGACACTATTGTAATGGCCGGGGGATGGGGCCCGTGCCGCTTCGGGTATTATGCCCAGGTGGAGCGTGATATTCTGAAGGACCTGGGTTATGAGTTTAAAATAGTAATTCTGGAGGCACCTGATTTTAAGTTTTCTGAGTTGGTGAGTCAATTAAGGTCCCTGGCGGAGAATGTTACCCTGTGGGAATCGGCCAAAGCCCTAAAATTTGCCTGGAAAAAGCTGAGTGCGGTGGAGGAATTGGAAAAGGCCTTCGAATATCATTTGCCTCGCACCAGTTGTAAAGATGAGGCCCAGAAGATATACGCCCGGGCACTGGCTGCTGTTGATGCAGCCCAAAGTGCGGGTCAATTGCAGAAGGCAGTCAGGAATGGTCGAGAACAGTTATCATCTTTGCCCCGGCACAACCAAAGGGTACTCAAAATAGGACTGGTAGGAGAGATATATACTCTTCTGGAGCCTGCTTCTAACTACAATATATGTCAGTTGCTGGGTAACTTAAATGTGGAAATTACCCGCTCAGTATATTTGACCGAGTGGGTCAACGAACATCTTCTGGGCGGCTTGGTCAAAAAGTCTAACCAGCAGAAAATAGTTAATTGTGCCCAACCGTATTTGAATTATTGGGTAGGAGGCCATGGCCGGGAAACCGTTGGCTGTACGGTGGATTTTGCCCGCCGGCATTATGATGGGGTTATTCAAATTGGGCCGCTGACCTGTATGCCCGAAATTGTAGCCCAGAGCATTCTTCCCCGGGTGAGTGAAAAAGAGCAGATTCCGTGTATGACCATGTACTTTGATGAGCATTCCGGACAAGCGGGAATTATTACCCGTTTAGAAGCCTTTGTAGATATGGTAGCCAGACGCAGCCAGCGAGAGACCAGTATTGAAGGAGGTAAAGCTTTTGAACTGTTACCTGGGAGTTGATATAGGTTCAGTGTCCAGTAATTTCGTGTTGCTGGATGAGAAAAATAATCTGGTTAAGAAAATATATCTGAGAACCCAGGGAAATCCGGTTAGAGCAGTAAAAAACGGATTTGCCCTGTTAAAAAAGGACCTGGACGGGAATTTAACCATTAAAGGGGTCGGGACAACCGGCAGCGGACGCCACCTGGCAGCAGTTCTGCTAGGGGCTGATGTTATTAAAAATGAAATTACCGCCCATGCTGTAGCTGCATCTTTTCTTTATCCTGATGTTAAAACAATTATTGAAATCGGTGGCCAGGATTCCAAGATTATTTGCCTGCAAAACGGCATAGTTAATGATTTTGCCATGAATACCGTTTGTGCTGCCGGAACCGGATCTTTTCTTGACCAGCAAGCTTCCCGATTAAATATTGCCATCGAAGACTTTGGCCATCATGCCGTAAGCTCCCGACAACCGGTAAGAATTGCGGGTCGTTGCGGGGTATTCGCAGAATCAGACATGATTCACAAACAACAGATGGGCTATCCGGTAGAGGATATAATAATGGGGTTATGTGAAGCGCTGGTAAGAAATTATCTTAGCAATGTTGCTAAAGGCAAAAAAATCGAGCCGCCGGTCGTCTTCCAGGGCGGAGTTGGTGCTAATATTGGCTTAAAAAAGGCTTTTGAAAAAGTACTGGGAGTTGAGGTTAATATTCCCGACCATTATGAGGTAATGGGTGCCATTGGGGCGGCGATGCTGGCCCGCGAACACAACCAGTATAATCACTGTACCACAGCTTTCCGGGGTGAAGAGTATGTTCTGGAAGGTGATTTTGCAACTAGTAGTAGAGAATGCCAGGGCTGTCCCAATATGTGTGAAGTGGTTTGCATTAAACGCGGGCCGGAAGTCCTGGCTTACTGGGGTGACCGGTGCAAGAAATGGGAAAGTTCGGTTACAAATTCCAGGCCAGCTTTAAAGGTTGTATGATAAAGCTATTGTTGCCGGTAGAAGGTACATTGTGATAAAATAATACACGTAAACCAAAAATTAAATAAGATGAGAGGAGATTACTGAGATGAGACGAGATTTGACCAAGATTATTCTGCCAGAGGATAAGATACCCAAATTCTGGTATAATGTTCAGGCTGACTTGCCGAATCCGCTGGCACCGCCATTGCATCCCCAAACACATCAACCAATGGGACCTTCAGACCTGGCTCCGATTTTCCCCATGAGTCTGATCGCCCAGGAAGTTTCCACGGAAAGATTTATCGAAATACCTGCAGAAGTTAGGGATTTATACAAAAAATGGAGACCATCCCCGTTATACCGGGCACATGGCTTGGAAAAGGCCTTAGGTGTAACTTCGCGTATTTATTATAAGTACGAAGGGGTAAGCCCGGTAGGTTCCCATAAGCTTAATTCTGCTTTGCCGCAGGCCTTTTTCAACAAAATTGAAGGAACCAAAAGGGTGACTACTGAAACTGGTGCTGGGCAATGGGGAACAGCCTTGTCACTGGCCTGTCAGCTGTTCGGTTTAGAATGTATGGTATATATGGTTAAGGTCAGCTATAATCAGAAACCTTATCGCCGTATTATAATGGAAACCTATGGGGGAAAATGTGTTGCCAGCCCCAGTTCATTGACCGCCAGCGGCCGAGCGGAGTTAGCAAAAAATCCTGATACCCCGGGAACTTTGGCTATCGCCATTAGCGAAGCGGTGGAAGATGCTGTGAAGCGTGATGATACCCATTATTCACTGGGCAGTGTCTTAAATCATGTTTGTCTGCATCAATCTATTATTGGCCAGGAAGTAAGGATGCAAATGGAACTGGTTGACGATTACCCTGATATTGTCATTGGAAGTTGCGGCGGGGGAAGTAATTTCGCCGGAATAGCTTTCCCATTTATTCCAGATAAACTGGCCGGTAAGAAAATACGGCTTATTGCTGTGGAACCAGCCGCCTGTCCTTCACTGACCAAAGGCGTATTTGCATATGATTTTGGAGATGTAGCCGGTTTTACTCCTTTGTTAAAAATGTTCACTCTGGGCCATGATTTTACTCCTCCCGGTATTCATGCCGGCGGATTAAGATATCACGGCGCCTCACCACTGGTTAGCCAGCTATACCATGATAAACTTATTGAGGCGCGGGCTGTGCTGCAATCCCAGAATTTTAGCAATGCTTTGTTATTTGCCCGCTGTGAAGGCATAGTACCTGCTCCTGAATCAGCCCACGCTTTGTCGGTTGCTATTCAGGAAGCTTTGCAGGCCCGGGAAGAGGGCGTGACCAAAAGCATTGTGTTTAATCTGAGCGGACATGGTATGCTTGATCTTAATGCCTATGAGAACTATCTCTGCGGACGTTCCGAGGATGTTGAGTTTCCCGAAGAGGCAGTAAAGGTGAGTATTAAACAACTGCCGCTGATATAAAATAAGTCGGTAAACTTAAAGAACCAATGTAATCCCGGCTCAAAGCCGGGATTTGTTTATAATTATATTAACTCCATCGAAAAAGGAACTGGTATATTTATGAAACTGCCATTACGGCTGCAAACGGTAGCCGACATGATTAGACGAGGTACCTCAATGGCCGATATAGGATCTGACCATGCTTTGCTGTGTATATATCTGGCAGAAAATGGTCTGGTTTCCCGGGCGATTGCCAGTGAAATAGCCGATAAGCCTTATCAGCGTGCACTGGCGGCGGTAAACGGTAGCCAGAAACGGGATTTAATTACAGTTCGGCAGGGAAATGGGCTTTTTACCCTGGAACCTGGTGAAGTTTTTAATGTGGTCATTGCCGGAATGGGCGGTGACACTATTGTCGCGATTCTAGCCCAGGATCTGGTCAAGTCAGTGTCTTTCCCCAGGTACATTTTCCAGCCGATGAGTAAATGGCAGGTATTGCGCAGCTTTTTGGCTGCTCAGGGTTGGCCGGTTGAAGAAGAAAAGCTAGTAAAAGAAAACGGGCATTTTTTCGTGGTTATGGCTGCTTCTCCGGGTCACACACCTTATCATCTAAGTCGCCTGGAGGCAGAGATTGGGCCGTCTATTTTAAGGGCTGATACCGAACTAAAAAGGGATTTTATGCAAAAATATAGAAATAAATACTTAAAAACCTATCATAGCCTTATAATGTCCCGGCAAGAAGAAAATGTACAAGCAGCCGGGGAATACCGTAAAATGGTCGAGCGCTTGGAGGAGATACTTGATGCAGGCGACAGTTAAAGATATTGTTCGTATTATGGAAACCGAATTCCCGCCTCGTTTGGCTGAGCATTGGGATAATAGCGGGCTTCAGGTTGGTTCGTATAATGCCCTGGTAAAAAAAGTAATGGTGGCTCTGGATGTGGATCACAAGATAATAGAGCAGGCAGTGGCAGAACAAGTGGATATGATCATTACTCATCATCCCCTGCTTTTTAAACCTGTAAAGTCAATAAATCTAGACCTGCCGCCAGGCAATATTATCTCCCAGTTAATCCGTCATAATATATGTCTTTATTCCGCTCATACCAATCTGGATGCTGCTGCCCAAGGTCTTAACCAGTTGCTGGCGGAAACTTTGGGTCTTGCGGAAATTAGTGCGCTGGATAATTCCAGACAGCAAGCATACTATAAGCTGGTAGTCTTCGTGCCGGCTACCCACCTGGAGGAGGTAAGGCAGGCTATACTGGCCGCCGGGGCGGGATATATCGGAAATTATTCCGATTGCAGCTTCTGTACCAGGGGCACGGGTACTTTTAAACCCCTGGCAGGCACTCACCCATTCATTGGTGATGAAGGTCATTGCACAGAAGTGGAAGAATTCCGCCTGGAAACTATTGTCCCTCAACACCTAATAACGAGGGTGGTTAAAAACATGCTGAAAGTTCATCCCTATGAAGAGGTGGCTTACGATTTGTATTGTCTGGCCAATGAAGGACAGGTAATTAGTCTGGGAAGGAAGGGCTATCTGGACCAGCCTGTGGACCTAAAGAGTTTTGCAGCGGTGGTTAAGCAGCGTTTGCATATAGACCATGTCCGGGTAGCAGGAGACTTGAATAAGATGATCAACAAGGTGGCTGTTGTCAGCGGTGCTGGTGCAAGTTTTATCACTACGGCTTTGTCCCAGCATATTGATGTACTGGTCACCGGGGATGTCAAATACCATGAAGCCAGGGATGCGGTAACATCCGGGTTGGCGATCATTGATGCCGGACATCAGGGAACCGAGGAAATAGTAGTTCCCTATTTAAAGGCATTTCTGGCCGACAAATGCCAAAAAGCTGGCCTCAATGTTATAGTATCGGACGGATATGCCGACCAGGGTTTAATAACTATTTAACCAATGATTATGTAAATGCGGAAGGAATTTGCAGATAATATGTTGAATAGACTTAAACATTCACAAAGAAATGGGGAGTAGGCCTATGCTAAAGATAAGAACTGCCAGTCTTAAGCCCGGTGTAAAACTTGCTAAAGATGTATTTTCCTATGACGGTCAACTGCTTTTACCAGGGGGTACAACTATCACCAGGGAACACCTGGATAGTTTTATGCGGAGGGATATTTCTGAACTTTTTATTATGGAAGCTTCTCCCCGACTAAAATCAGAGAAAAAATTTGATGATGTTTATACTCAGTCATTGGATGTTGTTAAAACATTTATGGTTGAAGCTAAGTTAGGGAAAAAGCTAGAAATAGCTGAAATAAATGATACTGTAGATATGCTTCTGGAACAAGTATTTGATGAAGGCGACCTATTTAAACAAATGCGCATTATGAAAACCAAAGATGATTATTTATTTACCCATTCGGTCAATGTTTCAATATTATGTATTTTAATCGGCAGATGGTTAAAATGCGACAATATTACCACCAAAGAATTAGGTATAGCAGGATTGCTGCATGATATCGGCAAAATCTATATAAGCAACGACATCCTTAATAAACCTGACCGGCTGACCGAACAAGAATTTGAAGAAATGAAAAAACACCCGGTATTGGGATATAATCTTGTCTGCCAGGATAATTTCGTCAACCAGGATATTGCCAATGCAGTTTTAATGCATCACGAAAGGTTGGATGGCTCCGGGTATCCTATTGGCCGGGGTATTGCCCGAATTGGATTTTACCCTTCGGTTGTAGCTGTAGCTGATGTGTATGACGCTATTACTTCCTCCCGTACATATTCTGCGAAACGATCACCATATGCTGCGGCGGAGATACTATGGCAGGATTCTTTCGGAAAACTTGATCCTAAAATATCCAAAGTTTTTTATGATAAAATAGCCAATTTTTATATTGGCAACGAAGTACTGCTCTCAAATAATGAAAAAGGCGTAGTTGTTTTTATAGATCCTTATCAACCAACCCGGCCGATAATAATGGTCGGAGATAAGTTCTACAATCTGGCCGTTGATCGCAACTTAACTATTCTGGAGGTGGTGGACTGACTGTCGATTTTTAAACCGATTAAAATGCCTTAATATCGGGATCTTCTTTTGGTCTTAATGCATAAAGTAATTATCTTATAGGTAAAATGTATATATAATTTGAATTATTCCTGAAATTTGTCAAAAATTTTTACTTAGCAGAAGGATTTACCGATTATTTTGGGGAATGTAAAATATGGTAAATTAAAATTAAAGGGAGGATTATGTCGTGAACAAATCGGAACTTGTCAAGTCTCTAGCGGAGAAAGCGGAAATTACTCAGAAAGATGCTGCCAAAACTTTGGATGCAATGGTTGAAACCATTCAACAAGTATTGGCCAAAGGTGATAAAGTTCAGATAATCGGTTTCGGTAGTTTTGAGGTACGTGATCGTAAGGAAAGAAAAGTAATTAGTCCGGCTACAGGTGAAGAAATTAATGTTCCTGCCACTAAAGTTCCAGCATTTAAGCCCGGCAAATCCCTTAAAGAAGCTGTAGCGGTAAAGGAAACTCCCAAAGCCGCAGCCAAGAAGAAGGCCAAAAAGAAATAAATATAATTTACATCAACAGAGGTGTGCTAAAGTACACCTCTTTTTGCTTTCTGACCTTTTCTTATTTTTTATAATAGTATAACTTCCCGTTTTCCAGAGAATAATCGATAAGCTGTTGGTTAAATAGATGTTTTATAAATGCAGATAATGACGAAAACGCCAGGTGATATTCTTTAAAGTCAAAAACCAAATCGTTTAAAACAAATATATTTTCCAGGAGGTCTTCACGGGTTAGTGGTTGTTCCAGCAGTTCTAAGATCTGCTCCCGGTACATAGCGATGTTTTCCAGGTTCGTGGCAATTAGTGCTAGTAATTCGTCTTTTTCCAGGACAGTATTAATATGGCTGATAACGTAAAGCTCAGCCGTGTTTTCTTGCAGTTGTTTTAGACTTTCTATACTCTGGTCCACATCGAAAAGATTGGGGAACGAATACTTTCCTATTATATCCTCACTAAAAACTGAATCTCCTATGAAACAAACGCTATCCGGGGTAGTTATACCAATTTGACCAGGGGTATGCCCACCTAGTGGCAGAATAGTAAATCTTTTCTCTTCTATTTTATTAGTCCCGTTTTCCAGGATAAAGTCTGCTTTAACCGGACGGGATGTTCTTCCCAGACCCTTGGGGGGATGAGAAGAAAAGAGTATGGCGGAATGCAGATCAGGGTGTTCTAAAAACAGTCCTTCTATCAATGAAGCATAAATCTGACAGCCAGGGTAATTCTTAAGGAAATAATGGTTTCCCCCGCAGTGGTCAGTATGACTATGGGTGTTAATTATATAGCGGGGATGTAAATTGTTTTCCCTGACTATCTGATCTATTTTACTCGCCTGGGTGTTGTCTATGCCAGTGTCCACCAGCAAACAGTTTTTGCTCTTAAATGTATATATGCCAATATTAGTAGGTGCATTAATGTAGTAGGTATTACCTCTCAGTTTATTAAGCTGCATGTAATCACATCCCAACTTCTATCCTGGTGGATATCATACCATAAATAAAAAAGCCGCCTCAAGAGAAGGCGGTTTCTTATGAGTAAGTAAATTTATAAGCGGAGTTCTGTATTAAATAGTCATCTATCTTGAGCAACAGTTACCTGTTACTTCTAGCGACCTTACCCGGGAACAAGGCGGGCTACCTTATAGTTCCCCTATTTGGTCTTGCTCCGGATGGGGTTTACCTAGCCAACCAGTTACCTGGCTGCTGGTGAGCTCTTACCTCACCGTTCCACCCTTACCTCTAAATGAGGCGGTTTGTTTCTGTGGCACTTTCCTTGGGGTCACCCCCACTGGACGTTATCCAGCATCCTGCCCTGCGGAGCTCCGACTTTCCTCAGACAAGCCAAGCTTATCTGCGACTATCTAATTTACTTACTTCTTTATTATATCCACACTATCTATTATATTAAAGAGGTAAGAGTTGTAAACTTGAAAACAATGTGAACTATTGTAAAAAAAATCAACGATTTAAGCAGGAAATAATACTTTTTTACCGAAATAATAAGGTTAAAGAACAAGTTAAGGCCTGAATTTCGGCCGTACTGGGTCTCAAATTCTTCTTGTTCTACTTTCATTAAAGTAATAAAATAATTACCAAGAGGAAAAGAACAGAGGGGGGTGAAAAGGTGTTAGCGATTTTTGGTTCAGGTGGTGTAGAAGGTTCAGGGATCTATGCTATTCCCGCTTTTAAAATTCTCATTGTTTTACTTGCTATATTCATCTTTTTGAAGTTTTGTGGTTGGGCAAAAAAATGCAAGCTATCTGCAGGGGTTAAGAAAATCACCATGATCCTTACCGGAGTAGGTCTGGTTGTATTCAACATACTATATAGTAAAGGCAATGCTGCTATTGAAGCAACCGGGGATTGGAACAGTGCATCAATAGCTTTACTCGTATCTTTGGTATGGGTCTTTATTTTTGCTTTTGCCTTAATGGCAGAGACCAAATCATAATATAAGGTAGACAAGGCGGCGATTGCCGCCTTTTTGTTCTTTATAATGCTATTTATTTGACTTAGAGAATTATAAGGTGGTTAGAAAGTGTATAATACTTTGACCTATCGATCAATTTATAGATTCTCCACAGGCCATGGCTTTGAAGAAATACAGGATGTTATGATCCAGGAACATGCTTATGATGTAATAGTAAATGACCTTAACTACACCCGGCTGGTTTGTACGCCTGCTCACCTGGAGGAACTAGTGGTAGGGCATCTGGCTTTAGCCGGGGTGATTAGAAAGTACCAGGATATAATAAACCTAGAGATCAGTGATACCTTGATTCGAGCCGAGACGGCAGAGGTTCAGGCCGACCCGGTAAATGCCGATGAGAAAATAAATGCTGAGGAAAATAAATTTTATGCTGAGGATATTACCGCTGTTATGAAAAAACACCTGAACAGTTCTAAACTACACCAGCTAACCGGCGGAGTCCATATTATGAGTCTGGCCCAGGGTGCCGATCTGCTGGTTAGCCGGGAAGATATCGGCAGACATAATGCAGTGGACAAAATATATGGTTATTGTTTAATAAACAATATCTCATACGAGGGCAAGATGTTTTTGAGCAGTGGCAGAACAACCTATGAAATAATCCAAAAACTTTATAAAATGGGTGTTAAAGTCGTAGTCGGCCGGGCGGCGGTAACTGATTTGGCACGGGATATTGCCGACCGGGCTGGTATTACCGTAATTGGTTTTGCGCGAGGGGATAAATTTAATATATACACACATCCGGAAAGGATAGTAACCAGGGGATAGCAGGTGCAGAAATGGCAGAACAGGTTAAAGTTAAGATAATTAACAGTGAAGGAAAAGAATATACAGTGTGGACCTTGACCGGAAAGACAGTCTGGGATGTCCTGGAATTAGCTGGTATTGACTTTAACAGTGCCTGTGCAGGCCGGGGAACCTGCGGCAAATGTAAAGTTAGAATTAAAGGTGAAGTTAGTGAACTGGGAGAAGAGGAAAAGCACCACCTGCTTTCCGAAGAAGTAAAAAAAGGTGAACGGTTAGCCTGTTATTGTACCATTTATGGAGAGACAGAAGTTTACCTTGATTACAGCCAACCGGTAACTAGAAAAAATAACATCACCGAACCTTTTATTAATGATGAGTATAATCCGGAAGTACTGGTAAGGAAAGTCTTTATAGCGGGCAAAGAAAAAGACTGTCCCATTCCGGTAGTGGACAGATTAACGGAGGTTCTTCCCGGTCATCATTTGCAGTTAACTGCTGCCAACCTTAATGAATTATCCCGTATCGACCGGCCGGGAAGGCCTACACTGGAACTCTACGCGCTGATAGCCAACCAGGTTGTCAAACGTGTGACTAAAAACCGTCAGCCTGTTTATGGATTAGCACTCGATCTGGGGACTACAAGCTTATTTGCAGCCCTGGTTAACATGGAAACGGGACAGGTTGTTAATATGTCCTCACATAGTAATATGCAGAGGGTCTACGGCGATGATATACTCTCCCGGGTCAGTTATTGTATGAATAATCATGACGGGTTAAATAAGCTTCAGCGTATCCTAATTAATAATATAAACACTATGATAGAGGAATTGCTGCAAGACGAACAAGGTACAAGCTGTGATATATTTAAGGTAACTGTTGTGGGTAATCCGGTTATGCTGCATCTCTTTATGGGACTTGAGGTCGGAGGTTTTGCATCATCTCCCTACACGGGACTTTTTTCGTCTACTATGGTTTATCCTCCTTTCCCGTTAGGACTTACCGTAAACCCTGCTTGTGAAATGACAATTCTGCCTCAGATTGGGGGCTTTGTAGGAGCTGATACCATATCCTGTTTGCTGACCGTTCCATCATCAGGTATTAACAGTTATTTGTTAGTTGATATCGGAACTAATGGAGAAATAGTAGTTTGTCATCGGGGAAAGTTGTGGGCAACCTCAGCCGCAGCCGGGCCGGCATTTGAGGGAGGCAGAATCAGTGCCGGCATGCGAGCGGGAGTAGGGGCTATAGACAAAGTATGGGTGAGCGAAAACCAGCTTAACTGTCATGTAATCGGCAACGGACTTGCCCGTGGACTATGTGGTTCGGCTATTATTGACATAACCGCCAGTCTGTTGGTTACCGGTTGTATGGATTCCACCGGGCTTCTGGTTACAGATAATGACGGCCCGGTTAGTTTTCATTCTACTGCCAAGGGCAACGCGGTATTGTTGCTAAAGGCTGATAAATGTGCTTCCGGGAACCCCTTGCTTTTTAGTCAGGATGATGTAAGACAGGTACAGTTGGCCAAGGGGGCGATCCGAACCGGCATTGAAGTGTTACTAAAAGCAGCGGGAGTCAGCCCGGAAAATTTGGACTGTATATATTTGGCAGGTGCTTTCGGCAACTATCTGGATCCCCAAAACGCTGTAACTATAGGGCTTATTCCTCCAGTAAAAAAACATTCAATAATAAACCTGGGCAATGCCGCCGGAAAGGGAGCGATAGCCGCACTGGTGTCTCCGGCTAAACTTACTCAGGCGGAGGAACTCAAGGACAAAATCAATTATGTAGAATTGGCCAATTACCCTGGTTTCCAGGACCTGTTTATGCAACATATGAATTTTCCCGATTGCCAGCTTAAATCTTGAGCCATCAGATTCAAAGGCTTTTTATCAGACTATAAAAGTAAGCCCAGATATAGTCAGTCTAAAGGTTCTTATTCAATTCCCAGGTGGTTTATAACCAGCCCGGTAGCTAATTTAGGATAGAAGTAAGTGGATTTCTGCGGCATTTTATCGTGAGCCTCGGCTACTTCCACCAGCTGCTGCACCGGAGTAGGGTTGACAATAAAGCCGAGCTGGCAGTTCTGCTTTTTAATCTGATCTATTAGTACCCGGGCACTATTGCTATAGGCCAAGTTTTTTTGTGAATACCGGTCATTCTCTCCAATTCCCAGTATTTGGCCCAAAATTACATTATCTAAAATAACTACATCAAGGTTCTTCCAGGCTGGGGATTTATCCGCTGGCAAAAGAGCTGCCACCTGATCGTGGCTTTTTACGGTTAAAATGTAGGCTTTCATTTCGCTGGTATACATGCCCAGAACATGATTCTTTTGGCCCCGTAAAGCTAGCTCTGGGCCCAGAGTAGCAAAATCAGTGTCAGCAGATATCTCTTCCAATTCAAAAAGCTCCCCTAGGTGTTTTTTAAAAGTATTAAAATCGAGATAGGGGATATTGGCTACCATTCGGTGGGTAGGGAGTATTACTAACCCTTGATCATAAAGGTTAAACAGGGTTATCATCACATAATCGAAACCCAGGCAGCCCTGCTCCGACATTTCTTGGGCATATTCCAACGCTGCTTCATAGCGGTGATGTCCATCTGCGATGTATATTTTCTTACCGGCCATGAATTTTACTACTTGATTAATAATATTATTATTGGTAATAACCCATATTTTATGGGTTTCCCCAAATTCGTCAATAAGCTCAGCATCAGGTTGGTGAAGTTTCATCTGCTCTGATAATATATTATTAATTAACATTTTTTGGTCCGAGTACAAGCCAAAAACCGAACTAAAATTACTGCGAGTGGATCTAATTAGTTGTAAACGGTCTGCTTTTGGTTTGGAAAAAGTCTGCTCGTGGGGAAATATATTACCTTTAGTGTATTCTTCAACCTTTAAACCGCAGATGAAGCCGGTTCGCACATTTTTATGGCCTTCAACCAGGAATTCCTGTTGATAGATGTAGAGAGCAGGTTTGTCCTCGTAGCGAAGAATATCATCCTCTATCCATTTCTCCAGGTATTGCGCCGCACGGGTATAACGATTATTATTAATGGAATCCTGGGGAAGCACCATTCCCAGTTCCAGTCTTATTACATTGGAAGGATTCTCTGCATAGTATTTGGCTTGAGCAGTTTCGTCAACAACATCATAAGGCGGCGTAACCACTGACATCAGGTTGCCAACCTTATCCGGGTTATAACGCAGACCCCGAAAAGGGATTATGTTTGCCATTATACTTTAATTCGACCTCCTTAAAGAGAAGAACCAATCGCGAATCCACTAGTAAAGTGTATAGCTGTACAAATTTTAGTATATGCATAGTGCTAATGCAATTATTTTTTGGCCGCGATGATTTCTTGATTTATTAAGTTGGTAATGTTTAAATTTATAAAGGGTTAAGCTAGAAGGTAGGAAATGTTAATGCTGGTTGATTATCATATTCATGGGGTAGCCCATGGTGAATATGAATATTCTTTCGAATGGATAGAACAGTTTGTCTTGAATGCTCACCAAAAAGGGATAACTGAGATTGGGCTTTGTGAGCATGATGAATTTGGGGACCGCATCAACCTGGACGTAATTACGGCGGTCCAGTCCCGTCACCCGGAGGTTAAAATCAGATTGGGGTTAGAAGCTGATTACGTGCCGGGACAAAACGATCAGATAAGAAAGCGGGTTAGTGCCTACCACTACGACTATATAATAGGTTCCGTCCATTTTATAGATGGCTGGGGCTTTGACCACCCGGATTTTCGGGACCGGTTCGACCAATATGATATCGATGAGGTTTATGCCGCATATTTCAGTCTGGTTGAGAGAATGATTAAGTCAGGTTGGTTTGACGTGGTTGGTCACCTGGACCTGGTTAAAATATGGGGACACCGCCCCCGGACCGGGAGTGTACTGACTTGGCTTGAACCTGTGTTAAAAGCTGTTAAGAATTCAGACATGGTCGTAGAGATTAATAGTGCCGGCTTAAGAAAACCAGTGCAGGAGATTTATCCTTCCAGTGAGATTATAAAGGCTATGTTTGAACTCAATGTACCGATAACCATCGGCTCTGATGCGCACCTGCCCGGGCAGGTGGGAGAAGGTTTCCATCAAGCTGTAGAAACCATTACTGCTGCCGGCTACCGGTCTATTATCCGGTTCGACGGCCGTAAAAAATATTTGACCGCAATATGATTAATTTTTTAAGGAGTAAAAGGTTATGACAAGTATAGCAATTTTGATAATTAGCCTGGGTATCATTCTGGTGGGTGCAGAGGTGTTTGTCAACGGGGTTGAATGGCTGGGTAAGAAACTGAACTTATCCGAAGGCGCCGTAGGCAGTGTTTTAGCTGCTGTCGGGACAGCCCTGCCGGAAACCGTAATACCGATAATAGCCCTGATATTCGGGGCCAATGAAAAGGGTACTGAAATCGGTATAGGTGCCATACTGGGCGCACCTTTGATGTTGTCCACCCTGGCGATGTTTGTTACCGGTATGGCGGTTTTGGTGTTCAGCCGGCGCAGGCAATCAGGTACCAAAGTACATGCTGATTATTCGTCCTTATCAAGGGACCTGGGCTTTTTTATTATTGTATTTACGGCAGCAGTGCTTACCGGCATTTTTCCCCCGGAACTTCGTCACTGGCAATTAGCTATAGCTGGATTTATGATTTTTTCCTACCTGTGGTATGTTTATAGCACATTAACCGAGGAAAGAGATATAACCGGTGATGATGATGTCCCGGCTTTGTATTTCGCCCGCAAACAAAAATCTCCGGCTCTGGCGACAATACTGCTGCAAATTGGTATTGCTCTCGTTTTCATTGTGGGTGGAGCAAATCTTTTTGTTGAATCAACCACCCAGGTAGCGGTAACCTATGGTGTACCGGCATTTGTGCTGGCACTTATCATTGCCCCGGTGGCTACCGAATTACCGGAGAAATTTAATAGCGTTATATGGATCTCCCGGGACAAAGATACCCTGGCACTGGGGAATATTACCGGAGCCATGGTTTTCCAAAGCTCAGTGATTCCCGCCATTGGTATTTTTATGACTGACTGGCAGCTTACTGGAGGGGCATTTATTGCTGCTATTCTGGCCCTGCTGTCAGCAGCGGTTATATATGTGGAATTAATTACGAAAAAGCATATTACTGCCGGGGCTCTTCTGGGCGGTGGCGTTTTTTATGGAATATTTTTAATATCTGTTTTTGAAGGTATTATTAGACAGCTATAAATGGGGGAGCATGAGAAAACCCTCCTTTTTACCAATGCCTGTGCGGTTGAATTATAGCAGCAGGTAGAAAGACGGGTTTCTTTGCAGATTCTTATACACCAACATCAGTAAGGGGAGTGTAAATATGACCAGTTTAAATCCTTATGATCAGGCTTATGCATTAGCCAGATCCATTACCGAGAGTGAAGTTTATAACAAATATGTCGAGGCCAAAAAAGTACTGGACAGTAATCCGGATACTAAAGAACGGGTGTTAAAATTACGGGAGCAGCAAATGGAAATAAACAAGGCCCAGGCTCTGGGCGAGAATCCCTCCGGAGACAAGGTTAGGGAGGTTACTCTTGAATTTGCCCGGCTAAACCGGGAAGAAATTGCCGAGCAGTTCTTTTCCGCTGAAGCTTCCTTTGTAAGAATGTTTGCAGACATTCAAGAGATAATTCAAAAGGAGATTGAAAAAGACCTCAAATAGTTATAATTTGGGAGAGGTTTTGGTTTTGACTGTATTAGCACTGAGGGGGGAGAAGTTTGCAATTCAGGTATATTGTTGTTGTTTTTACAGTATTGGCCTTGCTTACTTTGGCCGGATGCAGTAAATCAGATACGGTGGGAGAGGTCAACGGTTACCAAATAACCACCGAAGAAATGGATCAGCGTATTAACCTAATTAAAGCTTCGTATGAATCTAGCCAGGGAAAACCATTAGATATAACCAAAGACAAGGAGGTTATTGCGCGAATAGAGGATCAGGCATTTGAACTTCTGGTGCTGCAAAGGTTGATCAAAGAGGATGCCGAAAAAAGGGGAATAAAAGTGTCTGATAGAGAGGTTGACAGCAGCTTAAAGAATTTTAAGGAAGCTAACAACCAGCGCGATCAAGACGGTTACAGCACATTCTTAAAGGACCGGAAACTGGATGAAAGTGGTTTGCGGGGGTTAATAAAGGATGAACTGCTCTGGCAAAAGGTGGAGAATGAAGTTACCCGGGGGATTAGTGTAAGCCAGGGGGATATTGAGCAGTACTATGAGAAAAATAAAACTGCCTTCATTGAACCGGGTGGTATAGAAATATACCATATCCTTGTAAATACCGAAAAAGAGGCTAAAGATATTATTGGCAAGATTAATAATGGAGGGGACTTTACCCAGCTGGCTAAACAATATTCTATCTGCCCAAGTAAAGACAAGGGCGGTGATTTAGGAATACTCAATGAAAACACCGATTTTGTACCCGAATTTAAAATTCCGGCTCTTAAACTACAACCTGGACAAATGACGTTAACCCCGGTAAAGAGCCAATTTGGCTACCATATAATCAAGGCTGGGGATAGAAAGCCAGAGCATCAAAAGACCCTGGCTGAAGTACAAGATGAGATAAAAGCTCGGTTAGAGAAAGAAAAAAAGACCGCAGCTATAAATGAATATGTGGATAGTTTGAAAAGCAAGGCTACCATAAAGGACTTACGGAAAAAGTAAGTTCAAACTATCTTTATCACCAAAAGCTGCGCCGTCTTGTACTAAAGCCTTAGACTCCGGGCGGGCGTACTCAAAAAAAAGTACCTTGAATTCCGTTGCCCTTAAGACCAGAGGGTGGCTTACCTAGATGATTTCCTTACTTTAGAGGTTATAAAATAATTTGTAATAAGTATTTGCTGCTTGAAATGTAAAACCATAAACGGTAAGGACAAAAGCGTCCTAGGGTACAGTAAACCAACGTATCCTGGCGGCGTCTTTTTTTGGGATCAAACAGTTGCTGCCGGGTTTGATCCAGATACGGAGCCTGAGTAAACAAAGCGGTTGACAATAATGAATGTAAGCGGCGGCAAGCAGCCATGTTTCAAAGTACAAGCCATTAAGATATAATAAAGACTAAGATATGGTTGTCATACTTATTGAGAAGGCATCGGTATGTTTGGAAACAGAATAAAAGAAAGATTAATTAAGAATAATTACAAATTAACTGATCAGCGCATGGCTGTTCTCCAGGTTATGCTGGAAAACAAAGGGTGTCATCTCAGCGCTGAAGAAGTTTTTAATGCAGCCCGCGAAAAGCTTCCTAATATAGGCATAGCTACTGTCTATAGAACTCTGGAAAAGCTGGCTGCCATTGATATTGTCTATAAAACTATGTTTGACTCGGATAAATTTCGTTACGAGCTGTCCAGTGACCAGCAGCACCAGCATCATCACATAATTTGCCTGGGCTGTGGAAAAATTACTGAAGTGGAGGAAGATCTGCTGGTCAGTTTGGAGCAACATGTTGAGCAGCAAGGTTTCGAAATAGTCGATCATGAACTAAAGTTATACGGGTATTGTCCTTCATGCGCCAAAAATCAATAATTCACTCTGGGCGGTTTGGCGGAGTTTATGGCTGACAGAAAAATCCTCTTTTTTTAGCTATAAACCCCGGAATAGGATATAATATTCCTGACCTATAAACCGGGTAACGATCTCTTAGGGAAGTCACTGTATAAGCTTATTTGCCGCCGGTATGGAATTAGGATTATAACCACTATTTATGATAAAATTACAATGATAATCATATATGTGGCAATTGATGGAGGTTAATAAAAAATGTTGAAACTTGAAGGCATTAGAATGCAGGTAAGTAATGGAAATGGAGAAAACAAAGAGATATTACGGGGTGTAGATATTGAGTTTGAAAAAGGTAAAATCTATGCCGTTACCGGTCCTAATGGAGGAGGAAAAACCTCTATTGCCAAAATAATAATGGGTATCTACCAACCGGCGGAAGGCAAGGTTTATCTTGATAACGAAGACATAACCCAGCTCAATGTTACCGAGCGTGCCAAAAAGGGTATTGCTTACGCTTTTCAACAGCCTCCTCGTTTTAAGGGCCTGACCGTTAAGGACCTGATAAATATAGCCGCCCCCGGGCTGGATAATGTTCGTATACGGACACATTTACGGGATGTTGGGCTTTGCCCGGAAGATTATCTGGATCGTGGTGTTGGTCCTGGACTTAGCGGTGGGGAAATGAAAAGAATCGAGATAGCCCAGCTATTAGCCAGGGATTCGGTTATTAGTATTTTTGATGAACCGGAGGCCGGGGTGGATCTCTGGACCATTCAAAGGTTAATAGGTATTATCATGGAAAGGTTCAAGGATAATCCGGAGCGTACGGCGGTTATAATTACTCATAACGAGAATGTTATTCCCATCTGTGACGAGATAATTGTGGTTGAAGACGGAATAGTTGAGACCCGTGGCACCACTGATGAAATATGGCCCCTGATAAGGGATGATATCAGGTGCAAGATGAAAGAACAATGTCGAGGAGAAATGATTTATGAACTTTAATCCTTTGGATATCGAACTACTGAATGCAGTAAGTAATTTAAGGGGTGTTCCCAGCGGAGCTGTCAATATAAGGCTTAACGGCCAGGCAGCGGTACGGAAATCATCGTCTAATATTACTATCATTCCTAAGGAAGGAAAACCAGGTATAACGGTTGAAATAAAGCCCGGTACGCGCAATGAGACTGTACATGTGCCGGTTTTACTTACTTCTCCTGGGCTTATTGACAAAGTATATAATACCTTTATAGTTGGTGAGGATGCCGATATAACCATTATTGCCGGTTGTGGGATACACAATGACAGCCACAGCCATTCCCAGCATGACGGGATACATGAAATAATCGTAAAAAAGGGTGCCCGTATGCAATATATTGAGAAACATTATGGCGAAGGGGAAGGAACTGGCAAGCGGATACTCAATCCGACCACTGTGGTTACTGTCGAAAAAGGTGCTACAGCCGAGATGGAAATGGTCCAGATTAAAGGTGTCGACGACACTATTCGCAAAACTCAGGCTTTTATTCATGATAAAGGCAATTTAAAAATAATCGAGAAGTTGTTAACCCAGAACAGTCAACATGCGGAATCGATAATAGAAATGATAATCACCGGAAGGGGCGGTACAGCTCAGGTATTATCGAGATCTGTAGCCCAAAATGTCTCCTCCCAGGTATTTCATGCTACCCTGGTGGGCAAGACGGAATGTTTCGGACACGTTGAATGTGATGCCATAATCATGGATGATGCCACCATAAAATCAGTACCGGAATTATCAGCTGAAAATTCTGAGGCAGTGTTAACTCATGAAGCGGCCATTGGCAAAATAGCCGGAGAACAGCTTATAAAGCTTATGTCCCTGGGACTAACCGAGCAGGAGGCGATTAACACTATTTTGGAAGGATTTTTAAGGTAAATAGTTCGTTGCGGGGGTGGACATTTGAATCTGAATCTTCTGAAAACCTATGTCAGGGTAGTTGAGACTCAAAACTTATCCCGTACAGCCGATGAATTTGGGCTTTCCCAACCAGCGATTACTAAACAAATACAGGCATTGGAAGACAGGTATGGAGTACTGCTTTTGGAGCGGTCAGGGCGAAGGCTAAAAACGACTGAAGCCGGGGAGATTTTATATAATTTCGCCCGGGAGATTATCAAGTCGGTAGATAAGGCCGAAAAGGCCATGGAAGAAGTATCGGAAAGCCGCAAAGGCAGTTTAAGTATCGGTGCCAGTACTATTCCTGGACAGTATATAATTCCGCCGGCACTGAAAAAATTCAAAGACAAATTTCCCAATGTAAGTATCAGTCTTGATATTGCTGATACAGAGAGGATATTTGCCAAAATCAGTGAAAGAGAATTGGATGTAGGTGTAGTAGGCGGCTGGATCAGCAACCGCAAAGTTGAAGGATTTAAGTGGTTAGATGACGAGCTTGTAGTTGTCGTGCCTGAAACTCATAAACTGGCCCGGGCCCAAAAGGTGAAAATAAACGACCTGATTTCAGAAAAATGGATCTTTCGGGAAAAAGGCTCTGGAACCCAACGAGCCGTAGAGGAGCTTCTGGCAGCCCACGCAATTAAGAAAGATGATATGAACATATATATAGAGGCAGGGAGTACAGAAGCAGTTCTGGCGGCAGTGGAGTCAGGCATGGGTATTTCCATTTTATCGCACTGGGCCGTAGCCAAAATTGATCCCCGCCGCAGACTTAAAGCCTTGAAACTAGATGCGGCAAACACGCAAAGGTTTTTTTATGTAATTTATCCCCGTCAGAAAGCACGTCGCAAATCGGTTAATTATTTCCTGGACTTTATTAAAGAATACAAAGGCTGATAAACTAATAAATGGACCCGGTGTTTAACACCGGGTTCACGATTGTTGGCTTGCGGCTTAATAACCTTATGTTTAATCAACCCTTGTTATCTTTAATAATGGAAACCGAAGTTGAGTTAAATAAAGTGAATACTTCATCACCATTATGCAGGTCGAGGTCTTTAGCAGCCGAGCTGGTAATGGTAGAAATAACGGCTTGGTCGCCAACATCAATGGTAACATGGGTCATATCTGGTCCTGGTTTAATGTCAATAATTCTGCCGACAAGCTTATTGGGATCACTGATGCGCATAAAACTGCCTCCTTTTTATCATAGTTTATGTAAAAGTGATAAAAAATAAAGAGCAGTAAGATTTAACATTAACTTCAACTTTACATATTAAATTTTGCCACAATAGTAAAAAATAATTTATTTTTAAACATATTTTGTTTATAATAACTCTATTGTGCAAATAAAATCTGGAGGGGTTAATATTGTTACCATTACCAAAGAAATACTTTGTTACGGCAGCATCCTGTGAAGGAAGGACTGAACTTACCGCATTTGACGGCGCTCTGCTCAAAGCCCGGGTGGGCAACACTAATTTATTAAGAGTAAGTAGCATACTACCTCCGGCTTGTGAATATGATCCCGATTTAACCATTCCGCCCGGTTCTTTGGTACCAATAGCTTATGGTGCCATAACCTGCAAGGAAAAAGGCGTTACTATAGCTGCGGCAGTGGCAGTAGGAATAGCCAGGAATAATTTTGGGGTAATAATGGAATTTTCTGGGAGATGTACTAAAGAAGAAGCCGAGGCAAAGGTTACCGAAATGGTTAAGGAAGCATTTGAAATTAGAGGATTGGAGCTTGATGAAATCAAAACCGCTGCCTGCGACCACATTGTAGAAAATATTGGCTGCGCATTTGCCGCAGTACCTTTATGGTACTAGCAGAATAAATCTGGTATTTAAGTACAATGGCCAGGTTAAGGAGGAATAGAAATGGATTTATGGATAACCGAATATCAAACCCCGATGTTGACTATCGGCTGTAAGACTATTGCAACCTTAAGGCTTGAACAAACCGAATTTCAAGAATTAGCTGTAGTAAAAACTGAGCAGTTTGGCAATATGCTGATTTTGGATGGAGCCATTCAAACTACGGAAAAGGATGAATTTGTGTATCACGAGATGATTACCTCGGTGGCTTTATATTCTCATCCCGCACCCGCCAATGTTTTAATAATCGGCGGTGGCGACGGCGGGGCTTTACGCGAAGTAGTAAAACATCCGGCGGTGAAAACGGCTACCCTGGTGGATATAGACAAGCGGGTGATTCAAGCTTCCCGGGACTTTTTCCCCGCGTTGTCATGCTCCTTTGACGACCCCAAAGCCAGGGTAATAAATGATGACGGAATCAAATTCATTGAAAACCACAAGGATTCCTTTGATGTTATTATAGTGGATTCCACCGACCCGGTTGGACCTGCAGTACAGCTGTTTTCTAAACCATTTTACCAGAACGTCTATGAAGCACTTCATGATGACGGTATGCTGGTTGTACAAAGCGAATCCCCGTTTTTCAATGAAGATATCATCTCCATGGCTTATGGCGGGATTAAACATGTGTTCCCCATAACTAAATTTTACCTGGCTTATGTACCTACTTATCCCAGTGGTATGTGGAGCTTCACCATAGGTTCAAAAAAACACGACCCGGAAAAAGTAGTCTCTACCCCGAGCGTTGATTACAAGTATTACACTCCGGATATTCATAAAGCTGCATTTATACTGCCGCCTTTTGTACAACAACTATTAGCCAAGGTGGATTAGTATGAGTGTTAAGGCCATGGAACTGCTTGAACGCAAAGCCGTTTTTATGGGCAGTAGTCATGAGTTGTCAGCATGTGAAAAGGTCATTATAGGTCTGCCTATGGATGCCACTACCAGCTTTCGCCCGGGAACCCGTTTAGGTCCTTACCGGATAAGAGAAGTTTCTGAAGGCCTGGAAGAGTATAGTATTTATCAGGATAAGACGCTTGATAATATCAACTTTTATGATGCTGGTGATGTGATTATCCCGTTTGGAAATGTTCGCGAGAGTTTGTACCGGATGGAAACCGTGGTAAGGGCTTTCCTGTCCCAGGACAAGAAAGTTTTCGCCCTGGGCGGCGAACATCTGGTGAGCTTGCCGGCCGTAAAGGCTTACCGGGAAAAGTATTCCGAATTAGTGGTTATCCAAATGGATGCTCATGCTGATTTGCGTAAAGAGTACCTGGGTGAAACCCTGTCTCACGCCTCGGTTATGCGGCACATAGTTGAACTGGTAGGCAGGGGTAACTTATTTCAGCTGGGAATCAGGTCTGGTACCCGGGAAGAAATGGATTATGCACGACAAATGACTAACCTGTATTTAGACCAACTCGGCTCGGTTTTGGAGGAAGTAAAGAATAAGGTAAACCAACGGCCGGTATATCTGACCATTGATATTGACATTGTTGATCCGGCATTTGCGCCTGGCACCGGCACTCCTGAACCGGGTGGCTTTACTTCGCGGGAATTATTGCAGGCTTTGCGGGAGCTGGCCGAATTGAATATTGTGGGCTTTGATGTAGTTGAGGTTTCGCCCCCTTATGAAAAAGGAGATAATACATCAATATTAGGAGCCAAGCTACTGCGGGAAGCCTTACTGGCATATTAAAACAGCTAAACCTTGGTTAGAAATAGTTTATCGATAGCACCAGGATAACCGGCCGTAGTTTGGGCCGGTTTTCCCGGGGCTGGTCCTAATATCCGGCCAACCGCTGCGGGTAGACGTAAATTTGGTTTGAATCCGGCTTGCGGTTAAAAATGAAAAGGCTTTCCAAATAATTAAGTATTTTGTTAAACTCCTCCTCATATAGTTCATCCTCAGGCAGGAGGCCCTCAATATCAACTTCAAAAACTGCCACCGGTACTTCCATCCAATTAAGCAGCCGCAGCTCTTCCAGGCCTTCGTCAAGAAATTCCAGATCGGCCAGAGAACGGGAAAAGGGCCCGCTTGATTTGCTCTTAATATGTGACTCCAGCATACCTATAAATTCCTTAAGTTTGGCCTCTTTTTCTTCCGTAATAACATATTGGAACAAAATGTCATACAAATTTTGGGTAACAATAATAGATGTGACTGTAGGCAACATCAAATGCTGCTCCTGATTAATAAAATGCAAATGGAACCGGGCTGTTTCTTGCACTATAATCACTCCTTTGGATAATCCTGTAATACTATTAGGTTATCTGATTGTAAGTATTAATACAACTGGTCACGGACAAAGTTAACCGACTGGGGAATGAGATGCGCGGACAACTATTAGATTATTACGGTCATTAAAGCTATAGGTAATTAAGCGCAGTCAGGCAGATTGGCAAAAGTAAAACCTAGCCGGGTTTATAGCCCATTTTCTCCGAAATCCGGGATGCCATATCTTTTACCAGGGGAGTAAGTTCATTATTTATGTAAGAAGCAGTCATGCGCATGCTGGGACCGGAAACACTTAATGCGGCCATGACCTGACCTTCATGGTTATTAATGGGAGCAGCGACACAGCGTACACCTTCATCACGTTCTCCCAGGTCCAGTGCATAGCCTTCTCTACGCACCCGGGCTAGTTCTTTGACTAACATTGCCGGATCGGTAATAGTATCACTGGTGAATTTCTGCAAGTTTACATGGGAGATATATTTATTCAGATCTTCCGGGCTCAAACCGGCCAAAAGGACCTTGCCTGATCCGGTGCAATAGGCGGGACCACGGTTGCCTATACGGGCAAACATTTTTACAATGACAATATTGTTAGATTCCAACTGGTCAATATAAACTACCTCGTCCTGGTCTAGTACAGCCAGGTTAACGGTTTCATTGCATTTATCCAATAATTCACGCATAAAGGGACTGGCTATTTCCTTAATATCCATGGCGTAGGTGGCGGTATTGCCTATATCGAAAAGCTTAATAGATAATTTATAGCGGCTGTTGTCGTCCTGGTTAACAAAACCTTTAGCCATTAAGGTACTTAAAAGGCGGTGTACAGTACTGGGCTTTAAATCCACCCGAGCGGCTAATTCACCCAGACTCATCGGAATACCGTACTGTGCCATAGCCTCAATAATACTTAAGGCTCTTTCTACCGATTGTACTGTTTTGGAATCTTCAGCCGCAGCGGCAGCAGAATCAATAGATGTTGTCCTACCAGAGTCTGGCATAATTCCTTCTCCTCTATTTAATTTATATTACCGAGCTAAATTAAACGTTTGCACTTATTCTAAACAACACGGTGGTTATTTGCAAATCTTACAAGACCATAAAAAGAAACAGGGTCACTATGTAGTAACCCCATTTCTGAAATTCCTAAGTTATTTCCCCGGGTGGGGTTTATAAGGGTATCAAAGGACTTACACGACACCCTGAGCCATCATGGCATCAGCCACTTTTAGAAATCCTGCAATATTGGCACCAACGATTAAATTATCTTCAAATCCATATTTTTTGGCTGTCTGGCTGACATTGTTATAGATTCCGACCATAATGTTTTTAAGTTTGGCATCTACTTCTTCAAATGTCCATGAATATCTCATACTATTCTGAGACATTTCCAATGCGGAGGTAGCAACACCGCCGGCATTAGCAGCTTTGCCCGGGGCAAACATAACTTTATTATTAATAAATATGTGGGCGGCTTCAGGTGTACAGGGCATATTAGCGCCTTCGCCTACAGCAAAGCAGCCGTTGGCTACCAGGGCTTTAGCATCCTGTTCATCCAGTTCGTTCTGGGTGGCACAAGGCAGGGCAATATCGCATTTGATGTTCCATATTCCTTTTCCTTCAAAATATTGTGCTTGGGGATGATGTTTAATGTATTCTTTAATTCTGCCTCTTTCAATTTCTTTAATGCGTTGGACGGTTTCCAGTTTCACACCAGCTTTATCATAGATATAGCCATTGGAATCTGATACGGCTACCACTTTGCCGCCCAGCTGATGGACCTTTCGCAGTGCATAAATAGCTACATTACCGGAACCGGAAATAACTACCGTAGCATCCTTGAAGCTCTTGCCTCGGGCTCTGAGCATTTCATCTACAAAATAAACCAGCCCATAGCCGGTAGCTTCCGTCCTGGCCAGACTTCCGCCATAAGTTAGCCCTTTACCGGTAAGCACTCCTTCATGAAGGCCGGTTATCCTTTTGTATTGGCCGTAAAGATATCCTATCTCACGAGCACCGGTGCCGATATCACCAGCAGGAACATCAATGTCAGCACCTATATGACGATAAAGTTCAGTCATAAAACTCTGACAGAATCGCATTACTTCCATGTCTGATTTGCCCTTGGGGTCAAAGTCACTTCCGCCTTTGGCTCCGCCAATGGGCAGGCCGGTAAGGGAATTTTTGAAGATTTGTTCAAACCCCAGGAATTTAATAATACCAGTATAAACCGAAGGATGAAGTCTCAATCCGCCCTTGTAGGGTCCGATGGCACTGTTAAACTGTATGCGCATACCGCGGTTTACTTGGACTTTGCCATTGTCATCTACCCAGGGCACCCGGAAAATTATCTGTCTTTCCGGCTCGACCAGTCTTTCCAATATGCCTGCTTTCTGGTATTCCGGGTGCATTTCCAAAACTGGCTCCAGGCTTTCCAGAACTTCCTTTACAGCCTGATGAAATTCGATCTCATGACGATTTCTTTCCACGACTTGGTGGAATACTTCTTGAATGTATGACATTATAATTTCCATCCCTTCATTAGGATATGTTTCATTTGGAATTCCGCGTAATGAAACACAAATCCAAATGAGTATAGTTAAATTATATGGCGGCATCTGTTTGAGTGTCAACGGAATTACATTCCGCAGGATGGAAATACAATATACAGAATTATGTCTCCTACATAGGAATCGGCATATCGAAATAATTTATCTTCATGGCTTCCCTTACTTCCTGCATAGTCTCCTCTGCTGCCTTATAGGCGCGTTTTGTCCCTTCCATTAATATGTCGCGGACCAGATTGGGATTGTTTATATATTTAATGCGTCTCTCCCACATGGGCTCGAGCAAGGTATTAATTTGAGCGGCTAGTCGTTTCTTACAGGCTACACAACCAATACCACCCTGGCGGCAGTCAGCTTCCGTCTGGCAAACCTCATGAGCATTAAAAACTTTATGGTATTCAAATACAGTACATATTTCGGGGTGACCGGGATCGGTTTTTCTAATCCTGGCCGGATCAGTAACTGCATTGCGTACCTTATTGTTAACCGTATCGGCATCATCAGCTAAAAAAATGGCATTATTAAGGCTCTTACTCATCTTGGCCTTACCATCCAGACCAATCAACCGGGGAACTTCCCCGATTAGTGCTTCAGGTTCTACTAATACGGGCTTATATAAATCATTGAACCGCCGAACAATCTTGCGAGTAAGTTCAATGTGGGGTATCTGATCTTCGCCTACTGGCACCAGATCAGCTTTAAAAACGGTTATGTCGGCTGACTGACTTACCGGATAGCCCAGAAATCCATAGGTCATATCCTGGAATCCGTGCTGTGCTGCTTCAGTTTTTATGGTCGGGTTATGGCGCAATACATTTACCGATGTGAACATGGAAAAGTACATAGTAAGTTCGTGTATCTGCGGCACCATGCTTTGAATAAATATGGTGGATAAATCAGGATCAAGTCCTGCGGACAGATAGTCAGTGGCTATTTGGTAAGTATCACGGCTCAGGTTCTCCGGCTTTTCGAAATTAGTGGTTAAAGCCTGAACATCGGCAATAATAATGAAACTTTCATATTGTTGCTGTAATTTAACTCTATTCGCCAGACTGCCTACATAATGACCCAAATGCAGGCTGCCTGTCGGACGGTCTCCGGTAAGAATTCTTTTTTTTGCTTTTGGCATGATAAAAAACCTCCCTAGTAATAATCCCTACAATAAAAAAACCCCTAATCATAAGGGACGGAGTTTTTCCGCGGTACCACCCTTTTTGATCAGAGATCCACTTCAAATAGGTAGAAAGACAACTACCTTCCTTTAACGGGGAAACCGGCACTGCCTTAATGAAGCAATCATTAGGCTTTGGCAGCTCCGGAGCCCATTCACCAGATATACAGTATCGGTTTCCACCTTTACCGACTCTCTGTAACTATAACATCTGGCTACTATTTTCCATCATCGCTTATATATTTATACTTTAAAATAACATTCAAGCGGTGTAAATACAAGTATCAGGGCTGAAAATATTTCGTACTGTAAGGCACTATTCATGACAGCTCTGAATATTAATGCATTAAGAATATATATAGTGGAAATCACCAATTAATCATAGCCAAAAGTTAATGATATTTACAAATTATCCCGTAGCTTTATACTATAAACATAAACAATTTTACTTTCAAAGGAGCTTTTGGTTATGGTGCAGCTGACCAGTTCGATTTACTTTAGCATGCGGGCCGCGACAAAAAAAATTGACAAGACAATTAGCGATAGGCTTCAATCTTTAGGAATAAGTATTCCCCAATCCTTCATTTTATCAAACCTGCTTAAGGCAGATGGTTTGACATTAAAAGAAATCGGGGAGAAGTGTTTAATTGACAGCTCTTCCATGACGGTATTGATTGATAAACTAGAAAAAGAAGGCCTGGTGGAAAGACGCCTGGACAACAGGGATCGCCGGGCAATTAGAATTTTTATTACCGACAAGGGCCGGCAGACGGCTAGTGAAGTGGTAGAAATAGGCTCTGAAGTTAATAATCTTCTTTTTGACCTGATTGGCGAGGAAAATCAAAAGGAATTCCTGCACGGCCTGAGCAATATTATCAATCATCTGGGATAAATATTTTATTACCCAGGCAGGTGTCAGGGTGAAAAACAGGGAAGGTTCTTAACGAAAATTTAAGTTTATATTTATTGACATGTTAGGTAAGTATGCTAAAATTCTACATGTATGTTTGGCCGAAAAGGAGGTTTGGGAAAAAATTTGAAAGGAGGCAACGTTATTGCAGTCTTTGGGGCGACATGTTTTAGCCGAAGTACACGGTTGTCGATTTGAGGTGTTGAATGATATCGATAAGGTTCAGGATATCATGGTCAATGCCGCTTTAGAGGCTGGCGCTGAGATCAGAGAGTTGGTATTTCACAAGTTTAGCCCCCAGGGGGTTAGCGGAGTAGTTGTGATATCTGAGTCACACCTTGCGATTCACACCTGGCCGGAGTTAGGATATGCGGCGGTAGATGTTTTTACCTGTGGAGAAAAAGTTAACCCATGGGATGCTTGCAATTATCTGGCGGAGATGTTTGGTGCAGAATACGTGGATGCACAAGAATTAAAAAGAGGATTATTTAAAGAACAGGAAGAACGCAGGGTGGTAAACATTTAGGAGGGATACTATTTTAGTAGACCGAAGAAGATTAGACTATAATAATCACCATTCCTAAGGTCTTACTTGTATTATCACAAGTAGGACCTTATTTTTTTCTGATTTCCGATCCTATTTAGGATATGCATCGACTAAAAGATTCTATTTTAATATTTACGTTTAATTAATATAATTAGGAATAGCAAAAATAAATTAATTGAAATACGGAAAAAATTTAATAATGTGATGTAGAATAACTATTGATAATGGGCTATTATTGGTTTGGAGCTAGTTTGAGGAGGATAATTAATGAAGTTTCTTTTTTCCAGCGAGATTAATTCCGATTTAGTGAGTGTAGACAAGCTGTTTAAGCAGTCTCTATTTAACTGGTGGGATGATATATGTGTTTATCATAACCGTATAAAAGATGAATTTACCTGGAAGGTGTTGCCGGCAGTAGTGTTGCAGGTGTACAGGTATTTTGGCTTAAACCACAGAACAGCCATTGCTCTAGCGAACATTTTCAGGACCATCTATTTCTCCAACTGTATTCACGAGCTAATCCGGGATGATGATGATGGACAACAATATAACAATGATATGCAGTTTACTATTCTTATTGGAGATTACATTTTCGGCCGGGTTTTAAAGCTGTTGGTGGAATCAGATGTAAGTTGTTTGCTGTCCACCTTTTCAAGTATGATGTGTGAATTAGACGAAGGTATGATATTGCAGTATAAATTAAAAGCGGACAGGAATCAGGTCATTAAAAAATCCAAAGCACCTCTTTATGCAGCGGTTTTCGACACTGCCGCCCAGCTATCAGGTTTAGGGGAGGATAGTAGGAGAGCATACCGGAAACTTGGCTATAATCTGGGTATGAGTCTGGAACTGAGCAACCATGCTTGCTCCCGGCAGGAAGCCCGGGACTATATTCATAAGACGGAATTGATACTGGAGATGGTTAAGGATAGCCATAATACACCGGACAGCATTCTGCACAAAGTAACCAGAAATCTGCATGCTAATATTTGCGGACTAGAAAATGTGGCGGTAGTAGTATAATCGATTTCAGCGTTGTTTGGAGGAGGTAACAATGGCATATAAAGATCTTAGAGAATTTATACTGGCGCTAGAGCAAAGAGGACAATTGAAAAGGATAACCACAGAGGTTGATCCAGTTTTGGAAATAACCGAGATTACCGATAGAGTTAGCAAGGCCGGCGGGCCTGCTTTGCTTTTTGAAAAGGTAAAGGGTTCGACAATGCCCGTCCTTATTAATGCTATGGGCAGTGTGGAACGCATGGCACTCAGCCTGGGAGTAAATAGATTGGATGATATAGCTGCTGATATTATGGATTTGTTGGAAATAGCCGATAATGTTCCTCATTCACTGCTGGAAAAAGTAAAGGTTTTGCCTCGCCTGGCACAATTATCATCGTTTATGCCCCGTATGGTCAAAAGCGCATCCTGCCAGGAGGTTGTTGATAATGATCCTTCGCTGGCCAAACTTCCTGTCCTTAAATGCTGGCCTGACGACGCCGGTAAATTCATAACCCTGGGACAGATTTATACCAAAAACCCGGAAACCGGCAAAAGAAACCTGGGTATGTACCGGCTGCAGGTATATGATGATAAAACAACTGGTATGCACTGGCATTTACATCACGATGGGGCGGAGAACTACCGCCGCCATTGTTCAGAGGATAAGGTAACCGAAGTCGCTGTTGTCCTCGGCGGAGATCCGGCCATTACCTATGCAGCTACCGCACCATTACCTAAAGATATTGATGAATTAATATTTGCCGGTTTTCTACGTAAGAAACCGGTTGAAATAGTAAAATGTAAGACTATTGATATGGAAGTACCGGCTGATGCTGAAATCGTCATCGAAGGATATGTTGATCCCCGGGAACGCAGAGTTGAAGGGCCCTTTGGAGACCATACCGGTTATTATTCCCTTCCTGACGAATACCCGGTATTCCATGTAAAATGTATTACCCACCGTAAAAATCCAATTTATCCCACCACTATAGTGGGCAAGCCACCCCAGGAAGATTGTTACATGGCTCTGGCTACCGAACGTATTTTTTTACCCTTGCTCAAATTTCAGCTTCCCGAAGTGGTTGATATGCATTTGCCTATGGAAGGCGTATTCCATAACTGTGTACTGGTATCAATCAAAAAATCCTTTCCTGGACATGCCAAAAAGGTTATGAGTTCGCTGTGGGGAATGGGACAAATGATGTTTGCCAAGTTTATTGTAGTAGTCGATGCGGATGTAAATGTACAGAATGTTTCAGAAGTAATGTGGAAAGTATTTAATAATGTGGATCCGCGCCGTGATACTTTAATTGTTGATGGACCGTTGGATGTATTAGATCACTCCGCACCACTGCCGCTGATGGGCTCCAAGATGGGATTTGATGCCACCCGCAAATGGATAGGTGAGGGTCATACCCGGGAATGGCCGCAGGATATTGTTATGAGTAAGGATATTGTCGATCTAGTAGACAGCAGATGGAGTGAGTACGGTCTTGAGTAAAATCAAAAAATTTTTGGACATGGTTGATTTCGGGCATACCCTGTTTGGTTTGCCGTTTGCCTATTTGGGTGCCTTCCTGGCGGTGAAAACCTGGCCTACCATATACCAGCTGGTATGGATAACCGTAGCCATGGTCGCTGCGCGCAGTGCGGCATTATGTCTTAACCGGTTAATTGATCGGGAGATAGACCGGGCCAATCCTCGTACCAGCCATTGGGTTATGGCTTCAGGCCAGTTGCCGGTCAGGCCTATATGGGCACTGGTACTGGTGTTTTTTATTATTCTTTTTTATGCCGCCGGGCAGCTCAATGATTTGTGTATAAAGTTAGCCCCCCTGGCAGTTTTGGTTCTCTGGGGATATTCCTATACGAAAAGGATAACCTGGTGGTGTCACTTAATACTGGGTATGGCTATTGGTATGGGAACGGTGGGAGCTTGGATCGCGGTCAGCGGAACTTTTGACTGGCAGCCGGTGGTTTTGGGCATGGCTGTAGCCTGTTGGATAGCAGGCTTTGACACCATGTACGCCTGTCAGGATATTGAGTTTGATCGTACCAACCACTTGCATTCCATCCCTGCTCGTTTTGGGGAAAGGGGAGCCCTGATTTTTTCAACCGCTTTTCACATCTTTACTATATTGTTTCTTATTCTCACTGGCCTGATATTGGAGCTGGGGATATGGTTTTACTCAGGGGTGGCGTTTGCGGCAGTAATTCTGGCTTACGAACATGTAATTGTGAAACCCGGCGACTTGAGCAGGGTGAATTTCGCCTCATTTAAGATAAACCGCTGGGTAGGATTGGTAATTTTTATTATGGCTTTAATTGATATATTATAGGGAGCGGGAAAACCGTCATTTCTCTTGCTTCCTACTTATTATTGGAGGTATAAATTGTCCAGGTATGTAATCGGGATTACCGGAGCTAGTGGAATAGTATATGCAGTAAAGCTCATTCAAGAATTGACCGAGAGAGATAACGAGGTTCATATTATTGCCAGCAAACCGGCTTTGATTGTTGCCGAGCAGGAATTGGGCTGGGAATATGCCGATGACTGGATGCAAGTATGGCGCAAGTATATTGACGGGGAAAAAGTGTTCTTTTATGATAATTCCGACATAGCGGCTAAAATTGCCAGTGGGTCTTTTATTACTGAGGGTATGGTTATCATACCCACTACTATGTCAACTTTGGCCGCAGTAGCGGGCGGTCTGTCCAATAATTTAATCGAAAGGTCGGCGGACGTGGCTATAAAAGAAAAAAGGCGGCTTATTATGGTGCCCCGCGAAACACCGTTGAGTTCAGTTCATTTACGCAATATGTTGACTCTGGCTGATATGGGCGTTCATATAATACCGGCTATGCCTGGATTTTATCATAACCCCAGAACCATAGAAGATTTGGTCAATTTTTTGGTAGGCAAGGTACTGGATAGCATGGGAATTTATCATAACCTGTTTAAAAGATATAAACAATAATACATCATAATTAGCACTATTTTGCTGTAACTAAGGGGGATAAGATGGATTTTAGGTTTTTTAATCCGATAAGAAAAGAACTGAAAATGGTTGAGCGTAACCTGGTTGCTAGTATAGATACCGAACTGCCTATTCTGGAACAAGCCTCGACACACTTGCTTAAGGCCGGTGGTAAAAGGTTAAGACCGGCGTTTGCTTTGCTGGCTGCCAAACTTTACAATGACTCCCTGGATAAGGTAATACCTGTGGCGGTCGCCCTGGAATTAATTCATATGGCCAGTTTGGTTCATGATGATGTGATTGATAACTCTAGTACCAGGCGGGGGGCAGCAACCGTAAAAAGTAAGTGGGGCAACCGGGTCTCCATCTATGCCGGGGATTATATTTTGGCCAAATCACTGCACTTGGTGGCCCAATACAACCGGAGCGATATTGTCGATGTACTGGCTCTGGCCAGTATGAAGATATGCGAAGGGGAAATAATCCAAATGCTTAGTTGCTATAATGTCAAGCAAAGCTTCAAGGATTATCTGCGGCGCATCGAACGCAAAACTGCTTTGCTTATTTCGGTTAGCTGTCAGTTGGGCGGAATGGTCAGCAATGCCCCGGACAGGGAAATAGTGGTACTTACTAAATACGGCTACTATTTAGGTATGGCTTTTCAGGTTACTGATGATATACTTGATTTTACTGCTGATGAAAAAACCCTGGGGAAACCGGTGGGCAGTGATATAAGACAGGGAGTAATTACTTTACCGGCTTTATATGCTCTAAAATATGATTCGCGCCGGGAAGAACTGGAAATGTTACTAGCCTCACCGGAATTGTGTATCAGTAAAGCGGACACCATCATTGATATTGTTACTAAATCACAAGGAATCGATTATGCTTATGATGTCAGCCGACGGTATGCCGAAAAGGCACAGCACCAGTTAAGCCTGTTACCGGTGGCTCCGGTTACGAAAACATTGTCGGAGATAACTGATTTTATACTCACCCGCAAATTCTAACCGAGGGGGGCAAAATTTGGCTTTATCCGATTTATCATCAGAGCAAAAACAAACCATTATCGAACATTTGGAGGAATTGCGTAAATCCTTAATCATCAGTGTGGTGGCGATTATCATTGCCGCTGTTTTTTGCTTCTCTTTCAACGAACAAATACTAGAGATAATACTATCCCCCCTGACTTCTCTAAACGAACGCCTGATAGTTACCGGGGTGACGGAAGCCTTCTTTGTTAAGCTGCAATTATCACTGCTGGGAGGAGTAGTGTTTGCCTTTCCGGTAGTAGCATGGGCCATTTGGCGGTTTGTTAAACCGGCTCTTTTTCCCCATGAAAGAAAATATGTATACATATTGTTACCCACTTCGATAATTTTGTTTACTTCCGGTGTTTTATTTGCTTATTTCGGAATATTGAGATTAGTCTTAAACTTCCTTATTTATATAGCCGGCAAAAATCTAGAAACAATGTTTAAAGTTGATCAATACGTGTCTTTTGTTATGGCGTTTACCATACCATTTGGCCTGGTTTTTGAGCTTCCGGTAATAGTCTTCTTTTTAACCAAGTTGGGTATAATAACCCCGCAAAAGCTGTCCAGAAGCCGAAAATATGCCATTTTAACTATAGTCATACTGGCAGCTGCTCTTACCCCCGGTCCTGACCCGGTTTCCCAACTATTGATGGCTGTTCCGGTGTATCTCTTATATGAGGTTAGCATATTGGTGGCAAAACTCTCCCGCCCCGGTAAAGGCCGGGATAAGAGCAGAAGTAAGTCACCCCAACCGCAGGAAACCGCGGCAGCGGAGGACGGACCGGATAGCAAGGAATAGTTTAAGTAGCTGAGGTTACATTACTTTACAAACCTATATAGTTTTGTAATAATAACAGTAATATTGGTGATAGATTAATTTGGCAGCGTATTAATATTTGAACCAAATAAAAAGGAGGAATCGGCTTGTTTGGGCTTATTGGTAATTTTGGACCATGGGAACTGGCATTAATTCTGGTTATTGTGCTCATTATAGTTGGACCTGGAAAGTTACCACAGGTGGGGCAGTCCATGGGCAAAGCCCTGCAGAATTTCCGCAAAGCTAAAGAAGAAGACATTGATGCAATTGACGATATGGATAAGAAAGAAAGTAAATAGGTCTGATGCACAGACCTTTTGTTTTTATTAGGATCATCAGGAGTTATAATGACACATTTGTTTCCGGTTTTTTTGAATTTATACCATAAGAACTGTTTAATTATCGGCGGAGGTAAAGTAGCAGAACGTAAAGCAGGCGATCTGCTGCTTTATGATGCTCGTATTAAGGTTGTAAGTCCTTATGCGGGAGATCAAATCAGGCACTGGTCAGAACAAGGCGTTTTGTCCTGGGAGGCCAGAGTATTTCGGGAATCTGACCTAAAGGATGTGTTTCTGGTCTTTTTAGCCACCGATGACCGGGTATTAAATAAGCGCATTGTGGAGCTATGCCGGGAGAAACAAATACTTGTTAATGCAGTAGATGACCCACCTAACTGTGATTTCTATGTTCCATCGCTGGTCAGGCAGAAATCTCTGGCAATCGCTATTTCTACCGAGGGTAAAAGTCCCCTGTTTGCGAAAAGATTGCGTGAAGAGCTGGAGCAGATTATTACTTATGAATATGGAGAATTTGTTGACCTGCTTGGTAAAGTGCGGGAACAAATCCAAGCAGAAGTAAGTGATATTACCGAGAGAAAAAGGATTCTTACATCATTGGTATATTCGGACATATTAGAGTTATTAAAGGCAGGGGAAAAAGAAAAGGTAAGGGAGCGAATTGAACAATGTATGTCCTACTCACAGGATTGAACCACCGTTCAGCTCCGGTTGAAATTCGTGAGAAGTTTGCTTTTACGGAATCGGACCTGGAACGAGTTTATACAAATCTTAACAATAGACCGGAGATTGAAGGAGTAGTTTTATTAACTACTTGCAATCGTACCGAGATTTACGTCACAGCCCGCAATCAGGAAGATGGCCTTAAGGTCCTGAAGACATTCATGGAAGAGTATTCAGGCATAGACAACATCAGTGAGTATACCTATCAACCCAGTTGTTACAATGCTATCTCTCATTTGTTTAGGGTAGCCGCCGGGTTAGACTCCATGATACTGGGGGAAACCCAAATCCTGGGACAGGTCAAGGAAGCTTATCAAAAAGCCATGGATTATAAAGCTTCCGACGGAGTGCTGAATGCTTTATTTCAAAAGGCTCTGTATGTCGGTAAAAAGGTCAGGACCGATACTGCCATTGATCAACACCCGGTTTCAGTCAGTTATGCCGCGGTAGAGCTGGCCTCATCCGTCTTGGGAGGACTGGCGGATAAGACTGTTTTAGTAGTAGGTGCGGGAGAAATGAGTGAACTGACTACTCGTTATCTGATGGATCACGGGGTAAAGTCAGTTATAGTTTCCAACCGTTCTTACGAAAAAGCAGTTTATATGGCTAACTGTCTTAATGGGCGGGCGGTACGTTTTGATGCTCTGGCTTATGAGCTGGCTGAAGCTGATATAGTAATAAGTTGTACGGCAGCGAACCATTATGTTCTGAAGAAAGAAAATTGTGCCCAGGTACTGCAGTCCCGCCAGGGCAAGAAGATTATTATGATAGATATTGCTGTACCCCGGGATATAGACCCGGCTTTGCGTGATATTACTGGGGTACATATTTATGATATTGATGATCTCAAGAATGTTGTTGATGCCAACTATAAAGAAAGATATAAAGCCTCTTTGGAAGCTGAAAAAATTATCGCTGAGGAAATGGTCAAGTTTAATGAGTGGTTGGCAACTCTTTATGTAATCCCCGTGGTTACAGCGTTAAAGGCAACCGGAGAGAGAATTAAGCAAAATGAGCTAAAAAGGGCTTTTAACCGCTTGGGTAAAGTTTCCCAGCGTGAACAGGAGGTTATTTCCTCCATGGCTAATTCAATCGTAAATCAACTTCTGCATTATCCCGTAATTAATCTAAAGAATGTGGCCGCAACTAACGAGGGTCATCTTTATGCCGAGGTGGTTAAAAAACTATTTGATTTGCAGGTGGAAAGCAAGGAGCAGGAATATTATGAAAAATGTGAAGCTGGGAACAAGGGGTAGCCGGTTAGCCCTCTGGCAAGCTGAAAATGTAGCTGAGCGTCTAAAATACGTGCATCCCGATATTGATATAGACCTCAAAATAATTAAAACCCAGGGTGATAAAATCCTGGATGTAGCCCTATCCCGAATAGGAGACAAAGGTTTATTTACTGCAGAAATTGAAAAGGAACTACTAAACGGCAATATTGATATTGCCGTTCATAGCCTTAAGGACCTTCCCGCAGTTTTGCCTCCGGGCTTGTGTATTGGGGCGGTTCTGCCCCGGGAGAAACCTAATGATGTACTAATTTCGCATCAAGGCTATACACTCAGTACTTTACCCCCGGGGGCCAGTATAGGTACATCCAGTCTGAGAAGGGTGGCACAAATAAAGCATGCCCGGCCTGATATAAATATAGTAGAATTACGCGGTAACATTGAGACCCGTATAAGAAAAATGGCTGAACGGGAGCTGGATGGAATTATTTTAGCCTATGCAGGTGTTACCCGCCTAGGTTTTAATGAGTATATAACCGAGGTAATGACACCAGAGGTAATTCTGCCGGCGGTGGGACAAGGAGCTATTGCAGTGGAAGCCAGAGCTGGTGATTCTGAAGTCCAGACCTTGCTGAATAAGATTAATGACTTGAAGACTTTCGTAGAAGTCAGTGCAGAAAGGTCGTTTCTGAATGAATTGCAGGGTGGTTGCCAGGTGCCTATCGCTGCACTGGCCAGAGTTACCGGCAATCAACTCCAGATTCAAGGCCTGATTGCCTCCCTGGATGGCCGGGAACTGTTTTATGATGCCAATACAGGGCTAAGTCAGGAAGCCGTAACCCTGGGCCAAAAATTGGCCGCCCGGCTGTTGGACCGTGGTGCAGGGCGCATACTGGCGCAAATTAAGGAATTGGGTGGATTAAAGTGAAAAATGGTTGTGTATATCTAATCGGGGCAGGACCTGGTGATCCGGGGCTGTTGACTCTGAAAGGGAAAAAGCTTTTAGCCGGGGCGGATGTGGTTATTTACGACCGTTTGGTTGGTGACCGGATTCTATCTATGGCCAACCCGGAAGCGGAGTTGATATATGTCGGAAAAGCATCCGGCAATCATGCCCTTTCACAGGAAGAAATCAATGAACTTTTAGTTAAAAAGGCTTCAGCCGGAAAGAAGGTAGCCCGTTTAAAGGGCGGAGATCCTTTTTTGTTCGGCCGCGGCGGTGAGGAAGCACTATTTGTTAGGGAACACGGCATCGATTTTGAAATAGTGCCTGGAGTAACATCAGCAATTGCTGTACCAGCTTATGCTGGCATCCCAGTTACGCATCGTGACTCTACCTCCAGTTTTGCGGTGATAACCGGGCATGAAAGACCGGATAAAACCGAGAGCTCTATAAAATGGAAAGAGATCGCCAACGGTATAGGTACTTTGGTTTTCCTGATGGGAGTAGAAAACCTGGCCTTTATTGTTGACAACCTGGTTAAGCAGGGAAGAAAACCGGATACCCCGGTAGCTCTGGTGAGATGGGGAACTCTTCCCGACCAGGAGGTACTGACCGGTACTCTTAAGGACATAGTTCAAAAGGTGGCCGATAACCATTTCAAGCCCCCGGCTATTATTATCGTTGGTGATGTAGTAGGGTTAAGAGCAGACCTAAGTTGGATCGAGAAAAAGCCTTTATGGGGGAAAAAAATAGTTGTTACCCGCTCCCGCAAGCAGTCCAGTGTACTGGCCGAGCGCATTGCCGAATTAGGCGGTGAAGCTATTGAGTTTCCAACCATCGAAATAGTAAAAGAACCTGATTTAAGTGAATTGTATAGTTGTTTTGAGCATATTGAGGATTATTCCTGGATTTTGTTTACCAGTGTTAATACAGTTGATATTTTCTTTACCGAATTAAGATCCAGGGGGTTGGATATTCGTGACCTTAAAGGAATAAACATCTGTGCGATTGGGCCCGCGACCAGAGAACGCTTGGAATCACGCGGATTAAAGGTAGACATTGTTCCGGCTCAGTATCAGGCCGAAGGAATCATTGCCGCATTAAGTCCACACATAAAGGCGGGGCAGTTGCTGCTTCTCCCCCGAGCCCGGGGCGCCCGGGGAATTTTGCCGGAAAGTATTCGGCAAATGGGAGCTCAGGTAGATGAAGTTTTTCTCTACCGGGCGGTCCAATCAATATGCATAAGTGAAAAGGCCAGGAATAGTATTATTAATGGACAGGTTGACCTAATTACATTTACCAGCTCATCCACTGTAACCAATTTTGTCGGTATAGTGGGTGAAAAGAATATAAGCCGGATTACTGATCAGGTTAAGGTGGCATGTATTGGACCAATTACTGCCAGCACTGCCGTTCAGCATGGATTCAAGGTTGATATTACTGCCCGTGAATATACTATCGAAGGCCTGGTGGAGGCAATCCTCACCGTAATTAACAATTAACAGGTTAGCTGCTAATAAAAGGCGCCGCACGGTAATCTTTTTTTGTATTAATATTTAATAAATTCACGCTATTCGCGTTGATCTAACTTTACAGGGGAGGAATAGTAATGATCGGGTGTACCAAGCTTCTTTGCGGTACGGCTACAGTTTCCGAAGTCATAAAACGCAGTCAGAATGGTGATGTACCGCCCCAACTACTACAGTTTTCGGATATCAACCGCCCGCTGGTAGTGTGGAATACAACCAACCGCTGTAATCTGCGCTGTAAACACTGTTATATTGAAGCTGAGGATCAAAATTACGACAGTGAGCTGACAACTTCCGAAGCACGTGCTTTTATAGATGATTTAGCGGCCATGAAGGTTCCCGTGCTGCTCTTTTCCGGGGGGGAACCGCTGATCCGCAAAGATATTTATGAGTTGGGCCGGCTGGCGGCGGATAAAGGTCTGCGACCGGTAATATCCAGCAATGGCACTCTCATTGATGATGAAGTAGCGAAAAAAATCAAGGCGGCCGGATTCCAATATGTGGGCATAAGTATTGACGGTGCTCCTGCAACCCATGACGAGTTCAGAAATAAAAAAGGAGCTTTTGACCAGGCTGTTAAAGGTATCCGGGCATGTTTGCAAAATGGTGTTAAAACGGGAATACGTTTTACTGTAAATAAATATAACCAGAAGGATTTACCGGAAATATTTAATATTATTGAAAGAGAACAAATTCCGCGCTTTTGCATGTATCACCTGGTCTATGCCGGCCGGGGAAGGGACATGATGGCAATGGATACGACAGAAAAGGAGAAACGTGCTATCCTCGATCTGGTTACCCAAAAAACTCTGGAACTTCACCATAAGGGAGTAGAAGTAGAAATATTAACTACTGATAATCATTGTGATGGTATATACCTGTATAACCATATCCGCCGGAATGAGCCCCAACGCAGCTCTGAGATTATAAAACTTTTGCAAATGCACGGGGGATGTTCCGCAGGTACAAAATTTGCCAATGTTGATCCCCGCGGCAATGTTCATCCCTGTCAATTCTGGCAGGACTATACGGTAGGGAATGTTAAAGATAAACCATTCAGTCAAATATGGATGTCTGATGATGAACTGATGGTTAAGTTAAGAGAGAAGGATAAACACTTGCAGGGTAAATGTGGAGCGTGTGATTATAAATCTTTATGCTCCGGCTGCCGGATAAGGGCCCGGGAGGCTTTCGGGGATGTTTGGGCCGAGGACCCGGCTTGTTACTTAACTGCTGCAGAAATTAAGATGTAAGGTGATGGCATATGAGTTTTCCTATCAATAGAATGAGACGATTACGGACAACTTCTACTCTTCGGGATATGCTGCGGGAAACAAGTCTGTCCGTCAAGGATTTTATATATCCTCTCTTTGTGGTTTATGGGCAGGATAAAAAGGTTCCGATTAGTTCCATGCCGGAAATTTACCAGTTTTCGGTGGATAGGCTGAAGGCTGAAATTAAAGAGGTTGATGCTCTGGGAATTCCGGCGGTTATTCTTTTCGGTATTCCCGAGCACAAAGATAGTATGGGTACAGGTGCTTATGACCCTAATGGCGTGGTGCAGCAGGCGATTAAATATATTAAAGATATCTGCCCTGACCTTCTGGTAATAACTGATGTATGTATGTGTGAATATACTGACCACGGACATTGCGGAGTAATTGATACTAATGGATATGTAATTAATGATGCCACTTTGGAATTACTGGCCAAAGAAGCACTATCACATGTTCAGGCCGGCTGTGATATAGTGGCACCGTCAGATATGATGGATGGCCGGGTAGCTCGCATACGCAGCTGTTTAGACCAAAACGGGTACAGCAATATTCCTATTATGTCTTATGCGGCTAAATATAGCTCGGCATATTACGGACCATTCAGGGAAGCGGCAGAATCCAGCCCAAAGTTTGGCAACCGTAAGACTTATCAGATGGACCCGGCCAATATCCGGGAGGCCCTTTTAGAGGTCAAGCTGGATATCGAAGAAGGTGCCGATATAGTAATGGTTAAACCGGCTCTGGCTTACCTGGATGTAATTAAAGCGGTGAAGGATACCTTCGCCTATCCTACCTGTGCTTATAATGTAAGCGGTGAATATGCCATGATAAAAGCGGCCGGTGCCCAGGGCTGGCTGGATGAAAAGGCGGTCATGATGGAATCCCTGACGGCCATTAAACGGGCTGGAGCAGACATGATTATAACTTATTTCGCCAAAGACGCCGCACGGGAATTGTAATTCAACACAGATAAACACAGATTTTGTTTTGAAGGACACAGATATAATTGTGTGGAGTAATACTTAGTTTCGTACCGTTCTGTGTTAATCCTTCAAAATCTGTGTACGAGCAAAGCGAGTCTGTGTTGAATTGATTCGCGGAAATCTTATTAGAATCCGCGTAATCCGCGTTGAATTTTCCAGTGTCTAATCAAAAAAGCACCGGAAGGGAGTATTAAATAATGCTGGTTTCCTGGAATTCTACCAATCACTGTAATATGTTTTGTGACCATTGCTACCGGGATGCGGGGGCCCGTTTGGATGATGAGCTTACCACCCGGGAAGCCAAAAAACTTATAGATGAGATTAAACAGGCCGGTTTCCGCATCATGATTTTTAGTGGCGGGGAATCTTTAATGCGCCCGGATATCTTTGAACTGGGGCATTATGCCACGAGTAGGGGCTTGCGGGCGGTTCTGGGGACTAATGGAACGCTTATTACGCCTGAGGTAGCCAAAGACCTTAAAGAGTCCGGTTTTATGGCCGCCGGAGTGAGCTTAGACAGCCTGCATCCCGAAAAAAATGATGCCTTTCGCAAACTGCCTAATGCCTTTAATTTAACCGTTACCGGAATGGAAAACCTGAAACGGGCCGGGCTGGCCTTCCAGATTCACACTACAGTGATGGATTGGAATGCACCTGAATTAGAATCAATTACGGATTTTGCGGTTGAGATTGGAGCCATGGCTCATCACGTATTTTTCCTGGTTCCCACCGGTCGCGGAGTCAATATTGAAGATGAGGCTTTAAGAGTGGCTGCCTATGAAAAAACTATTGTTCGCTTAATGGAAAAGCAGAAACAGGTAGACATAGAAATTAAACCTACCTGTGCACCTCAATTTGTTCGGGTGGCAGATAAAAGAGGAATTCCTATTCGGTTTACCCGGGGATGTTTGGCAGGAATAAGTTATTGCATCATAAGCCCCCGTGGTGATGTGCAACCGTGTGCTTATCTGGATATACCCTTAGGTAATGTTAAGGAGCAGCCTTTTGACCAAATCTGGCGCAATAACCCGTTATTGAAAGAATTGCAAACCAGGAACTACAAAGGTAAATGTGGAATATGTGACTATAATGATAAATGCGGTGGTTGTCGAGCCCGGGCCTATTTCTACAGCGGAGGCGACTACATGGCAGAAGATGAATGGTGCCTTTATAAACCACAGGGGGCGAAATGCGATGCCTCAAATAGATGAATTAGATAGCCAGTTATTAAACTTACTGCAAGACAATTTTCCGGTTAATGTCAGTCCTTACCTGCGTATGGCGGAAAAACTGCAGGTGCCGGAAAGTGAAGTAATTAAAAGAATAGAAAGACTAATTACCTCCGGGCTGATAAGGAGGATAGGCGGAATTATGGACTCCCGTAAACTCGGGTTCTATTCAACTCTGTGCGCCTGTCGGGTAGCGGAAGATAGAATAGAAGAAGTAGCTAATATAATAAATCGCCACAAAGAAGTAACCCATAATTATATCCGCAATCATGATTTCAATATATGGTTTACATTAACGGTTTCTTCGCCAGAACAATTAAAGAATACTATTAAAAACCTGGAGGATTTAACCGGTGTGACTATTTACAGTATGCCAGCTACCAGATTATACAAAATAAAAGTATCTTTGGAAATGGGTAAAGAGAATGATTAATGACATGATTGACAGAGAGATAGTTAAATTCCTGCAGGGGACTATTCCCTTGGAGCCCCGGCCTTATCGTGATCTGGCCGGGAAACTTAACCTTAGCGAAGAAGATATCGTGCTCCGCATACAAAAACTGCTGGATGCCGGGGTGATCCGAAGGATGGGGGCTATTCTTCGTCACCGCCAGGCAGGCTATGAAGTCAATGCCATGGTGGTCTGGAAAGTGGAGGAAAACCAGGCCGACGAGGCTGGCAGAATTATGGCCGGCTTCAAAGAAATAAGCCACTGCTACTTGCGTGATATACCGGAAGGTTTTAACTACAATCTTTTTACCATGATTCATGTGCCAAGTGAAGAAAAGTTGCTTGCTGTTATTGATAAAGCAGCCTCCCTGAGCGGATTGAAGGATTATTTAATCATTAAAAGCAGCAGAGAATTGAAAAAGGTAAGTATGGAATATTTTTAGTACAACTGAAACAGGAGGAATTTCTGTGGGTGATATTAGCAGATCAATAGAGCTATTTGATAAAGCTTGTGGGCTTATGCCGGGAGGTGTGAACAGCCCGGTGAGAGCATTTAAATCGGTAGGGCTGAATCCATTATTTATACAAAACGCCCAGGGTTCCAAAATATACGATGCAGATGGCAACGAATATATCGACTATGTTTGTTCCTGGGGACCGCTGATACTGGGTCATACCCATCCGGACATTGTCAAAGCTATTTCCAGCGCTGCATCCCGGGGAACTAGCTATGGTGCTCCCTGCGAACAGGAAATTGAGCTGGCGGAGCTAATCTGTAAGGCTATTCCATCGGTGGAGAAAATCCGCATGGTTAATTCCGGTACCGAGGCTACCATGAGTGCAGTCCGGTTAGCCCGGGCTTATACCGGTAGAAATAAAATCATCAAATTTGAAGGTTGTTATCACGGGCATGCCGATACATTTCTGATTAAAGCCGGGTCGGGTCTGATGACTGCAGGTATTCCTACCAGTCCCGGGGTCCCCTTCGAGTTTGCCCAACATACCCTGGTTGGTACTTATAATAGTCTAGAATCGGTGGAGAAATTATTTTGCCAATATCCCGGTGAAATAGCAGCGGTCATTGTTGAGCCGGTTGCCGGTAATATGGGGCTGGTACCGCCGGATGGTAATTTCCTTCCGGGCCTGCGCTCGCTTACCCGGGAAAATGGCAGCCTGTTAATTTTCGATGAAGTTATAACCGGTTTTAGAACTACCTATGGTGGATTTCAAAATTTGGTTGATATTCAACCCGACCTGACCACTCTGGGTAAAATAATCGGTGGAGGACTTCCAGTGGGAGCTTATGGGGGCCGAAAAGAAATCATGGATCAGGTAGCCCCCCAGGGAAATGTTTACCAGGCAGGAACCCTCTCCGGGAATCCACTGGCCATGGCTGCAGGTATTACTACTCTCAAATTATTAAGAGACTCCAATCCTTACCAACAGTTACAAACCTTAACCCAAATGCTGACCAGCCGTATTAGATCCATGCTTGAGGCCCGTGGCCTCAAATACCGGATAAACACCCTGGGATCTATGTTTTCCATTTTCTTTACCGATCGCGATGTTAGTGATTACAACAGTGCGGTCACATGTGACACCACTAAATATGCCAGGTTTTATAAAGAACTCTTACAGAAGGGTATCTACTTCCCTCCATCCCAATTTGAAGTATGTTTTGTTTCCTGTTCCCATGATCAAGGAGATATAGATAAAACCGCCGACGCGATTGACCAGGCACTTGACAGAATTTAAGGGGAGACGCAATCGTGGAAAACACCGCTAGCTGGGAGTGGTTTATAAAAAAGTTTGAGGGTATGAGTAAAATCGACCTTAACGCCTATAAAAGACCACAAATGGAACGACGCATTAATAGTTTTATGAGATCGGTAAATAGTGGTGATTATGCTAATTTTATCAGCATTTTAAGTTCTGACCGGGGAATATATCGTAAGTTTATCGAGCATCTTACCATAAACGTTTCGGAGTTTTTTCGTAACCCCAATCAATGGGCGGTATTAGAAAGAGAGGTTATCCCTGAACTTTTGAAGCATTCAAACTCATTAAAAGTTTGGAGTGCGGGATGTTCTACCGGGGAGGAGGCCTATTCCCTGGCAATGTTATTTAGGGAAAAGTTCAATTGTACTGCCCCCCATTTTGTCAACACAGTTAGGCAACATTTTGTAGAATACTTTGTTGGTAATATTCAGCCGGGGTTACATATCCCAGAGCTGAATGAATACGGTTGTTGTTATAGAAATCTATATAAGCCTCTATAGAGGTA
>JBMNOY010000066.1:0-11404 GCA_050943315.1 Syntrophomonadaceae bacterium
TATTTCTCAGGGTGGTGGCAGTAAGGTTTTCAATAGCTAGAATCGGGTTGGCGATTTCATAGGTGTATTTAAAGGAATCAGTAACCTGATAATAAACTACCGTATCTATCATCATAGTTACATTATCCTTGGTAATTACCGGCTGAGGAGGAAAATCGACTACCTGTTCGCGCATATCAACAATAGCGCGAAAACGGTCTATAAAAGGAATGATGACGTTTATACCCTTTTCCGCAGTTTTGTGATATTTACCTAGCCTTTCAACTATTCCCACTGTAGCTTGTTGGATAATTCTTATCGATGAAAAGGCCAGGATAATCACAAAAATAACAATTACCAAATTAACAATAATCTCAAACATTTTACCACTCCTTTAAGTTTACACTTTTACCGGAGGCAACTAATCAGACTTTTCTACTACCAGTTTAACACCATCGATAGCAGTAATACTTACACGCGTACCGGTATCAATCTCCTGGGATGATACTGCTGTCCAGACTTCTCCGTTTACCTTTACCTGACCGTACTCCAGGGGTGCTAATGGGGAAAGGGTAATCCCATGTTGCCCGATTAGAGCATTCACATTACTGACCGTATCATTGGACTTAATAAATTTTAAGACCAGGGGACGTGTAAAAAGGATAAAAATTGTTGTTAACAGTGCGAAAACCAACAATTGGGATTCTAAATTGGTAAGCCAGGCTAAACTCACCCCTAACGCTACTATTAGGGCGGAAATAGTAAACCATAAGAACCAAAGGCCGGCAGTCAAGATTTCAACTGCTCCGGTGACAACTGCCACCAAAATCCATTGCAGTGTGGTCATTTAGCTTAATTTACCTCCTCTCCAAACAGACTTGATGTGTAGATAGTATCCTGCTAATTTTAATATAACACAAAAAGGATATGATCATGATTATATCAGGGAGGGAAAAACATGTAATCAATAGCTGATTATGTTATCAATTGTGGAAACCATGGCATCTGTACTATAATACTATTATATCAATAGAATATTACTCCGATTCAGAGTAACCTAAGCATAGCCATGGTCTCTGGGCGACAAGGTATACAGGGAAACTTGTATGCCTCCCGTTTTGGTAAGGAGTCGTTTTATATTAAAGCTTTGGACCTGATGACACCTTAGGGGTGTTTTATTTTTTTGTGGGAGGTTATTAATAATGGCGGAAAAAGCAATTCTAATAGAAAAACTAAAGGAAATGGCACCACAGGGAAAGCTGAGTTGTACCAAAGCCCGTCAATTGGCCCGGGAAATGCAGGTTAAACCCCAGGAAATAGGACAATTGTGTGATGAATTAAAAATAAAAATATTTGCCTGTGAACTTGGCTGTTTTTAGTTGAAGTTCACCCGTGTTCCTGTTTTTAACCAATGTGGGGACGAGCCCTTGTTGCAGGGTCTTGGCATTAACGGAGTAAACATCAGAAAGGGTGATTATTATGCTGGATACTCATAATCGGGATATAAACTACCTGCGCGTATCGATAACTGATAGATGCAACTTGCGATGCCGGTATTGCATGCCTGAAGAGGGTATCGGTAAACTGGAACACGGGGAAATATTAAGTTTTGAACAGATAATCAGGTTGATTAAGGTTGCGGTTGAGGTCGGTATTCGTAAAGTCAGGCTTACCGGTGGGGAACCGCTGGTACGGAAAAATGTCGCGCGGTTGATAGCTGGTATCAGTGAATTGCCTCAGATAGATGATATAGCCATAACCACCAACGGCGTATTATATAACCGGTTGGCAGATGAACTAAAAGCCGCCGGGCTGGACCGGGTAAATTTTAGTCTGGATACCATGTCAGATGAAAAATTTAAGTATATTACCCGGCGGGATGAACTGCCCGAGGTAAAGAAGGCTATTTTTAAAGCTCTGGAACTGCAGATGAATCCGGTTAAAATAAATACGGTTGTTATAAAGGGGTTTAATGACACGGAGATCCTGGATTTTGCTGAATTGGCCTATAAGTATCCGCTGCATATAAGATTTATTGAATTTATGCCTATTGGGGACCTATTATTCTGGAAAAAGGATCGTATGGTGAATGCTGAGCAAATTAAAGCCAAGGTAGAACAAAAATATCAGTTGACACCGGCTAAATTTATCAAAGGAAATGGTCCCGCCAAATACTTTAGCCTTGGCGGTGGTCAAGGAACGATAGGATTTATTAACCCTATGAGCAATCATTTTTGTTCAGAGTGCAACCGCCTGCGCATGACCTCTGAAGGCAAATTACGGGGATGTTTGTACGACAAAAGAGAAACCGATTTAAAGTCAGCGCTTCAGAACAATGCAGGGGATGAGGAGTTAAGACAGCTTTTTATCAAGGCTATCAATCTTAAGCCTTCCGAGCATCATATGGATGACGGCTGGGGTAAGGACAACCAGCGTAAAATGTATCAAATAGGAGGCTAACCGGGTGGAGTTTACGCATATTAACGAACAGGGACATGCCCGTATGGTGGATGTCAGTCAGAAACAGGATACGGAAAGAACGGCTATTGCTCAGGCTGTGGTGAAAATGCAGCCGGATACATTAAAAGCTATTAAGAATGGAGCTATCAAAAAAGGGGATGTGCTGGCTGTAGCCCAGGTAGCAGGTATAATGGGGGCCAAACAAACCCCGCACATTGTGCCCATGTGCCATCCCCTCATGTTAACCGGTATAGATATAAAGTTTGCTCTGGATGAGGACAAATCGCAAATATTAATCCAGGCGACAGTAAAAACTACCGGCAAGACCGGTGTGGAAATGGAAGCCATTACAGCAGCTACGGTAGCTGCTGTTACTATTTACGATATGGCCAAAGCGGTCGATAGATGGATGGAAATTGGAGAAATAAAACTGCTGGAGAAAAAGGGCGGAAAAAGCGGCCATGTTATCCGGCCGGAATAATAATTTAAATGGACGCAGACCAACACCGACTGATACGACTTACGCTGTTTTTGATTACTCGGGCAGCCTTTTAATCTAATTGCCGCCAGATTTAATATTAATTAGTCTGCGTCGGTCATATTAGTCTGAGTGCGACGAAGTCGCCTGCGTTTATTCTAGCGAATGGAGGTAAAAAGGATGCAAAAAGGCACAATCTATTCAATTTGCATTGCCCCGGAGCGGGGTCAGCTAAAAAAAGAAGTTCCTGAGGCCAATGTTATTGAAAACTTTGGTATTGAAAATGACGGGCATGCCGGGGATTGGGGACGGCAGATTACCTGTCTGAACCAGGCCAGTGTAGAAAAAGTCAACCGGGAAAAGAATATGCAGGTTGGACCTGGTGAATTTGCGGAGAATATATTAATCGCCGGTATTGATGATTTGGTCAGTATAGGTGTAGGCGGGAAATTAAAACTCGGGTCTGACGTGGTATTGGAAGTATCACAGATAGGCAAAGAAGATCATCCCAGTGTGGTAACCCGTACTTTGGGTGTAACCCTGCTACCTTATGAAGGGCTCTTTTGTCGGGTTCTGCATGGCGGCAAAATCAAAAAAGGTGATACAGTTGAGGTGATAGATTGATGTATAAAACCGGAATACTAATCTTGAGTGACAAAGGTGCCCGCGGAGAACGGGAGGATCTAAGCGGACAACAAATTCGTACCATGCTGGGACCTGAATATAATTTTGCCTACTATGAGATAATACCTGATGAAAAGGATGTTATTATCGAGAAAATGATTGCTGCCTGTGATAAAGAAGGGCTAGATTTGTTATTTACCTCTGGGGGCACCGGATTTTCAGCCCGGGATGTAACACCTGATGCTACCCTGGCAGTGATTGAAAAACTTGTACCAGGTATTCCCGAGGCGATTCGTTTCTATGGCCTGCAAAAAACTCCCAAGGCTATGTTATCCCGCGCGGTTGCCGGGATAAGAGGCAAAACCCTTATCATCAATCTTCCCGGAAGTGTAAAGGGGGTACGGGAGTCCCTGGAAGCAATACTGCCGGCTCTGGGGCATGGGTTGGATATAATTAGCGGTGCCAGCAGCGAATGCGGGCAGCAATAATAAGAAACCGTGTTATTTGAAGGTATAAAAAGAAATTCTCACGAGCATACTAGAAATTGAAAATATTTGGCGTTTTCAGCGAGTATTGTGATTTGAATACTTGACTGGTCTTGCCTAATATTATAAATACATATTAGCACTCGCATTAATCGAGTGCTAATAACAACAAAATGAAGGGGGTATACCTGTGAAAATTCAACCATTGGGTGATCGTTTAGTAGTTAAAGTACTAGAAACAACTGAAGAGAAAACCAAGAGCGGGCTGTATGTTCCTGATACAGCCAAGGAAAAACCACAAGAAGCTGAAGTACTGGCAGTTGGTCCCGGTGCACTGAATGAAAAGGGTGAACGGATTCCCATGCAAGTAGCGGTAGGAGATAAAGTTATCTTTTCTAAATATGCTGGTACCGAAGTAAAAATGGACGGTGAAGAATACCTTATCATGTCAGAAAGAGATATTCTGGCTAAAATCAACTAACTTAGAAAAAGGAGGATACATAAATGGTTTCCAAAGAAATAAAATTCGGCGAAGATGCCAGACGTGCTCTTGAAAGAGGTATGGATACCCTGGCTAACACGGTTAAAGTAACCCTGGGACCCAAAGGCAGAAATGTAGTGCTAGACAGGAAGTTTGGTTCCCCTACGATTACTAATGACGGTGTAACTATCGCCAGAGACATCGACCTGGAAGATCCCTGGGAAAACCTGGGCTGCCAGTTGGTAAAGGAAGTTGCTACCAAAACTAATGATGTCGCCGGTGATGGGACAACCACAGCTACAGTTCTGGCCCAGGCTATGATAAAAGAAGGTTTAAAAAATGTAGCTGCCGGTGCCAACCCCATGATTATGAAAAAGGGTATTGAAAAAGCGGTTAAAGCTATTGTGGACGAAATTCAAACCAATAGTAAACCAGTTGAGTCCAAAGAAGCTATCGCCCAGGTAGCAGCTATTTCCGCCAGCGATGCGGAAATCGGAGAATTGATTGCCGATGCCATGGAAAAAGTAGGCCGGGACGGAGTAATAACCGTTGAAGAATCCCAGTCAGTAGGTACTTACCTGGAAGTAGTAGAAGGAATGAGCTTTGACCGGGGTTATATTTCCCCTTATATGATTACTGATACCGAGAAAATGGAAGCTGTTCTTGATGAACCTTACATTCTTATCACTGATAAGAAAATATCTGCTATCGGTGAAGTGCTACCAGTACTGGAAAAGGTTGTCCAAACCGGTAAACCCATGTTACTGATTGCTGAGGAAATAGAAGGTGAAGCCCTGGCAACTCTGGTAGTAAATAAACTGAGAGGAACCTTTACCTGTGTTGCGGTTAAAGCTCCGGCGTTTGGTGATAGAAGAAAAGCTATGCTAGAAGATATTGCTATACTGACCAAAGGACAGGTAGCTTCTGAAGATTTAGGTATAAAACTGGAGAATGTAACTCTGGACATGCTGGGTAGAGCTAATAAGGTTGTAGTGAAAAAGGAAGAGACAATTATTGTCGATGGTGCCGGTTCTGAAGAAGACGTTAAAGCTCGTATTGCGAATATCAAAAGACAACTGGAAGAGACTGAATCAGAATATGACAAAGAAAAACTGCAGGAAAGAATGGCCAAATTATCAGGCGGCGTAGCAGTAATCCAGGTTGGAGCAGCTACCGAAACTGAGTTAAAAGAGAAGAAACATCGTATTGAGGATGCCCTGGCCGCAACCAAAGCTGCCGTAGAAGAAGGAATAGTATCCGGCGGCGGCACCGCATTGATTAATGCTATGTCGGCTACGGATAAAGTACCTGCTGAAGGCGATGAGCTTACCGGTATTAAACTGGTTCAAAAAGCATTGGAAGAGCCTCTGCGCCAGATTGCTAATAATGCTGGTGTGGAAGGTTCAGTGGTCGTAGAAAAAGTCAAAGAGTCAAAAATGGGTATTGGCTACAACGCACTGACCGGTGTTTATGAAGATATGATCGCCGCTGGTATCATCGATCCGGCCAAGGTTACCCGTTCTGCAGTCCAGAACGCGGCCAGTATTGCAGCTATGGTGCTCACTACCGAAGCTATTGTTTGCGAAATACCTAGTAAAGATGATAAAGGTATGGGCGCAGGAATGGGCGGCGGCGGAATGCCCCCGATGATGTAAACCAAACCGTTGATTGCATATTTCAAAATCAAAACCCCGGGGAATTTTAAATTCTCCCGGGGTTTTTAAGTTTGTAAATTTACTAGTTGAATAGTATTCTGTGTTTATCGGCGAAGTTTTGTGTCCTTGAAGTATTTTAATTATAAATCATAGTACAGTTCGAATTCTAAAGGATGAGGAACATTGCTTACTCTTCTCGATTCCTGCCGTTTGGTATTAATCCAAATGTCAATCAGCCTTTGTGAAAATACATCTCCGGCCAGCAAGAACTCGTGGTCTTTCTCCAGAGCGTCCAGAGCCTCATCCAGTGTTCGCGGCAAGGATTTAATCTTAGACTGTTCTTTGGCCGGCAGGTTATACAGATTAACATCGTAAGGTCCATAGCCTTCTAACATAGGGTCTATTTTATTTATCATTCCGTCCAAACCGGCCATTAACATGGCTGAATAGGCCAAATAGGGATTACAGGTGGCATCTGAGGAGCGGAATTCAAAACGTTTGGCCATAGGGCTTTTCGCATAAGCCGGAATTCTTATTACAGCACTGCGATTAGCGGTAGCAAAACAGATACTTACCGGAGCCTCGTAGCCAGGTACCAGACGTTTATAAGAATTGGTACTGGGATTGGTTAAGGCTAAAAGGGCCGGAGCATGCTTTAACAGTCCGCCGATAAAATAGAGGGCTTCCTGGCTTAGATTGGAATAACCATTTTCATCATAAAAAACCGGTTTCCCGTCCTTTTTTAAGAGCATGTGAACATGCATGCCATTGCCTGCTTCACCAAAAATAGGTTTGGGCATAAAAGTTACGGTTTTGCCTTCCTGAAAAGCCAGGTTTTTGATCAGATACTTTATAAGCATGGTTTTGTCAGCCATGTCCCGCATGGTGCTGAATTCCACTTCGATTTCTATTTGTCCCGGACCACCTACTTCATGATGGTGGTATTTAACCGGAATATTATTTTCCTCAAGCAGCAAACACATCCGGGAACGCAAATCGTAGAGAATGTCCTGGGGAGGTGCAATATGATAACCGCCTTTTAGCGGAATTTTATAGCCCAGATTTTGATATTTGTTTTCGCCGCTATTCCATATAGCTTGATCAGCATCAATAGAAAAGCCTACCTTGTGAGGCAGACATTCATAGTTTATGTGGTCAAAGACATGAAACTCAAATTCCGGACCGATTATCATTTCATCAGCACATCCGGTTTTTCTCATATATTCTTCGGCTTTAGAGGCAATTGTACGCGGGTCCTGTTCAAAGCGGTAGTTTTCCGGATGGGCTATTACAAAAACGTCACCAATCATACTTAAAGTAGGTACTTCGGTAAACGGATCGTAAAAAGCAGAGGATAAGTCAGGAATAAATACCATATCACTTTTCTCTACAGGCGCGAAGCCATAGTTGGATCCGTCAAAACCTATTCCGTATTTTAGAGTATCCGCTGAAAAGCGACCAACCGGAATGCTGAGATGCCGCCATCTTCCTAATAAATCAATCATTTTGAAATCAATCATTTTGATGCTTTTTTCAGTGCAGAAATTGATTACATCTTCATAAGCATGAAACAACTATAATTCCCCCTTAATAAGTTCCGTGCCAATTATACCAAAATAGGAGACTGCTAGTAAAGAATAAAAGGCATAGTACACTGTATCCCGCCTGGAATAATATTCTTATCAGTAAATGGTCATATCTCAGCACCGAGCTTAATAATATATAGCGTGACAGGGAGGGATGGTTATAAAAAAATTACGGTGGGTTTTACTGGCAGTTGCCATACTGGTTGCTATCGGTCTGGCATCATACCGGCAACTGCATGAATACTATGTTAAAGCCAACCTCGACCCCCAACTGGAACTGCAGGAATCCCTTAAGACTATGACCGCGGTCAAGAGCTATAGATACAGTCTGAAGTCTACATTTACTGTTGATGGTCGAAGGGAGGTGATAAGTGAGGTTCAGGGTGAGAAAGATAACTATGATACTCATATAAAGGGGGAGATGGTTAACACACCTGTAGATATCTATTACCTTGATTCTACCATTTATAACTATGATTCCTTTTCCAAAAAGTGGCTGGTAATAGAAAGTAATACCCATAACTCAGAAGAATTGCTGATTTCAGAGTTAAATCCCTTATCTAACTTCAGGTTTAAATCAATTCGCAATGTTAAGAAGCTTTATTTTGACCAAATTGGTGATGAGGAGTATCTTGTAGTAAGTTGTAACCCATCCATTGAAAGCCAGCTATTAGAAACAATGTGGAAGGATTTCGAATACAAGTTGTGGATCGAGTATAAGCAAAATTACATTAAAAAGGCATCCTTAACCGCTACTAATAAGCAGAATCAGAAAACCAAGCTAGAGATTAAGGTAGATATTTTCGATATTGGTAAACGTATAGATATCAAACCGCCCGATCTGGGAGCGGCTAAAAAAAGTTAGTGCACCAATAAGATTTGGGCCCATAAACCCGCAGCAGATAATTTGGCTACCTTGCCCTCCGGTAATATTACCGGAGGGCTTTTTATATTTAATTAATCCTGTGTTATAATCCTCATATATAGGGGGAATGGTAATGAATTCTGCAGAGGCTGATCTCTTATTTAGCCCAGATGAGCTAAAACAAAAAGCAAGAGAACTAGCTAAAAAGATATCCCGGGATTTTGCTGGCGAGCAACTGCTGGTGGTAGGGATTCTAAAAGGGGCTTTTATTTTTATGGCTGATCTGGTACGGGAAATTGACCTGGATGTTCAAATCGATTTCATGGATGTTTCCAGCTACGGAATGTCTACATTATCGTCAGGCGAGGTACGGATAAATAAGGACTTGGATTTTCCGTTAAAGGATAAAAACGTTTTAATTGTTGAAGATATTATTGACTCCGGACTTACTCTAAACTATATTGTAGAAATACTCAAAAAACGGGAGCCTAAAAAAATAAGCATATGTTGCTTGCTTGATAAACCATCCCGGCGAAAAAGTTCTATCCGGCCGGATTATGTAGGCTATACTATTAATGATGACTTTGTGGTAGGCTATGGGCTGGATTATGCTGAAAGATACCGCAGTTGCCCGGGGATCTATATATTAAAACGATCAGTTTATGAAAAGTAGAGGTGCATTGAATGGAAAAGGAATTAGTTCTGGTCCTGGATTTCGGTGGTCAGTATAATCAACTGATAGCTCGCCGGGTAAGAGAACTATCGGTTTACAGCGAAATGGTACCATATGATATACCTTATTCCGAAGTAGTCAAAAAAAATCCGAGCGGTATTATACTTACCGGCGGACCGGCTAGTGTTCATAGCCAAGATGCTCCGGTCTGTGACCCCAGAATATTCGAGATGGGGGTTCCGGTTCTGGGTATTTGTTACGGTATGCAGCTTATCGCTCATCAGCTCAAGGGAGAGGTCCGGCCCAGTGAACGAAGAGAATATGGCCGCAGCTATTTAAAGGTGGAGAGCGACGATGAGCTTTTTGCAGGGTTAAACCGGGAAATGCAAGTATGGATGAGTCATGGGGATTCAATTATATCCCTGCCTGAGGGATTTGTCAGTATTGCCAGTACTGCTAACTGTTCCATTGCCGCCATGAGTAATCCATTACGCCGGTTGTACGGGGTACAGTTTCATCCGGAAGTAAAACATACTATTTACGGCCTGGATATATTGAAGAACTTCCTTTTTAAAATATGTGGACTTAAGGGAGACTGGGATTTAAGTGATTTTATAAAAGAAACCGTAGAGGATATTAAGAACCGCGTGGGTGACAAAAAGGTGCTTTGTGCCTTGAGCGGCGGGGTTGATTCCTCAGTTGCTGCTACTCTGGTGCATCAGGCGGTGGGCGACCAACTGATATGTGTATTTGTGGATAACGGCTTAATGCGCAAGGGTGAACCAGAACAGGTGATTAAGACCTTTCATGAAGAAATGAAAATGAACCTGGTATTTGCTGATTCACGCCAGCGCTTCTTGGATAAACTGGCTGGTGTGACTGAGCCGGAAAGGAAAAGAAAGATAATCGGTGAAGAATTCATACGGGTCTTTGAAGAGGAAGCTTCCCGCCTGGGGGAAATAGACTACCTGGTGCAGGGTACAATATATCCCGATGTTATTGAAAGCGGCACGAAAACGGCTACAACCATAAAAAGCCACCATAATGTAGGCGGACTTCCCGAAGACATGAAATTTGAATTAATTGAACCATTACGCTTACTGTTCAAAGACGAGGTCCGAATTATTGGCGAAAAGCTTGGAATTCCGGCGAATATGGTGTGGAGACAACCTTTTCCTGGTCCTGGATTAGGGGTACGGGTACTCGAAGAGGTTACTGGTGAAAAGGTGGACATTCTTAAAGAAGCCGATGCCATAGTCCGCGAGGAAATCGAAAAAGCGGGCTTAGCACGGGATATCTGGCAGGCTTTTGCTGTTTTACCTCCTATAAGAAGTGTAGGAGTAATGGGCGACGCACGTACTTATGCCTATCCAATCATTATCCGGGCGGTAGTCAGTGATGATGCCATGACAGCAGAATGGGCCCGGCTTCCCTATGAGCTTTTAGATATTATGGCCCGCCGCATTGTTAATGAGGTAAAAGGAGTTAACCGGGTGGCCTATGATATCACCAGCAAGCCGCCGGGAACAATTGAATGGGAGTAGTAAACAAAAACCTTGAAATACTTGAAATTACAAGTGTTTCAAGGTTTATTATTTTTTAATCGTACTAAAATCGTACTAATTTATTATTTTGATGTATTTTATCAGCGTTTTTTACCATTTAGTTGTTGTAATTTGGCTGCTACTTCACCATGCTTATTTGGATATAGATGGGAATATGTTTCAAGGGTAGTTTCTACTTTTTCATGTCCTAACCTTTCAGCTATAAGTAAAGGTGAAAAACCCATTTCAATTAAAAGTGATGCGTGGGAATGTCGTAAATCATGTATTCTTATTCTTTTCACTTTAGACTTCTTACATCCCCTATCCATTTCATGATGAAGATAGTGTTTTGTTATAGTAAATAACCTTTCATCAGGTTCATAATCATAGAGTTTAGAAGCATAATCCTTTACAATGTCACAAAGGAATGTTGGAATGGTTATTATCCTTTTACTTTTAGGGGTTTTAGGTTCAAGTATTAAATCTTCATCACCCAATCTTGCATAGTTTTTATCAATATTAACTGTTTCCGCTTCAAAGTCAAAATCATTCAAGGTTAATGCTAACAATTCAC
>JBMNOY010000068.1:0-10732 GCA_050943315.1 Syntrophomonadaceae bacterium
CTTCATCATGCGCCTTTTCCCAGGTGGCTGACTGAACCCTTTGGCCCACATCAGCAGCACTGCTGAACAACCCACCAAGTAAGCTTCCGGCAGCATCCAACACACTTGTCATGGTACCGGTCACCGACGGCTTGAAACGGGTGCGGTATCCACTCCCACAGCGATCGCAGTAAAACTCAAATTGAAACCCCTTAGGAGTGCTCAAATCGCTGTAGTTGCGTACAAATTCTATTTTATCTCCCATTGAAAATTCCCCCTTAAAAGGATGAGTTTACTTGGTTGACTTGAGTCTACCATAATACTATATCCTTTTCTATAAATATCGGTATTAGGAAGTATTTCTGACGGTGAAAAAAAATACCGACATCTGTTAGTAACCTGGTGGGTATATAAAAGGGGTTACTGATGGCTGTGAAGGTTTATTACTTCGCGATTACCAGCAGAAAACGCTTAATGAGCCCGTGTGGGTTAGCTCTGGCGACCTGAACGGGATTGTCTAGGGGGGCTTTTTTTAGGGTTGCTTTTAAAAATTTTTCTGTACATATATCTTAGCGAAAGTAATGGACTGATAAGCATCATTCGGGGTCCGGTATATTTCATTACTTTTTTAATTTCCTCCCGCATGGCAGGCTTATAGCAATGCACCGTACATTTTGAACAGACTGGCTTGTTGTCGCCATAGAAGCATTTGTCTATGCGCTGTATAGCATAGTTCAGCAGTCTATCACAATCGTGGCATAGCCTATCCGGTTTTCCCCCGTGCATCTTCTGGCAATAATAGGTTATCATCTTATTAAGTGTCTTTATCTCTAGTTGTCTGGAAAAGGCCATGTTTATTTCCCCCATTATTCTTCTCTTCTATTATAAATATATAAGCTGCCTTTTTTCAAAAGTTGTACTGACTTTATGGGGCCAATTACAAGAAAATGCGCTGGTTCACTGACCAGCGCATTTTGAAACAGCATGTGTTCTTTTACCAGTTTAGAAATATAAGTCCCGGGTTCCGTTTTCAATTTTGGCCAGTTCTTCAATCGTCATTTGTTTAACTTTGGGATTGCTTATCGCTTCCAGGTGCTCCTTAATGGCTTGTTCCCCAATTGCCCGGGTTTCCGGGCTGGCATAATCCATAAGATATTCCTTAAAAGTCAGTATAGCGTTGGGCTGACATACATTCTGAATCTCACCCGTTTTAGCCAGACGCATAAAGCGGTCGCCGGTTCTGCCTTTACGGTAACAGGCGGTACAATAGCTGGGAATGTATCCGGCTTCACATATATGCCGTAATATCTGGTCAGGGGAACGGTGGTCGGCTACCTCGAATTGTGCCGAACTCAGATCCTCATAATTTTGAATACCTCGTTTTAGATTTTCCAGTTGTTCTTTATAACCGCCAATGCCCACACAGGAGCCGGCACTCATTTGCGATATGCCCAGATCTATTATTTCATCCCGGTAGTCGGGTTTTTCCCGGGTGGATATTATCATTCCGGTATAAGGGACAGCCAGGCGCATAACGGCTATTATTTTCTTGAAATCATCATCATTCACCAGATATGGGAACGCTTCTAAATTCACCCCTTCGGCGGCACGCATACGGGGGAAAGAAAGGGTGTGCGGCCCGATTCCGAATTTTTCTTCCAGATGGTTTATGCCCAGCATAAGGGCCACAACCTCAAAATGATAATCATATAGACCGTAAAGAACACCCATACCCACATCATCAATGCCGGCTTCCATGGCCCGGTCCATGGCTGTGGTATGCCAGTCATAATCCCTCTTAGGTCCTGAAGGATGCATTTTAGCATAGGTTTGGCGATGGAAGGTTTCCTGGAAAAGGATATAGGTGCCGATTCCTGCTTCCTTAAGCATTTTATATTCTTCCACCGTGGTGGCGGCAATCTGCACATTAATGCGGCGAATGGCTCCATTGTCTTTCATTGTGGCATAGATAGTTTTCATAGCTTCGACAACATATTCTATAGGGGCATTATGGGGATCTTCTCCCATGTCCAGCATTAATCGCTTGTGCCCCAACTCTTCCAGAGCCTCAACTTCTTCCCGGATTTCTTGCATAGTTAATTTTTTTCTTTCTCCTTTATTAGCACAGCGGTACCCGCAGTATACGCAGTTATTAACACAATAGCTGCTTAAATAAAGGGGAGCAAACAAGACTAATCTCTTGCCGTATATCTTTTGCTTGATTTCCAGGGCGGCAGAAAACATCTTTTTGAGCAATTCCTGGTCTTCCAACTGAATTAAAGCCGCTACTTCGCGTGCATTTAAACCAGTGGCAGTCCTGGCTTTTTCAATTATGGCCTCCAATTCAGCGTTAGGCAAAGACCGAGTTTCTTCTAGAAGCTGATTGATTAAAGGCTCATCGATAAAATCGGCTGTATAAGAGTTACTCATTACCTTCTCCTCTCCTTTCACATGTTTGACCACCTGTGAAAAAAGAAAAACCTTCCGTATGGAAGGTTCTTGGCCAGTTTCCTTTTCTCTTTCCCTTAGATCAGAAAAATCCTCTCCGCAGGTAGTCATAACCTCCCTTCCGGCCAAGATATACCCAACCAGTCAGGATAAACTTATTCGATTTAGTTCCTCTGTTTCTATTATAATCCATGCAGTTACCATCGTCAAAATAACTTTGGAAAATGTAATCCCCCAGATGTTTAAACCATTAGTGCAGTGGAGTATCCAATACACTTAGCGAGATATCCTCATTTCTCAATTCTGTTATTAACTATGGCAATGATTTGGGATTTTATTTTTTCTCCTTCAGCCATAAAACTGCTAATTTTCTGCAGGGCATCCTTCTTAACTGACTGATCGGTTATACCCGAAAGATTAATTTTTACATTAAGAGCTGCACCTTCAACACCTGCAAAGGCCAGGAGTGCTCCGACTCCGATATCAGATACGGCATTTTTGTTGCCATATTGGGCAATATTAATCTGATGCCGGAGCACTGAGAGGCATTTACCGGCAACTTCAAGCGGGACTTTCAATGCGCAAAGATTGGCATTTTCTAACTTTTTAGTTCTCTTAGCACGTTCTTCCTCACTTGTCTTCGGTAGCCTCATTGCCTCCATCACCTGGTTGAAAGCTTTTGTATCCTCATCCACCAGCTGCGCCAACTCCGTGTTTAATAATTTCACCGCAGTATAATCTGCAGCTATTTTTTCTTTTATGTGGTCATCCAGAACCTGGTAAGATTTTTTACCGGTAGATAGTTCTACTACCATTACCGTAAGAGCCGATCCCAGTACTCCTGCAAGAGCAGCAACACTGCCACCCCCTGGTGCAGGAGTACTGCTAGCCAGCAAATTGTTAAAACCTTTAAGTGTCGTATCCATCAGCAAACTCATAAAATTTCCCCCTTACAGCAGACGGCCATGGTCTACCACCATGATTCCCCTCTTGATTACCTGGTCAACATGATTAATACCAAAATGATAAATGACATAATCCCAGTTAGGCGCATTTAGAATAACTAAATCAGCTAATTTGTCCGGTTCAATACTTCCAATTTGATCGGCCCGGTCAACGGCGTAGGCGGCATTAATAGTCATGCCCTTAATAATTTCTTGTGGTGTAAGCTTCATGCCAAAACAGGCAAAAGTCATAATCGCCTGAAGGTTTTCGGTGGGACAGGTTCCCGGATTATAATCTGAGGCCAGGGCTACCCTTAAACCCTGGTCTATCATTTTACGGGCATTGGCATACTTGCCCAACATCAGATAAAATGAGGTCCCAGGCAGCAGAACTGCTGTTACCTGGGAATCTTTCAGTGCCTTTAGTCCATCTTCAGAAGCATTCAGTAAATGATCAGCTGATACCGCCTGCATCTCAGCGGCCAGTTCGGCTCCCTGTAAAGGAACCATTTCATCAGCATGTATCTTTAGTTTGAAGCCCAGGTTGCGCCCCGCCTCCATCAAGATTCTGGCCTCATCTCGGGAAAAAGCACCTTCGTCACAAAACACATCCAGAAATTCCGCCAGTTGATATTCGGCTACATGAGGCATAACCTGTGTCGTCATCAGTCGCATATATCCGCTGCGATTGCCTTTATATTCTTCCGGCAGAGCATGAGCACCTAAATAGGTACTAATAATATCTACCGGATGTTCTTGATTAAGCTCGGTGGCTGCCTCAAGACATTTAATCTCTGTATACATATCCAAGCCATAACCGCTTTTGGCTTCTACGGTAGTGGTACCGTGGATGAGCATATGGTCCAGGCTTTGGCGTGCTTTGGCTTTAAGCTCCTCTTTCGAAGCCTGTCTGGTTCTGGTAACCGTACTTAGTATTCCTCCACCTTGCTGAAGTATTTCCAAATACCCTACCCCGTTAAGTTTTAAAGATAGTTCATGCTCTCTTGTGCCTGCATAAACCAGGTGCGTATGGGCATCTATTAATCCAGGTATTACGGTCTTGCCCCGGGCATCGATAAACCTGGTGTCAGGGCCAAAAAACTCTCCAGATGGTTCACCTTCACCAAGAGCCTTGATCCGGTCTTTGACCACGATAATATATCCGTCAGTAGCAAAAAGCGGGGAGCATTCCTGACAGGTGATTATGTTATCGGACCTAATAATCAAATCTGCATACATTGCTATACCCCCATTTCCAATTAATAGTATCGTCGTTACTCCAGCATTCGGTACTCAATGACCTGTTGCCGGGAGAAATCCTCTAAGCGCAGATAGTAAGCAGCGGAGTCTGTAAGTGCTTCCAGAGGGGCTAGACCTATTATTTCACTTCCAGTTATTTCTACTCCATACCTTCGCGCCTCAAATTTTATCGTTTCAAACACCCGGTATAAGGGGGTACGGGTATAATCAGTCATGTTAATGGATACCTGAACAGTTCCCCTGTCCTTGAGTTCCACCCCCATGGCCTTGCAGTATCTAAAACCTCCGGAAATATGACGTATACATTTGGCCAGTTGGTTGGCTATTTCCAGATTGTTGGTGTTTAGGTTTATATTGAAGGCAATTAGGGGCATCCTGGCTCCCACAACGGTTGCCCCGGCAGTAGGATGTAGGTGGCAGGGACCAAAATCAGGCTTCCATTCCGGAAGTTTAATCTTTTCCTGCCAGCCTTCAAATTCGCCTTTTCTTATGCTGGTCAGGTTTTCCCGTTCCGGCGAGGTGGCAGCCTTTTCGTATAAAAATACGGGCAGTTTATATCTTTCCGCCATTTCCCGGGCTGTATCCTTAGCCAGGACAATTGCTTCTTCCATGGAAAAGTCCTGTATGGGAATAAAAGGTACTACATCTACTGCACCCATTCGGGGATGGGCACCCTGATGCTGTCTCATGTCGATTTCCTTTATAGCTGCCCCGCATGCTTCTACCATGGCTGTTTTAACGCTTGCAGGTTCTCCCATGGCAGTAACTACTACCCGATTATGGTCCTTGTCAGGACGGTAGTCCAACAACTTTACTCCCTCAGTGGCAATAAAAGGTGCGATTATTTTCTGTATTACCTCCAAATTCCGGCCTTCACTGAAATTTGGTACACACTCTACCAGTTTCGGCATGTATTGTTCCTCCCAATTATTTATTCAACGCGGATTACGCGATTTTTTATTCAACACAGATGGACACAGATTTTTTAAGGTTATAAATTCCGAGCGATTTATTCCGTCTCCGATGTCTGTGTCTATTCGTTTTTATCAAATGCTTTGGCTACTGTTTCCTGAATCAGTTTTTCGTCTGGTATATAGGGTAATGTAATATGTCCTTGTTCAGCATATTTCTGGTTATACTCCACACAGGTTTCCATGGAGTTGGGGTTTCGGGCCCAGGAGCGGCGGGCTACACCGCCCATTACGTCCCACATTATGGCCGATTTTATTACTTCATCCACCCTGATGCTTCCATCCAAAAGCAATCCAAAACCACCGTTTATGGCTTTGCCTATCCCTACTCCCCCGCCGTTGTGCAGAGTAACCAGGCTCATTCCGCGGGATGCGTTTCCGGCAAAGCACTGGACAGCCATATCAGCCATTATATTGCTGCCATCCCTGATGTTGGCAGTTTCCCTAAAGGGTGAATCGGTTCCGCTTACATCATGATGATCTCTGCCTAACATTACCGGCCCGATTTCTCCGTTGCGCACCATTTCGTTAAATTTTAAGGCGATGTTCCGGCGCCCCTCGGCATCCTGGTAGAGAATACGGGCTTTCGTACCAACTACCAGCTTGTTTTTCTGGGCATCCCTGATCCAGATGTAATTGTCACGGTCCTGACCCCGGCGGTTAGGGTCAATACATGCCATAGCCGCTTTATCAGTCTTTTCCAGATCTTCCTCCTTGCCGCTCAAGCATACCCACCGGAAAGGGCCATAGCCGTAATCAAACAATTCCGGTCCCATGATATCTTCTACGTATGAAGGAAAGATAAAACCGTCTTTCTCATCTACCCCATTTCGTGATATTTCTTTCACCCCGGCATCATAAACAGCTTTCATAAAAGAATTGCCATAGTCAAAGAAATAAGTTCCCCTGCTTACCAGAGTCTTTATTAATTCAAAGTGCCTCTTTAGGGACTGGTCTACTAACTCTTTGAACTTTTCCCGGTTGCCTGCCAGGAGCTTTCCTCTTTCTTCAAACGTTATTCCCTGGGGGCAGTAACCGCCATTGTAAGCTGCATGACAGGAAGTCTGGTCTGACAACAAATCGATATGAATATCATGTTTTACGGCATATTCGAGCAAATCTACAATATTACCATGGTAAGCAATAGAAATGGATTGTTGTCTCATTACATACTCCTTGGCAATTCTGAAAGCTTCTTCCCGACTTGCGGTTATTTTACTAACCCAGCCCTGCTCATAGCGGGTTTTTATCCGGGAATAGTCTACTTCGGCTATTATACCTACCCCATGGGCTATTTCGACTGCCTTGGGCTGGGCACCGCTCATACCTCCCAGACCTGAAGAAACAAATAACTTTCCGCTCAGGTCACCTTCGGGGGGAACCCCTAATTTTAACCTTCCGGCAGTAAGAATGGTGTTAAAGGTACCATGTACTATCCCCTGGGGACCGATATACATCCAGCCTCCCGCAGTCATTTGCCCGTAGTTGGCTACTCCCATTTGCTCGGCTATTTCCCAATCATCCTGGTTATCAAACATTCCTACCATTAAAGCATTGGTTATTATTACTCGCGGTGCTTCCGGGCGGGAAGGGAACAATCCCAGGGGATGTCCGGATTCGATCACCAGAGTTTGTTCCTGTGTCAAAGCCTGCAAGTATTTTTTTATCAATCTGTACTGCAGCCAATTCTGGCACACCGACCCGGTTTCTCCGTAAGTCACCAGTTCATAAGGATAAAGTGCGGTTTCAAAATCCAGGTTATTGTCTATCATTACCTGAAATGCCTTCCCTTCCAGGCAGTTACCCTGATAGGTGTTTATATCCCTTCCGTAGATCCGTCCCGCCGGGCGATAGCGGTAAGCGTAGATACGGCCGTAGTTAACCAGTTCGTTAAGAAACTCTGGGGCCAGAACGTTATGAAGCTCTTCCGGGACATAGCGCAGGGCATTTTTTAAAGCTGTTGCGGTTTGGGCCATGGTTAACCGAAAGCCTCTATCGGGTGCTCTTCTTATTCCCGGCACAAATTCGGGCATATCGGGCAGTTCATTATCCAGTTTTATCTGCATGGCATTGTATATATCCAGGTTGTTCATGTCTCAACCTCCTTAAAATAAACGCATTATTATCAAAAGCGATTACTCACCAGTTTGTTTAGTGTTATTTGGCTGGCATTTTGGTTAAATCGCATACTTAACAACAGGTTGGTGACTACTATTATCTAAAAAAAGATTTGACCAATCTTGCCGGAGCCAGTTCTTTACGCTTTCAATATCCCGAGAAAAAACTCTATCTCTGGTTATGGATGGTGTAATCGTACGGGCCACTTCGTATAATTTTCTGGTGGTCGGGGCCATTTTTTCTACCCCCCTTATTTCAACTGCCTGGAGTGCACATATTAATTCGATTGCCAGCACATTACGGGTATTGGAAATAATCTGATAGGCATGCCGGGAGGCAATCGTACCCATGCTGACATGATCTTCCTGGTTAGCCGAGGAAGGAATGGAATCAACGCTGGCTGGATGCGCCAGGGTCTTATTTTCAGATACCAGGGAGGCAGCTGTATATTGCATTATCATGGCTCCTGACTGGAGACCCGGTTGAGGACTCAAAAAGGCGGGCAAATCATTCAGCTGCGGGTTTACCAATCGTTCGATTCGCCGCTCAGAGATATTGGCCAGTTCGGCTATAGCCAGCTTAAGAAAGTCCATAGCCAGAGCAATAGGTTGTCCGTGAAAGTTGCCCCCGGAAATTACCTTGCCGCCGTTATCGAAAATTAAGGGATTATCGGTAGCTGCATTGATCTCTATTTCCAGCTTTTCCTTAACGTAACCTAATGCCTGCCAGGTAGCCCCAAATACCTGCGGGATGCACCTCAGTGAATAGGCATCCTGGACCCGCAGCTCTCCCTGACGGGTAGTCAGCTGACTGCCTGTCAGAATCGCCCTCATTCTTCTGGCCACATCCACCTGTTCCTGATAGCCGCGGGCAGTATGTACATCTTCGTCAAAGGCGTCTATTATTCCCTGTAAACCTTCCAGAGTAACAGCGGCGATCAATTCGGCCTGAAGAGCCAGTTTTTCCGATTCCAGGTAAGCAACCGCCCCCATTGCAGTCATGGCTTGAGTACCATTTATCAGGGCCAACCCATCCTTGGCATGCAGAACTATAGGCTTAATTCCTTCAGCTTTTAAGGCTTCAAGGGCCGGACATCTTTTGCCCCGGTAAAAAACTTCCCCTTCTCCGATTAACGCCAGAGCCAGATGGGCCAGAGGTACCAAATCACCGCTGGCACCCAGTGACCCCTGCTGGGGTATTACCGGATGAATACCGGCATTAATCAATCGAATTAACATCTCGACTACCGGTCTGCTCACTCCTGAAAAGCCTTTCAATAGGGTATTGGCTCTCAAGAGCAGCATGGCCCGGCTGACGATTTCGGGAAATGGTTCCCCAACTCCGCAGGCGTGAGAATGAATCAGATTAAGCTGCAATTCTTCGGTGTCCTCCCCTTTTACCAGAACATCGCTGAATTTCCCAAACCCAGTGGTAATTCCATAAACAACTTTTCCCTGTTCAACAATACTCTCTACCGCTCTGCGGCTTGCATCAACTCTTTTAAGACTTTCAAGTGAAGCATTTACTTTGGCATTAGCATAAAGAACATCACTCACTTCCGCCAAGGTTAGCGAATGACCTGTTAGTGTAACCATCTAAAGACCTCCTTTTAAGGGAAATAGAAAAAGGGGCTCTATTAATCAAAGTCATTATGACTTATTAATAAAGCCCCCTATTTACTAAAAACTATAGGCTCGATAATATTTATTTAAAATCCGACATATTTATACATGGTTTATCCCTAATCCAACTACCTCATGCTCCAGCCCCTTAATCGGCGCTCCTATGGTTCCATATAGGGCTACGGCAATCCATTCACCTTCTTCAGCACTTTCATAAGGGTTGCCGCGGATGATGGCAAAGCGCAGACCCACTGTCCGCAAGACTGATCCTAACTGAATCTGGCCCCGGGTTACACCCTCCACCGCTTCTATTATGGCATGATATAAGGCATGTGTTTCCCGGTAAACATCCGGTTTGACCAGTCCGTTCTTTTTAGCGGCTGTTTCGATAGCTGCTACTACTTTGTTGGATTCCATGGAGCCGACTTTGCCCAGGCAATAACGCCAGTGCAATTTATCCAGGTTATTCCCGGAATCTGGTTCTTCTTCGGATAAAACCAGCAGCAAGGCATTTTTGCCTATCAGGTTCTTGGACAACTGAGACATATACGGCACTCTTTCTAAAAACTAATATCTTATTTCATTTTATGTGTTTCCTTCGGCCTTGTCTATCGATTTTAACATAATATATTATTAACAACTCACAAATATCTGGGCGGCGTTATAAATGTATGGTGGTTTCACGTGAGATATAATACATGCACAGCTGTCGGGATCAGAAAAACATGAGCGGTAACCCAAAATGCCCAAACTTATAAATAGTTGATTTAATAATCGAGCAAGCTATTAAGCAGGAGGTTTACCAATGGAGGCAGGACTTTTTGATGTTTTGGGTCCGGTTATGATTGGACCTTCAAGTTCCCATACAGCCGGAGCGGTCAAACTAGGTAATATAGCTCGCCAAATTGCCGGGGAAAATTTCCGGCGGGTAGATTTTTATCTGCATGGCTCTTTTGCTAAAACTCATCATGGTCATGGCACCGATAAAGCTCTGCTGGGAGGAGTACTGGGGATAAGGCCGGACGATGAACGTATTCGCGATTCCTTTATCATTGCTAACGAAATGGGGATCAACTATACAATTCAAACCGCCGACCTGGGTAATGTTCACCCTAACTCAGTCCGAATTGTGTTTCCCGGAGTTCAGGGACAAACCAGTGAATTAACCGGATCATCTATTGGTGGCGGCAAGGTTCTGGTTACTTCGGTAAATAAAATGCATGTTGAATTCAATGGTCAGTATCCAACTATAATCACCAGCCACCGCGATCGCCCCGGTGTGGTTGCTCATGTGAGTTCCATTCTGTCTCAACATGAAGTCAATATCGCTTTTTTAAAAGTTTTTCGGCAATTAAGAGGAAGCGAAGCCTGTATGGTGATAGAAAATGAC
>JBMNOY010000069.1:0-9565 GCA_050943315.1 Syntrophomonadaceae bacterium
CCCGACAATCTCTTTCAGCTCCTCGATTATGCTTCCTGGTTCACGGCTTCTCTCCCTGCCGCGGGTATAAGGAACAATACAATAACTACAGAAATTATTACATCCAAACATAATGTTTACAAAGGCGCTTATCCCCGGTTTGCGTACGGTGGGAAGTGATTCTATTACTGTCCCTTCCCGTTCCCATACCTGTATTACCGGACGATGTTCTTCACTCACCTCGTCTATCAGCAATGGCAGTTCATGAATATTATGAGTTCCAAACACGATGTCGATGTGATGTTTGCGCAGATGTTCCTGTACCTCGGGAAGCTGGGCCATACAACCGCCCAATGCTATAATGAGATCAGGTTTGGTGCGCTTAATACGCATGATCTCGCCCAGTTTGCCAAACACCTTATTTTCGGCTGAATGACGAACACTGCAAGTATTAAAGATAATAAGGTCAGCCTGCTCCGGTTTTTCGGTACCTCGGTATCCCATGGCTTCTACCAGTCCTGCTATGGTCTCGGAATCCCGGACATTCATTTGACAGCCATAGGTAAGGATAAGATACTTTTTTCCTTCTTCCATATTTAACCGTATTAACCTCTTTCTTATGCATTAGATTTATTATCATATTACCCCAGTTTAAATAAAAAATAAAATGCAGTAATATTGATTTTTAATTATTATGCACGATTAATAGTAGACTCCGCACTCTTTCCGGTTATTTCCTTTGTCCGTAATACCTGATTAAGGTAACATTATAAAAGGCAAGGCTTTACTAATGAATGGTTCTAATAAAAGGAGTACAATACAATGAATTACGCTGTTGATAATAACATACTTTTGGAAATAATTAAAAAAGGTGAAGTTAACGAAGTAAGACAACTCATAAAAAACGGAGCGGACGTTAATGCCGTTAGTGTTAATTCAGCTACTATTACCGGCAGTACCGCTTTAACGGAAGCCGTAATGTCCGGCAACCTCGAGATTGTTAGTTTACTTCTTGATGCCGGGGCTGATCCTAACAAAACCACCAAACTTAGAAAATCAGCATTAAACATTGCAGCTATTGCAGGTTTTACTAAGATAGCGGAAAAGCTCATCGAAGCTGGGGCAGATATTAACTTCAGAGACCAATATGGTTTTACCCCATTAATGAGAGCTGCTTATTATGGTTGTACAGACATTGTAAAGATGTTGGTAAAAGCAGGGGCAGACCTGGATGTGAGAACCTCTAAAGGGCATTTGAAAGCAGATGGAATGAGTGCACTTGACTGGGCAATTTATAGAGGAAACAGTGAAATTGCTCAAATTCTTGAGGAAGCAAGTAACCTTCCTCAATCATAAAACGTTTTCGGACCATAAGTTTAAGACCGATATCTACAAACTCATTGTAGTCTAGAATTGATAGTTGTGTATACGTTACCGTAGTTTTGGGAAAAAAAGAAAATTGCTCCACAGAGCAATTTTCTTTAACACTATAACCTAAATCTATCCGGCCGTTCCTTCCTGGGCTATTATTTCCTCGATACATTTCTTAATTTCAGCTGACATAATGGCACCGGCAAACCGGGGACGTCCGTTTATTATTGTGATCGGATAAGAGTACCCCATTCTCAGCACCTTATTCATTAAAGGATACTTATCCAGACCTTCTTTGTCTACATCTACATATTTAACAGCTACCCGGTCCTGGTAGGCCTTACTTAGTTCCTGGGCTAGTTTATCGGTCAATTCTGCATAGTTTACATTTGAACCGCAGCTACCTGCTGCAGAGCAGTCGCTGGTGCAGCTTCACCCTCCGCTGAATACCTGAGTGCCCTGAAGAATCTCTACGGTTATTACCTTTTCATCAGGCATAATAATCCCTCCTATTAATGTCAAGCGACCTATATGTTGCATAATAACAGTAAATTATAAAAAAAACAATGGATGCTTACTTATCCATTTTTCCGCGCACGGAGTTGAGTTTTTGTTCCATGGATGATTTTTTGTCTCTGCGGTCATCAATTCTGACGGTGGTTGATACGCGCATAGCTCCATTTGCAAACGGAACCTCATGCATTTTCTGAACCAACTCAAAAATCACATCCAGATCCCCCTCAATGATAGACCCCATTGGAGTCAACAAGGGTTTAATTCTCTCATCTTCCTCCAATATCTTGTGACAATTGGCAACATAGGTGCTCAAACTTGTACTCCCGGTTCCCATTGGTATAATCGTTACTTCAGCAATAGCCACAATAATTACCTCCCGAAATGAAATATCTTATTTTAAACCACAGTTGGTCACCAATTTGAGTTTTTCCCACCGGGATAGTTTTTTTATAGCGTGTTCCCTTTTGAGTGCTTCCCCTTTACTGGCGAACTCTTCGTAATACCGTAACTTAACCGGGAACCTGGTACGGGTATATTTGGCCCCGTGGCCGCTGTTATGGACAATGATCCTTTGCTTAAGGTCAGTAGTCCAACCCGTGTATAAGGTTCCGTCGTTACACTCCACAATATAAACATAGTTCACCAGTTAAACCACCCTTAATGATTTCTATATATTATATTATATTATATTACTAACAACTCACTGAACAGTATACTCTCCCGGTATAATAACTCTAATAATTCTTTCCATCACAACTGCCGGACTGGGTGGTGCCTGATCCACAGCTACTAATATACTGAGTGTAAGACCTACAGCAATAAGGAAAAAATAAATAGCCATAGTTTTATGGCGCTGATTTGTTTCCAACAGCCCTCGGAGATCAATCAGTACTAGCGCTCCAAAAAGTACAATCAGGCCTAGAACCCGCATAAAAAGCTCTCCTTTCACATTACCCCATTATTTTGGCGCAGCTTTTTTCTTAAACCATAAAACAAAAAGAACTACTAACGGAATAAAAATTTGAAACGGTAAAACATAGTAGGGGTATATTTCCCCTACCCAGGCAAAGAACTGGTGAATATTGGTAAAATTCCATATTGATATCATCACCATTAAGGCTGCCATAGGAAATACAAACGGTTTATAATCCTCCAGGTTGAAAAGCCGGGTAATTCCTAAAGCACATGCATATAAATAAGTAACTGTCTCGGCACCGCTGCCTATAAAAAGGCTAGCTACAACTGTGGGAGACACATCCACCGGACGGGGGATAATCAAGGCTGAGGCCTGGGCGGGATAAGTCTGATTTTCCAGTAAAGCCGGGCCTAAAACCATGATATCTCTAAAAAGGGTAATCAAAATGATAAAGCCTCCTATCGCTACCGCTAAGAGTCCAATCTTTTTAAAATTTGTATGCTGGTTCCCCACTGTGAAGATTACCAGTAACAATACCAATTCCCCAAAGGGAAACGCAAGGGTGCTAAAACCAGCCTTGAGAACAGGTTTATAGCCGTGTTCCAAAAAAGGGAGCAGATTGCCGGGATCGATTTGCGGTATTTGCAATATGGTAACGGTAAAAATGAATAAAATAAAAAAAATAACAACCAGCCCAGCTACTCTGCCCACCACTTCCAGACCCTGTTTAATCGCATAGGCTACATTTACAAGCAGCAATGCGCTAATAAAAAGAATCGGTGTTTGAGAATATCTTACGGTTACAGCATATTCCCCGAATTCTCTGACTACCAGCGCACCATTATAAATGAAGTACCATATATAGGTGACAATTAATATACTGCCCAGGTATTTGCCGAAACACTCTTTCAAGAGGTCAAACAGGTTTTGAGAAGGGTTTAATTTAATGATTGATACGTATATAAGCATTAAAATCATTCCCCCAGCCCAACCGAGAATAAATCCCAGCCAACTATCCTGGTAGGCTTTAGCACCGACCGCCGGGTTAAGAATAGACATATCCCCTAAAGTGAATGCAAGTAACCATAAAAACAATGTTAAACCGGATATTCTTTCGACCTTAGACATTTGGTTCACCCACTTGTCTTTTAATTAAGCCTGCTCTTCGAATCTTTGATTCAACTTCAATCTCAACCGGAAGCGTAGAGAATATTTCATTCCAGTCATTTTCAACCTGCCGCCAGTATTGTAAATGATGCCTGTGTACAATATCCCCGAAGCCAAAAATATCAATCTTATAATCCTGGGCACGGTTGATGGTTTTCATAACATCTCTTTTTATAACCTGGGCAGTTTCTTTTTCCAGTCTGGTAACCTGATCAAAAGAGGTTAAATCGCCTCCGCCTTGCTGCTCTCCTAGATTACCCTCCTGTTTGATTTGTATATTCAATATTGGGTTACCGTCTTTAAACCTAACACCCAATTTGGTCTGAGAGCGAGTGATTTCGATGGCTATTTTTCCCTGGGGGTCAAACGGGTTAGTGATGTTGATAATACCGCTTTCAACTTTATTTTGGGTAAACAAATATCCGGTTATTTCCTGCGGAGTCAACCAACCGGCAAGTTTATCCTTATCAAATACCGCTCCTCCGGTATAAATCAGGTCCACTACAGTCAGCTTTTCCTTATTACTTGGAACGGCGACGATACCTATTACGGCATTTGTGCCCATGCTATCGAGACTTTTCAAGATTTCATTAAGTTGGCAGTCCTTTATTTTAGGCAAGACCTTACGATTCCTCAGTGTATCAGCTATCTCCACAGCCGGAATATCTTCCAAATCGGATTCAATCGTCAATACTTCCCTGGCCGTAGTGTTTCGTGCAATTAACACCAGACTGCGTTTGTCCGGCTCAGTATCCCGGGCAAACCAATCTAAAGCATCAGATATACCCTCGCGGGCAACATCCTCCCCGATAACTATTACTTGAATTTGGCCGTAATAAAGTCTTTTATTGCCTTTGGTCGCCATGTTCCTTACCGCATCAAATACCGTGACTCCCTGGCAGGTAAAGGTTTCTGTTACCCTAATAGTGCTTCCCTGTTTACGGGCACCTATGGCCGATGGTTTAACGACCTGTACCGTATACTCATATTTCCCATTACTGGATTTGTCCAGCCCGGCCCCAACTACAAAAATCCGGTCCTTTAAATCGATATTGTCCCAGCATCCAGTAACAAAAACAGGTATTAATAGAAGAACCATTACTATTATTTTTTTTCTAACTTTTAACATGATTAATCTTCCTTCTGGCATAATTTTATCTCATTCTATACTTCCGTTCCGGGTCATCATCCCAGGTTAACACCCTGGGTCTGGTTAACATAGCCCACCAGGGGACTCTTATGTAGGTGTCTTTTAAGTCTGAAAGAGTTATAGGGGTTAAGGGGCTTAAATAAGGCACCCCAAAAGATCTGATTGTCGATAAATGTATTATGAGAGTTATGAATACAAAAAGTATTCCCAGGAAACCGATAACATTTGCACCAATCAAGAATGCCACTCGTAAAAAGAGCATAGTTCCCGTCAGGGGAGGAGTAATGAAACTGGTTATGGCGGTGAGCGCGGTAATTATTACCATAGGGGTACTGGCCAAACCGGCTTCCACAGCAGATTGGCCGATTACCAGGGCACCCACAATGCTAACTGCCGGTCCCACCGGTTTCGGTATCCTCACCCCGGCTTCTCTAAGTATTTCAAAACTTAGCAGCATTAGTAAGGCTTCCGTAAAAATTGAATACGGGATCCCAACCCGTGAGGCAAGTATGGTTAGAAGCAGTTCAAAGGGAATAACTCCGGGGGTAAAAACAGCAAAAGCCAGATATACTGCCGGCAAGGTGGTAGTTATCATATAAGCCACTAAGCGCATAAACCTTGTTACAGAGCTTAACGGTGCTGGGGAATAATAATCTTCACTGGCCTGAAATCCTTCTATAAATAAATAGGGTACGGTCAGCACGAAGGGCGTGCCGTCACAGAAAATAGCCACTCTTCCTTCCAACATTTTCGCTGCTACGATATCTGGTTTTTCACTGTTGCCGATGGTCGAGAAAATGGAAAAAGGAGCATCCTCGATAAACTCCTCAATATATTCCGATTCTAAAATAGCATCAATTTTTATCTCTTTAATTCTCCTGCGCACGGTTTCGATGATTCTCTCATCAGTCAAGCCTTTAATATAGGCGATACAAACTGCTGTGTTAGTTCGCTCGCCGATGGTTATATTCTCAAATTTTAGGTTGGGGTTTATTATTTTTCTTCGCAACAGCGCAGTATTGGTTCTCAGTGTCTCCGTAAACCCTTCCCGGGGTCCGCGGACAACTGATTCGGTTTCCGGATCTTCGACTGCTCTGGACTGCCAACCCTTTAAGTCAGCAGTTAAGGCTACCGGCTCACCATTAATATAAATAGCAGCATGTCCGGATAGAATATTCTGAATGGTTTGCTTAAAATCAGTTACCACCTTGAGGTCAGCGGTAGGCAGCAAGTATTCTTTGAGAATAGTACTAACTGCTTGCCTTTTTATGCTTCGGTCAGCAGGCATAAGTCGTGACTCCAGCATAATGGGCCGCAGTATGCTTGTATTAACCATTCCTATATCAATTAATCCGTCAATAAAAGCAACTATTATTTTCGTGTGGGCTTCATTACCCATGGTAATCTCTCTGATGACAAGATCACTTGATTCCGCCATCATTTCCTGCAGTTTGGTTTTAACCACCGCAATAGACCTGGGAATCGGCACAACAGGGCTATCCTGCCGACTGGAGTTTGCCCCGGGTTGAGTCTTGGTTTTAAGTTTTAAATAATTGACTTTGCGAATCAATTTTCCAAACATTTATACCGCCATTGCCTATTTATGATAATCATATAATTGGCAATAATACAAAAGTTATACATAGTTGAATTTTTCGCAGTCTTTAACACTCTACCCTTGACCTCTTTAGAAGCCGGGAATCGCCTTTCCGGTCTTTAAGAGCCTGTTTAAACCGCTTGGAAACTTGAATAAAGCTAATATAGAAAGGCAGAAAGGGGGCAGTAAATAATCTGGGTTACAGGTCAGCTCGTGAGCTCAATCAGCTGGTCCTGCTGGTTGAAGAAGGCACGATAACCAAGCTGCAACATGATAATGACGGACAGGGCTACCGCTCCTAGAATTCCCAGCATGGTGGTAATCTGATAGGCTATGGCTGTAGTTGGCGAAGTACCCGCAAGTATTTGACCGGTCATCATTCCGGGCAAGAAAACTATACCCATTCCCAACATAGAGTTAATGGTGGGCAGTATGGCGGCATCAAAGGCATTATTAATTATACTCCGGGATGCCATCTGGGGTGTGGCGCCCAGTATTAAAGCTTCTTCAACCAGGGCTCTCTGGGCCGTCATCCCTTCCAGCAGGAATTTGACTCCCAGCGAAACTCCAGTCATTGAATTACCTACAAACATACCTGCGAGGGGAATAAAGTATTGTGGTTCATACCATGGTGACACCCGTACTACTACAAACAAAAAATAAACCAGGCAAGAGATAGTACCTACACTCATAGACAGGGCAATTACCTTTTTTAAGGGTCTTAAGAGCCTACCCCGGAATCTTTGCACTATAGTAAAAATAGCGAAACCTTCCATAATCAGTACTATTAAAATCGTTAGCCAGGGACTGGGATGATTAAAGACATATACCAGGATATAGGCGGTAAGCATGAGTTGCAAAGTCATTCTAACACACGATAAAACAATCTCCTTTTCCCGTTTTACACCCCTGATCCTTACAATACCCAGCACCATTAGAACAAAGATATAAGCGGCTCCTACCTGCAATACAGTTAGATCTATTATTCCTTTCATATCTACCTCCTGCTTAAGCAACGGCCATTGGTTAAAGCGATAATGTGGTCAGAATATTTATCGGCAATTATTCCGGAATGGGTTACCATTACCAGGGTTTTGCCCTTTTTCTTAACGTGATTGGTTATCATCTGGATAACCATCTCCTCAGTATGTTCATCCAGTGCTGATGATGGTTCGTCCAACAGATAAACTTGTGGATCGAGAAGAAGCACCCGGCCCAGGGCTAAACGCTGTTTTTCCCCGCCGGAAAGGGTCTGAGCAGAGCTATCCAGCGGTTTTCTTACTTGTACCTGCTCCATCACCTTAACCAGCACATCGTCCTCTGGCAAATTCCGGCCCTGAAATCTCAACCCCGCAGTTAAATTGTCCCTTATGCTTCCTGCAAACATAGCCGGGTTTTGTGAAAGCATAGCCACTTGCCGGCGGTGAGAAATTGAATTAGTTTGGCTTAGATCAGTATTGTTAAATAATATTTTACCCTGGGTAGGAGAGACCATTTTATTTAACAGTTTTAATATGGTTGTCTTTCCGCTGCCACTGGGACCAATAAAAGTGGTTATTTTTCCGCTTTCGATCTGCATTGCCGGCAGATCTAATATATTTTTATATCTCACATCGATAAATTTAAACATTTGCTGCTCCTTGACTCAAATTATAAGACGCTCGTGTCATCTGATAACCTGGTGAATATTTTCGTAGTGGAGTGTATAAAACTAATGTTTGCAGTAAATTCTAAAAAAAACCGTTAGTGGAGGTCGATATAACATGTCTTTAATTCCATATGAACCATTGCGTCATCTGGAAAACTTTCGCCGAGAAATAGACCGGTTTTTTACCCCGGATTTTACCGGCTTTGGGAGAAAATATAGCCAAATGGGTAACCCGAGTATTGATGTCTGGGAAACCGACCAAGAGGTGGTAGCGTCTTGTGATATTCCCGGCCTGGAAAAAAAAGAAGATGTTCACATTGATATTGAGAACAACATTCTTACCATTAGTGGCTCAATTAACCGGGTAAATGAAATAAAAGAAGAAAATTTACACCGACAGGAACGCTTTGTCGGCCGTTTTCACCGTACCATTGGCTTACCCTCCCGTGTCTCGTCAGAAGGTGTTAAAGCAACCTACAAAAGCGGAGTTTTGGAAATACGTATGCCTAAAATAGCCGGTGACACCAAAAAAAGAATTGACGTTGAGTTCCACTAAACTATTAGGCCCGGAGTGTTGCGATAATTCTTAATGGATTTACTAGCATTTCCAGGGCCTCAACAATATCGGTAACAACAATATCTGATTTCATTAGTGCTTGTATGCAGCATCCTTCACTACCTATTACCGCAATGGATAAAGCTGCCTCTGCCAACATTTCCGTATCATTAAAGCCATTACCTATAGCTGCTGTTTTAGTTGCGTTTATACTTTGCAGGAAACGGTGTTTATCTGCACCGCCATTTTCTGGGCTGACCTGGTGAAATGGAATACCTAGCTCCTCAGCAATCCGTGCTCCAGAACCTAAAGTATCGGCGGTAAGCAGATATACATTTAGTTTTTCCTTAAGAATTGACACTCTTGGTTTAACGCCGTCCAGCAGGGTGCCATCAGTACTTAGAGTTCCGTTAAGGTCAAGTAATAAGTTCTCTAACTCCAGGTTCCAGTTTCTTCCCGGTATTGCAATCTGTATCATTAAATCCCCCCAATTATAAAAGGTGGTGTTATAATTTACACCACCTTTTATAATACACTAATCAATAAAATTAAGCAGGTATTTTTTTGCTTAAATATGGTTTTTAGACATCAAATAAAGCCCGACCTCAAACCCTGGATGTAGCCAACTTAATTGTACCTACAACTCCGCTGATGGTGGCCAGACT
>JBMNOY010000012.1:0-44784 GCA_050943315.1 Syntrophomonadaceae bacterium
ACTTCCACCGGCATCGTTCTTACATTCTTTACTGGTGGTAGGATAGGCCGGCCCTACTCCCAGATAATCAGCACCGTCTGCAATGGCTGCCCTGGCTTCAGTGATGTCTATGGCAGAAACACCAATTATCTTTTCCGGTCCTAATATAGCACGCGCCATTTTAGGCGAGAGATCATCTTGTCCAATGTGTACTCCATCCGCACCTGAGGCAAGGGCTACATCCACCCGGTCGTTTACTACAAATAAAGCATTATGCTCATGACAGATCTTGCACATCCTGGTTGCTATGTCGACTAACTGCCTGGTATCGCCTTCTTTTTCCCGTAACTGAATTAAACGGGCTCCATTTTTAATCATCATCCTGGTAAGCTCTGCATAATCCTTACCCTGGGATAATGGTCCGCCTATAATCACATTGAGAATTGGATAAGGTGACATATCAATCTTGGTACCCCAGCTGCTAAACGCCTTATAACGCAGCTCCAGAACATCATCGTCAGCCATATGACCGGGAAAGAAGGGCGCCATATGGTTTAATGGCCCTTTGCCGTCACCAATAGGATATGAGTATTTTAGCCCGGTGGTAACAAATCTTTTAGCCAAATCTATAGCTTCGCGCGGTTTGGCCCCTTTGGCGATAAAGGCGGTAATAGCAGCAGAAAAGGAACACCCGGTACCATGCGTGTTAGAGGTATCGACCCATGGCCCATCGGTGGTGTAAAAACTGCCGTTATCATAACAGAAGTCTATACAGCGTTCTCCCTGTCTGACCCCGGTTATTATAACTATATCGGGCCCCATCATAAAGATTTGCCGGGCCGCGGTTATAATATCAGTCTCGTTCTTGATACTAAAACCGGCCAGAACTGACGCTTCGTCCACATTAGGGGTAATAATGTTAGTGAGCGGTAAAAGTTTCTCACGTAGAACGTCCACACCGGCAGCATTCAATAATTCGTGGCCGCTGGTTGAACACATAACCGGGTCAACGATCAGGCACGGTACTTGATGATTTTTAACCTGATCAGCCACCACATTAATGATTTCCTCATTGTAAAGCATTCCGGTTTTTACTGCCCCAGTTCCGATATCACCCAGCACAGCATCGATTTGTTTTTCCACCATGGCCGGTTGTACCCCCAGGGTGTCCTTAACACCCAACGAATTTTGAGCAGTTATTGAAGTAACTACACTGCTTCCATATACACCCAGAGCGGCAAAAGTCCTCAGGTCAGCTTGAATACCTGCTCCCCCTCCGGAATCGGAGCCGGCAATAGTTAATGCTTTAAAAACTTGTGGTGCAGGCTGACTCTCCACTAAAATATCAGGAATTACTAAACCAGTGTCATTTGTGTTTTCCAATATTTTCACCTCCATAATCAATCACTACTAATCGTGTTTATAAACAAAATGGCCTTTTACCTGATAAGTAAAAAGCCATGCGCTGGTTTCATTTGGCATTCCCTACGCTGGCATTACCCAGATCAGGTTTTATGGGTCAGACCCCAGGTCTATCTCAGCCGACTGCTGTCAGCCCCCCAGTACATTATTCCATTATTAAACTCTATCCTACCGGTCCAATAGCCATCAGGCTGCAGCAATCCTGTGTAAAGACAGTTTGCAACCCTCTGCTACGGGCATATTCAATGGTTGCTTGATTAGGATAGGCTATAGCATTGACCCCACAGTCTACAGCCATTATCTCCGCTTCCTGTTTATATACTCCCGGCGGCCGGGCACAACCCAGGGTGAGCGGCACCTTTGGGTTCATTATCCGGGCTGTTGCTATTACCTTTCCCACTTCATCAATGGCCGGGGGGGTAACCCCTTCCATACCGGTACCGCAGGTAGGGTTAAGAATCACCATAACCACCGCCTGGGGCTCAGCCTCTTTAATCATTTCTAGTGCTTCAAATTCTCCCATAATTTTTCCATAGTGCAATCCAATCACCACATGAGGAGCTACATTCAATCCCGCCTCACGGCAATATAACATCGACTGCAAATAGTCCGACGGTTTCCGATCCAGATGATATACCTCACGAATCGTCCTTTCATCACCAATAATATCAATTAATACCTGGTCCACCCCGGCTTCCTGGAGTGCTACCGCTGCCGATCGTTTTAAAAGGCCTGAATGAACAATAACCTTCAAGCCCTTTTCTTTGGCCCAGGCAATGTTATCAAGAAATCCTAACAGTGGTACTTCACCCTTTTTATTGGCTCCTCCGCTAATCAAAACCCCCTGGCACTTTTTCTCTACCAGAATGTTAAGGATCCATTCCATCTCCTCAGGAGTAGTGGTTGGGACCATGGTCTCCAACAATTTACCCCGGCAATGTTCGCATCGGCATGCGCAATTTTCCCCGGTAACACTAAGATTAACAAATGAATACTCATAATTATGATAATAGTCATTATCGTAGCGTTTGGCACCAGGTGCCGAGACCCACATTACCGGTTCCATTGACTGCCTGATTTGCCAGGCCTCTTTCTTTATGGTTTCAACATCCATTATTTAACACCCGTCCATATCTGGGGCCGAATAATCTTTATATCTTCCGCTTCCGGCAAATACGGATAATTGCGCATTGGCTCACTGGCCCGCTCATTGCCGAACGGCCGGTTACAGGCAGTCAACCCGTTTTCCCCGGGACAGCCAGAAGTCATAAAAGGAACTCCCCGGTTAATATAAGGTTCAATATCAGTGCCATAATCAGTTATTCGACCTGCTTCTCCAAAGGTAATATTGCTGGCATCTATAATTCCTTCATTAATTAAATAGCGAGCCATTTGAATCCTGCGATACTGGCCTAGCGGCGGCTGTAGGAAATCTTCCATACGGCTGCCAGCTTCCGGGAAGAAGGAGAATAGGTGAGTAAGGGCACCCATCTTGTATGCCTTATCAATAATCTTAACCATTTCTTCCTCAGTTTCGCCCAGGCCGACAATTAAATGAACTCCGACATTGTATTCACCGAAAACCTCTACCGCCTCGGCCAGACATTCCCAAAAACGTTCCCAACGATGAGGCCCGCCCGCAGTTTTACCGCGATGCTGGTCAAACAATTTCTCAGTAGCGGCATCTATAGCCACGCCTATGCGTTCCGTTCCCGCTGCTTTTAATGCTCTCATATCGTCAAGGCCCTTCATAATCGTAGGAGCAACTAAAGCACTCACGGGCAGGTTTGTTTCCTGGCGAACCTGCTTAACAATTGTGCAGGTATCTGCCATTGCTCTGCCCTGGGTTATCATTGATACACATACCCTTTTAAAAGGATGTGGTCTGTTTTTTACCCGGTCCAGAATTTCCGTCATGCTGTAGGTCGGCCATTTAACGCGAATAAATGTTTTCGCAGCATCAACTTGCCGGTTATGAGCCAGACCGCAATAACTGCAAGATGCACTACAGCCGTTTTTATAAGTTAATAATAGATTAAGGCAGGTGCATTTTGTTTTCTCCATAAACCGGCCTGATTCCAATCCCAGACATATGGCTCCGGCCAAACTAGTCTGAACATATTCCGGACTTTCACCTTGTGATAACATCTTATTCCTCCTGCCACATATACTAATTAAAACCAATCCAGTTACGTCTAATAATACTTTCAAAAATACTGCTCTTATATGACCAGTAGCGGTCCATATCCAGCCTTTGTTTGGTGCCTTTTTCAAGAAACCGTCCCAAAAAGGCTTTCCATTTATTTGGGTATTCGTCCAATATATCCATACTGTTTGCGGTTATTGCCCGGGCTGCTGTCTCCCCGGCTATTTTCCCGGCGACAATGGCATTCATAATTCCTCCCCCGGTAACCGGATGAGTCTGCCCGGCCGCATCACCTGCCAACAGCATATTATCACAACGGGTTACTTCGACGGGGCCTCCCACCGGTATCAAGCCTCCAGTTTTATCTGCAGGGATAGTACTCAAGAGTTTTCCCTCTTTTACCCGTTTATTAATGAATTCGTTAAGTAAAATGGGCAACCTATTCTTATATATGATGTTCACGCCAACTCCAACATTGGCAAACTCGCCCTTGGGAAAAATCCAGCCATAACCGCCTTCATATTCCGGTTTAAAATAAACATCGGTGGATGTCTGGTAATGGCGTAATGGTAAACGGTATTGAAGTGCCACCATATATTTAGTATTGCTGCTGTTCATCCAGCGGCCCACCGTTGATCGGGGTCCATCAGCCCCAATAATAATTTTGCAGACAACTTCCTGACTAGCCTGGCCGTCGCGGCTGATTTTCAGTCCTTCACCAGTTTTGCTGACGGCTTTGGCGTTAATCCAAAAATCGGCCCCCCGATTACACGCCTGCTTAACCAGACTTGTGTCAAATATAGTCCGATCCAGCATATATCCGGGACCGCTAAGAGAAGCCACCGGTACATCATCAATATATGTTAAAAGTGTTTCTATCTTTTGCACTACCGCTTCGGAGGTCAATGGGGCATATTTTTTTACTGCCAACGGAGCATATTCGGCACATTGTACCGGCTGTCCAGGCTTTCTCTTGCTGTCAATAAGTAATACCTTAACCCCGGCCTCTGCAGCAGCTGAGGCGGCGCTTGCTCCTGCCGGACCTGCACCCACCACCACCACATCATACACTGGCTTGGTCATTAACATCACCAGCCCTTATCTATGGCCATATATATAGCCTGATATAAATCATCGGCATCGACACCCGGAATATTAACCTGATGTTTATTAAAGAAATCCTTTATCGTGTTCAACACCTCAGCGGAACGACATGAGGTATTTTTTAATGCGGCTTCCAGGTCCATAATGCTTCTTTCTGGATAAGCAAAAAAATCGCCGGTTATAAATGCACTTTTAATGCACTCGCGCCCTTTGTCAACTCTTAGAGAAACCTTTATTAGACCTCCCGGGGCTTTATACTCTGCGGTCCTTAAATCATTTTCCTGGGGTACGGTGCGCATACCTCTAATCCATGGTTCAGATTGAAAGATGGGGAGTTCTTTTGCAAAGGCTGCTTTCTCCGCCTCCGTTAATCCCCCGGGTTCCAATTCAATTCCCAGAACCTCTGAAATTCCTTCCACCAGAGCTGCTTTTATTTGTTGCATGGGGGGAAGATATCCCAGGATTTCTTTTAAACATACCACACGTTCTTTAAAAGTATTTATTTGTTTATCTTCAAGCTTCTTAATGGGAAGCTTCAGACATCTGATCATCGTATCTACATCAAAATCAGTTAAAAGTGTACCCTGGTATAAAAAAGCACTTCCAAATTCTGTACCACCGGTACCTGAAATCTTGCGTCCGCCAACCTCAATATCGTTTTTGGGGCGAAACTGAGCCTTTACCCCAAGTTTTTCCAGCCCAGCCACAACGCTTTCACACATGAGGCGGTACATATCCTCCAATTTCTTTGGTATACCAGGTGTATCTTTAGGAGCTACCAATTCCCAGCCTAACTGAGATTCATCCCAATAGAGATTACCCCCACCAGTTATTCTCCTATTTATTTCAATGCCATGTTCACGGCAATATTCTTCTTCTACTTCCAACTCAACCGATTGATGGTAACCTATTAGTACACAATGGGGCGAAAATTGCAGAAATCTAACCGTATTGGGAATGAGGTCTGAATTTCGTGCATCGAGAATAACCTTGTCCAATGCCATATTATCGGCCGCTGGCATTGGTCCTGGATCAAACAGACGCCACTTTTCCGCCATACTTTAACCTAACTCCTGTTCGCTTTTAATCTGTTCTGTTACCCATTCTGCATACTGTGCTGCTCCCATTAGCGATTGTAATTCCTCAATATTACTGATTTTAAGCCTGTACATCCAACCTTCTCCATAGGCATCACTATTAACCTTACGGGGGTTTGTTACCACTTCGTCATTGCTTTCTATTACTATACCCGAGACGGGTGCTGTTAAGTTTCCAACCCATTTTCCTGATTCGATAGACCCAAACCGGTCACCTTTTTGAAAAGACTCACCGTTAGAAAATAACTCTAAATAAAGAATATCCCCGGTGTTGCTCTGGCCATAATCAGTCATTCCTACTGTTGCTTCTTCACCGTCCACTTTTATCCAAAAATCATTAGTGTCATAATATAAGTTTTCGGGAATTATATATTTATCAACCTGCATTATGTCTCCTCCTGTTAACAGCAAATTGTGGCCAAAAGGTCATCAGTCCACTTCTTCCCTATTAAGCCGTAATTCAATTGAACATTATTACAATGCTTACCAAAGGCATAAAGCTCCTCAACTATCCCATCTCTTAAAAGAATAATAGCGCTCATTTCCTGTGTAATTATTTTTTCGAGCAGGTTTACGCCTTCTGCAATCTTAACTCTTCTTTCTTTGTATTTCCTACCCGGTGCCATTAGCCATTCGCTGCTCTGGGTATATTGATATATCTCGGAGGCCTTGTTTTGCAATTCCTCATCAACGTTTTTTCGCTCAAGTTCACCCCACTCGATTTCGAATCCCTTTATAAGTCCTGCCGCCAATTCCTCATAAGGTACCCTATAATCGGTCCAGTCTTTTAAGGTCGTCATGTTATTCCGCATAGCCAGGAGCAGATATTCTCGAAACTTGTTATAGGGAACTCTTAAGAGATGACTCATGGTACTGAAGTCAAAGTCTAATAAAATATTGCCCACATAAGCTACACATTCTCCCACATCACCGCACGCATTACCAGAGCATTTTTTCCCGGCAGCCGCGATATCGGCAGGTTCTTTGAGTTCTGCCGGAACACCATATTGCCGATATACGCCAATGGCCGGCTGCAAAAACTTCTTATAGTACCGGTGCCTGCGCAATGGCAGCTTAGGATTGTCGCGCCTTAAAACCAACTGGAAAAAGATCTGTTGACTGTCCAGGTAGACAACTCCTCCTCCAGTCTCCCGCCGGAATATAGGTATTCCGTACCTTCTACAGTATCCCCGGTCAATTTCCTGTTCTAGATCATCGTGAAGACCTAAACATACATAAGGAGAAGAAGGATAGCAGATTATCAACCCTTCCCGGCCCAGGTGAGCTAAAGCATGATAATAGCATTGGGACTCCCACCAGGTAACCGCACCTAAGTTGTACAAATCCACTATTACCTCACCCTCCTGCATATAGCATAATTAAAACAGTTCATCACCACTTTTGAATTCTAAACCGGGATGATTCTCAAAGCGAACCACACCTATCGCGGCTTTTCCTTCGACAGCCTTCTTGATTGCTGCAGTTCCTTCAATACCGAAGCCGCCGCAAAGCTCTATGGCTCCCACCCCGGCATCAACTAGCTCTTTAGCCGCCTTAACAGCCATGGCATAATCCTTGCATCCTACAGCGGTAAGTTCCACCACCGGACTTTCAATAACCGCACGATGGACAGTATAATCCGCATCCGGAGCAACGAAGATAAATCCAGCCTTTAATTTCATACCATTCAACCCCCTTGAATTCAAAACGCAGACAAAATGGTGTAACAGTAACTATCATGACCGGGGATTAACTGTAAAAGGATTCTATATCCTACATGGCCTCAAGAATTAACTGGCTAATATCCATGACTCTAACTGGTAGCTTGGCCTTCTGAATAGCGGCTATCAACATCTGCTCACATTGTTGACAGGCTGAAACCACAATGGTGGCACCGGTAGCCTTAATCTCTTCAACGCGCAGGGCAGTAATTTTGGCAGCTGTTTCTGCATCAACACTTTGCAGGTTACCACCACCGCCGCAGCATAGTGAAGATTTCTTATTGTGCGCTAATTCCACGAATTTAACTCCCGGAATACTGGTAATGATTTCCCGGGGCGCATCAAAGACCCCGCCATTCCTGCCTAAGTCACAGGGATCATGGTAGGTTACTACTTCATCCAATTCATTCAGCTCAATTTTGCCTTCTTTAACTAATTTAGCTAAATACTCAGTAGTGTGAAAAACCTCTAGATTGTAGCCCTTCAAAGCTTCCTCGCTGTCATGCTTCCAAACATGGTAACAGGATGCGCAGCTTGCTATCAGGGTATGAATGTTCATCTCTTTAATTTTTTCTACATTGTGTTTTATAAACTCGGTAGAGTCTTCAACATATCCGGTGCTTATTAGAGGAAAACCGCAGCACCATTCTTCACCACCCATGGTGGTAAAATCAATGTCAGACTCGGTGAGGATTTCTGCTACCGCCAGCGGAATTTGTGCTGCCTGTGGAAAATAAGCCGATACACAACCCACGAAGTAGCAAACCTCAGCGCCTGCTCTAGGTTCCAGTTGCTCGGGATCGTCCAAGTCTTGGGCCCATTCCAGGCGGTCTTCGTTACTAAAACTGGTAATGTTTTTATTTGCCAGCAGAGTGTCCCTAATTGCTTCATAGGCCTTCGGTCCTTTGCCCATAGCGGCAATTCTTCTCCGCAGGTCAAGCCATAATTGACGTGTATCAATATCAGTCGAACATTCGTTGGCACAGGCACCACACAATGTGCATTGTGCTAATCGCCTTACAAACTCATCAGTTATAATGCTTGACTGGTTTTTCGAGAATGCCTCCTTGGCCAGGCTTATCTTGCCGCGGGGGGCTGCTGTTTCCCAACCTATGACGCGATAAACCGGGCAGGCACTACGGCAGTAACCGCACCGTCCGCAAATCAGGGCTTCTCTTTCCAATGTACTATAATTAGTTTTATGACTCATCGGTTACCACCCCTTTCCAATCACTTTTCTTACTCCGGCAAGAACGTTCATACCTAAAGAATAATTAAAAGGATTTAACAATAAAGGTGAGCGGTAAACCTTGCCCGGATTCATGATGTTCTTGCTGTCAATGGTTCGTTTCCGATTCCTGAGCTCTTTTAGCTCTGGTGCTGGATGAATTCTTCCCACCATAGGTGAGTTCCATAATCCTACGCCATAAGGATAGCCACCATAGCGGTAACCAATATCATGAATTTTCTTAGTTAGGCTCAGATTGAAAACATATTTAATAGTCTCGGTTTCATTAGCATAAAATGTTGTCATCATTGTGGCATACTCTGGAGTAACTACATGTCCATAAGAGTATAATATCCCCAGATTATAGGCTTTACACATTTTCTGAACATCATCCAGGTATTCTGGTAAATTTTTAATTGGCAGCCACACTTCTGATCCTAATACTGATGGCCCGCCTCTTTTCAGCCTTAAAGCTTTAAACTTTTCTTCCCATTCCAATTCAGCAGTTTCCTCGGAGACTGGGTTAACTACCTTGTTGGTAACACTTAGGCCATTGATGAACTTTTCAGCTTGTTTTAATTCTTCCTCCGGACCTTCATAATCAACACCGATCAAACAGCCGGTCTGCATATTAGCAGGTGAAAAACCTAGAGCATGCATCGCTTTTAAAGCCTCTTGATCAGTGACATGCAAGTTATACGGTGTAATGGGTGATTTTATTATCTCATTCATCGTATTCAACATTTTACGGGCATCCGGCACTTGCAGGAGGAAATGCCGCATCGGCTCGAGTTTACGTACTTCTATCTCCAGTTCGGTAATAATACCTAGAGTACCTTCGGAAGAAACAAACCAATCCAGAGGTGGTTTAGTCGATCTGGTGACTTTTTGCACCTTTCCATCCGGAAGAACAACTTCTATCGATTTAACCTGAGAAAAGAAACTGCCATATTTAAGACTACCAATTCCGTAGCCCATCATGCAGAACCATCCGCCGATAGTAGCAGCTGGTGCACTGCTGGGAAATGATTTGAGAGCCAAACCACGGTTATTCAAATATTCATCCAATTCGCTAAAGGTAGTGGCAGCTTTTACCTTAACCGTCATACCTTTTTCATCAACTGCCACAACGCCTTTAATAAGGTTAAGATCCATTAATATACCGGCTTTGGCTGGAACCGCATCAAAATAAACCGTAGAACCACCTGCCCGCGGTGTAACCGGAATCTTATTGGCATAAGCAGTTTTCATTATATCAGCGACTTCTTCGGTGCTCTCTGGTCTGACTACTATATCAGGCAGAGTTTTTACCAGCATATTAGCCAGCAATGCCGGAACAGGTGCTAAATCGCGGGCATATACAGAACGTTCAAACATTGAATCTGTTGCCCGGTCACCATATTTCTCTACCAGTTTCTGTACTATCTCATTATTCACCAGTAATTCCCCCTTAAATGGGTCTATTGAGCGTGTTTTGCCATTTCCTCTTTAACGAATTCGATAGCTTTTTCACCCTTCATCAGGTTGGCTTCAACATCAGCCATATTATTCGGCTCAATAACAGCTATCCATCCTTCACCATAGGGATCATCATTGAGCGGTTTGGGTGCTGATGCCAGAGCTTTATTGGCATCTACCACTTTACCGGATACAGGCATAGCAATTTTCCCAGCCCATTTACCTGATTGCATAGAACAGAGGTTTTTTCCCGCTTCAAATTCCTTACCGGCTCTTGGTACACGAACGAAAGTAATTTCGCCAGCCAGCTGCTGCATGAAGTCGGTTATACCGATTCTAATCTGATTGCCTTCAACTCTAACCCAGGCATGGTCATTAGTGTAATACAGATCATCAGGTACTTCATATTTATCAACTTTTGCCATTTTGGTTCCCCCTTGCTAAAATTTTATAAAACTTAGTTTAACTATATGGTGTGTGCCTGGGGCAGTTGTTTTACCCCGCTGCACAGTGCTACTTTGTTCATATTTGCGCTAAAAAACATTTAAGGGTACGGATTACCGCCTCATCAATATTAAGGGCCTATCTGTGCATATCCCGATAATACTTTTTAGGTTCATTATCGGACAGACTTTTTAGCCCGTTCATGATAGGCAATATCCCCACCCCGATCAATTTAATAGAACCCATTAGCCTGGGTCTTGCGATACCAGAATATTGTCTTTTCTAATTATTCTAATCGTTGATTAACAGGGATAATGCGCCAGGAAGACAACTGAATCAGGGATTAACCCTACTCCTGAACGCCTGGTCATATTGCCAATTCCGTGCAGCACTATCAGCATCATTTCCTGGTCACATTTCCATCCCTCTAAAAAACTGATTCTTCAGTTTTGTGTTTACTCAAATTCATCCAGGGCATTCATTACTGTAGTTGCTAGATAAGCCATGGAAGGTGATCCGCCGAAGGCTACAGCTACTGCACAAGCTTCGAGTATTTCGTCACGGGTTGCTCCTTCTGCCAGAGCATTCTTGGCATGAAGTGTCATGCAATATTCGCAGCGAGTAAACAGACCTATTGCCAGTCCGATCATTTCTTTATATTTGCGCTCTAATTCGCCTTCAACATAAGCTGCTTGGTCCATTTGAACAAATGCAGCATTTAATTCGGGCATTTCTTCGTTAATTTTTCCCATACCTGCAAATAAATCGGATAATACTTGATTAGGATCGTTGGCCATTACTATTACCTCCTACTACTCTTTTAATTTCTATTTAAATGAAAATCTTGGTGGGATTTTCAATCAGGTCAATTAAAACTGCCAGGAACTCTGCGGCCGGTGCTCCATCGATTACACGATGATCGAATGAGAATGAAAGTCCCATCATAGGTCTAATTACTATCTGGCCATCTACAACAACCGGTCTTTCAACAGTGCGGCAAACACCCATGATACCGGTTTCCGGCTGGTTGATTATCGGTGTAAAGGAATCAACTGAATTGTACATTCCAACATTAGTAATAGTGAATGATCCGCCGCTTAATTCATCGGGATCAAGTTTATTCTTTTTGCCGCGTTTGGCTAAATCTTTAATTTCAGCATTAACTTCGTAAACTGATTTCTTGTCAGCATTTCTTACTACAGGAACAATCAGACCATCATCCAATGCTACAGCTACACCTATATTGATGTCCTTGAGGACTTTAATTTCCTCGCCATCCAGAGTAACATTGATATTTGTTCTTAGTGTTAATGCTTTAGCAATTGCTTTAACCAGAAGAGCTGTAATAGAAACTTTTTCTTTGTCGCTTACGCCGGCATTAATTGATTTACGAAGTGCCATCATTGCTGACATATCTACGTCAACATTGTGAGTAACTTTGGCAGCTGTTGTCCAGCTGTTAATCATGTTATCACCGATAGCTTTGCGCATTCCTTCATAAGGTATAACCTTTATGGTTTCACGGGTATCTCCGCCACCAGCAGCATCACCGGAAGCAGCCTTGGGAGCGTCGGCCGGAGTTTCAGCACCTGCTAAAATCTCAGAAATATCTTCACCAGGTTCACCGATAACGCCCATTAATCCATAAAGCGGTAATTTGGTGCCTTTTGGGGCAACGATTTTTAATAAAACACCGTCTGCAGTAGCTTCGCACTTATTGGTGATTTTGTCTGTCATAATTTCAGCAACTGGATCGCCCTTCTTGACTGTGTCGCCTTCATTTACTAACCATTTACCTACTGTACCTGATTTCATTGATAACCCCATTTTGGGCATCGTAATTGCCGTTGCCATTTTAAATTTCCTCCTTTAACCAATTTAAATGTTTTACAACTTTTTCACCTTTTGAGTAACCCTGGGCTACTGCATCTCTCAGCGCTCGATTTACGTCTACAACCCTTGGTCCATCTGATTGCAATTTCATTGTTACAGTGTCTGCTTCAGATACTTCCACTTCTCTTTCTCCATCTAGAGCTATAACACAGCGGCCTTTGGCTACAGAAATCTCGTCTCCTACCTCCAAAATACGATAATCTTTAATATCGATAGGTTTAATTAACCCGGGAGCAATAGGAGCCATCACTTTCATGTTTCCCGGTCCGATGTTTATAACCATACCCTTGCGGCTGGCAACTCCAACCGGTTCTAAGTTTCCTGCTACGGCAGATATTCCTATCGTGTCAGGCTCACCTCTGGTTACCACTATCTGTCTAAGGTTTCCTTCATCCCAAACGGCACGGGATCCAATAAAAGCGTCGGCTAAAACAACAGCATCCACCAGGGCGTGATCAACTTCTATACCATTCTTATAGATGACAATTCTTTTGCTGGTGTAAATTCCGGGGAAATTTGTCACCAATCCCTGTGCTACAACACCTGCTGCCAAACCTGCAATTGTTCCCTCAACCATTTCAGGAAACACATTATTGGTTCCGGTTGATACAGGTACCAGTGGTATCATTCCACACCCTTTGGCTACTACACGGTTAGTTCCGTCACCACCAAGGGTAATAATCGCACTTACCGCCAGTTCATTCATCATACCGGCAGCCACCGCAGAGTCTTCCTGCATTCTGGTTATCTCCATATCAAGGCATTCCAGCTCTATGGGCAGCTTATGGCGCACTGACAATCCATCTACAGCCCTTTCCACAATTCCGTAATATTCCGGCATGTACACGACATGATCTACTCCCGTAGCTGCAAGTCCCAGAAGAGCCCGCCTTACAATATTAACTTTTTCCAAATTATCAAAGGTAATTCCATAAGCAACCAATCGCCTAATATCTTTACCGGAGGCCGGATTGGCAATAATTCCCACAGTACTCATGCTTTGTTCTCCCTCCGCGGGTATTTACAGGTATGTGGACAGGGATAATCCCTGCCCACAAATACCAATAACCTGATTACATAATTGATTCAACAGCTTTGATGATTTTAGCTTCATCAGGAATCCATTGGAATTCCAGTACTGGTGAAAACGGAATCGGAGTATCAGGCGGGCAAACTCTCTTGATAGGTTTCTTCAGAGAATCAAATGCCTCTTCAGTTACTATTGCCGCAATTTCTCCACCGAATCCGCTGGTCTTAACTTCTTCATGAACTACTACCAGTCTGCCGGTTTTGGCAACTGATTTCAGGATAGCATCTTTGTCCAGGGGAACGAGGGTGCGAAGATCAATAACTTCTGCATTGATGCCTTTCTTGGCCAGTTCTTCAGCAGCAGCCATAGCTTTTTGGAACATCCAGGACCATGAAACTATAGTTACATCAGAACCGGTTCTGGCAACATTAGCTTTACCAATAGGTACTATATATTCCCCTTCGGGAACTTCACCGGACATACCGAGCAACTGTTTGTGCTCAATGTACATAACCGGGTTGTTGTCTCTGATAGCGGCTATCATTAAGCCTTTGGCATCTGCCGGTGTTGCAGGCATTACAGTCTTCACACCTGGAATGTGAGTAAACCAGGACTCAACGGACTGTGAATGCTGTGCAGCAGCCTGGAAGCCAGCTCCGCAAGGTGTGCGCAGAACCATAGGTATCTGGATCAATCCGCCATTCATATATCTCAGTTTGGCTGCCTGATTGAAAAGTTCGTCCATGCAGCATCCCATGAAGTCAACAAACATTATTTCTGCAATAGGTCTTAGTCCGGCAGCAGCAGCACCAACTGCACTACCAACAATAGCAGTTTCACTGATAGGTGTATTTAAAACCCGGTCTCCACCGAATTCATCAAATAGGCCGATAGTTTGTCCGAAACATCCACCGAATGCTCCTACGTCTTCGCCCAGTAAATATACATTGGGGTCCCGTTTCATTTCTACCCGCATACCATCTCTGAGGGCTTCAGCATAAGTCATTTGTGTCATCTTTGTCACTCCTTTTCTCTTAATTTAGTCCGCAAATACGTCCGTCAGTAAATCAGCGGCTGTGGGCTCGGGACTTTCATCTGCAAACTTAATAGCGGCATCTATTTCAGCCTGAACGTCCGCTTTGATCTTATCCAGATCAGCCTGAGAAGCGAACTTGAGGTCTATAAGTTTCTTTTCAACTCTGGGAATAGGATCTTTCTTCAGCCATTCTTCTTGATCTTGAGGATCTTTGTAAGCTCCGGGGTCACCCTCGAAATGTCCGCGGTGTCTCCAGGTCTTGCATTCAATCAATGTCGGGCCATCGCCTCTTCTGGCGCGTTCGACAGCAGCCTGAGCAGCTTCGTAAACAGCAATAACATCATTACCATCAACAGATACGCCAGGAATACCATAAGCCTGAGCACGATCAGAAACATCATTAATGTTTTGATGGTTCTTCTGCGGGTTGGAAATAGCCCAGCCATTATTTTCGCAAACGAAAATTGCCGGCAGTTTCCAGGTTGAAGCCATGTTCAATGATTCATGGAAAGTAGCCCGGTCGGAAGCGCCGTCACCAAAGAATGCAACTGCAACATTATTAGTTTTTTTGTATTTGCAAGCAAAGGCTGCGCCAGTTGCAATAGGCATACCAGCACCAACAATACCGTTGGCTCCGAGAATACCAATGTTTACATCAGCAATATGCATTGATCCGCCTTTACCTTTGCAGTAGCCGGTAGTTTTTCCGAATAATTCGGCCATCATCTTATCAACTTTACCGCCTTTGGCGATTAGATGACCATGTCCGCGGTGAGTACTGCAGATATAGTCCTTGTCGTTAAGGTTGGCACATACGCCGGTAGCAATAGCTTCTTCACCAAGATACAGGTGAACAAAACCTGGGAGCTTACCTGCCGCAAACAGTTCGACAGCTTTGCTCTCAAATGCTCTGATGGTCAACATTTGTTTGTACATTTCGAGTAACTGTTCTTTCTTGAGATCCATTCAAAAGTTCCCTCCTTTTCGATTTTGGGTAATTTTGTTAAGTGATAAATATAACAAACCAACAGGGGCACGGCCTAAGCCCGCCCCTGAATGGTAAGTACCTTATTTAGGAGTTACGATAATTTTGATATTTTCGTCTTTGTTTTCAACTAATTCTTTGAATCCTTTTTCAACGATATCCTCGAGTTTAATTCTTCCGGTAATCATTGTTTCAGCATCTAATCTGCCATCCTGCAGCATTGAGATAACTGTAGCAAACTCTCCATTGTATCCCAGTGAACCTTTAATCTCTTTTTCAGGGAATACAACGTTGTTAAACATAATCGGAGTATCTTTTTCAAATACACCGGCGGTAACAACGATACCACGAGGACGAATGCTGAGAAGTGCAGGTGGAACAGTCTTGTCGCTTCCAACACACTCAACAGCTACATCGGCGCCCAGGCCATCAGTGAGTCTCTTAACTTCGGTAGGTACATCAACCTGAGTCGGATCTATAACAGCATCAGCACCCAGTTTCATAGCAAATTCTTTACGTGCTTTAGCCATTTCAACTACAAATACTTTTTTAGCACCAGCAGCTTTGGCAGACTGTAAAGCTGATAATCCAATGGTTCCGCCGCCAAATACAACTACATTGTCACCAGCAATGACTGGAGCCCGGCGAACAGCATGCATACCAACTGATAAAGGCTCAACAACAGCAGCAATATCATATGGCATATCATCAGGAATACCATAAAGGGTATAAGCCGGAACGTTTACATATGGTGCAAAAGCACCGTCAGTATGCAGACCGGTGAAAGCTAGTTTTTCACAGCAGGGATAGTTCATTCTCTTACAGGAATAGCATTCCCAGCAAACCTGGCAAGCATCGGGAGCTACCCGGTCGCCAACTTTCCATTTTTCTACGCCTTCGCCAACTTCAACAATTTTACCGGAAAATTCATGACCCAAAATTATAGGTGCAGTTCCACCAGTCAGCGGATGGGGTTGGCCCTCGGGAGGAATAAATATGGGGCCGGCCAGCCATTCATGTAAGTCTGAACCGCAAATACCACACCATTCAACTTCAACTTTTACCCAACCTTTTGGGGGTTTCGGGGGTTCTGGAACGTCAACTACTCTTACGTCTTTTCGTGCATACCACACTGCAGCTTTCATTAACTAGACACTCCTTTCATTTCTACGGTTTCATTATTTTATCGGCAATGCCGAAGGGGAACGATTTATATACTAGCAGTCACTAATCAACATCGATATAAACAGTAAGGGCTGCTATAACTACTACTATGGAATCTCCTTCCCCTAACTGAGGCAGGTATAATCCTCTAACAGATAGACCTCCTGCTACAACTTCCAGGTCTACTGATCCGAAGGGAACCGCCTTGGTAACCTCTTCTCTATTAATTCTTTCCGGATAGGGACAGGCTACTTTAAGCTCAATGTGCATTTGATTGGGATCAGTTATACCATGGATATCCACCAGTCCAGACAAACAGCTATGGGATACTGCGTCCTTAATAGCCTTTTGTGCCGCTTTAGTTACATCGCCGCCGTGCAAATCGGCTCCCGTCCCAAATTCAACAATGTATCTTTTTAGAGCCACCTGTTTTGCCTCCTTTCCTTTTAGAATCTGTCTCAAATGCAAAATCTATTCGAATTATTTACCTTAAAATCTGATTTTTAATAAAGCAATTTGCGTGCCAACTAGTGTCAAACATATTATTTTGCCTGGAATGCCTTATCAATCCAGTATTTTTGGAAATTCATCGTCAAACATTTTACTGCTAACAGGTGTCACATGTTTGTATCACGGCTATGCCGTCAGATGACGTAACGGTTACAGCTGACTGTAATCTATTTAAACAATTGAGCCAGGTTAAGGAACTCTGGTTTTAGTAAGATAGCTAAAACTAAGGTTCCAAAGGCAATTGCTGTTGCCGGCGGATCTATGTGGTTTGAACCGTGGTTCCATACCATACGTGCCCACAGTTCTTCCCAGAAAGCCGCCAGGATACCAACAATTACTGCCAGTCCGAAGGATCCCGTCAATAAAAACGCCAGAGCAGAAAGGTCTGCTATACAATGTGTGATAGGTACCTTCTGGGCCGACCCGGTGGCAGCATTAAGAAGCAGTAGAGCTAGTATCGCGAGTGTCCAGCCCATCAGCAGGGCTACCACAAATGCAGTGCTTTCAGCTACAGCACCTTTGGCTACTAGTGGAGCCAGCTGCTTTTGCGCCATCATTGCCATAGCCGGAGAAATAGTACCAACACCTATTCCCAGCATAAGCAGTTTACCCGGTTGAGACATATAGGGCATCCATGATATGGCATAATTATTTGTTCCCAGGTAACCGTATTTTTGTATTGATTCTTTCTTACCCCAAGGCATCTCTCCGCCATAAAACAGAAGCCGAGCAATTACTGCGGTAAGAAAAATATTAAAAGCAAGTCCATCTGTCTGATTAACTATGGGTATTTGGGGTATAATTTGAGCCAGTATATGGCCTAATACCGCAAATAAACCACCCATCGCCAATACATCCCAAGACGTATCCACAAGCGGGGAAACAATGTCTTTGGCATCGCCGTTGGGTTGGTTTTTCTTAACTCCAGCAGCATAGGTTGCTGCAGCTATACCAGCAGCAAAGCCACCTACATGGGGACCGAATACAGGTCCAAGAGCAACCTGCATTAACAGAAAATCCGTACCTCCGGCCATAACTACTGCACTACCAGCCAGAACGAGAAGAGCACAGAGAATGATTGACCATAAGCCACCCAGGGCTGCGCCAAATACTCCTCCACCAAAAGCCACAAGAATTGTTGTAATGCTCCAAGGTTCCAAAGTAAAATCCTCCTTATTGCTTATTTTTTTTTGGGGTCAATTAACTCCTTAAAGGTACATTTGGGTTTTTCATCATTCAATCGGGTTGAGGATTGCACTTGACCAGTGCAATTTACTGCAGTTGTTTCTCACCTCCCGACGAAGATTAGGATATGAACTTGGACACCTGTTTAAACTGGTTTAATAGGGAGCAAATATCATGCCAAAATGGTGCAGTTTCTGTTGTCGACAATGTGAAAATATGCTCTAGCCCGATTACTTGCCAATTCGTACTTCCCAGTTGGCCGAAAACATAAAAAATCCGGAATACCATTTATATTCCGGATTTACTTATTTACCAAGTAAAGTAATTACTGTCTCAGTTATTTGTCGATTTGTGTCACTTTGTGTATATGTAGTGTAATGCTAATGTCATTACATCTATGTTACACTTACTAAAGCTCCTCAGCCATTTTATTCAATTCCTCCGCTAAATTGGTTATTTCCGTAATACTGGCATTAATTTCTTTAATAACAGCTGCTTGCTGTTCGGCAGTCTTTAATGTACCTTCCGATGACTGCAAAGTTTTATCCACTGATTCCTCTATATGGGAGGTAAATTCTCGTATCGTTTGCACTGTTTGTTTAGATTCATCGGATAGTTTACGAATCTCCTGTGCAACCACACCAAACCCCCGTCCTGCATCTCCTGCGCGCGCTGCCTCGATAGCAGCATTTAAGCCCAGCATTTTAGTTTCTTCCGCAATCTGCTTGATAAACCCGAGCACATCATTTATCTGTAATGACACACTGTGTACTTCTTTTATTTCTCTATATAATTTGTTCTCATTTTCGGTTACGTCCATAGCTGATGCAGCTAATTGTTCCATGGCAGCAGCAATCTGAGTCAGGTGCTCATAAAATACTGAAGTTGTCTTTTTGAGCCTGTACTTTTCGTAACCTATTTTAGACAGCATACCCGTCATGTCATACAGTAATCTAGCCCCGGCTTGAATATTCTCTTCAGGGACCGCCCGGATCTTGCGCAGCGCCTGGCAGTATTTATCTGGGTCAACTCCAATTTCTACGGCTATACGCCGGAATTTGGCCTCATCCGGCTCTTCAGTTAAGACCTGGCCTCCAAATACGGTTCCAATTTGTCTATCGCCCAGCATAATTGGCGCCGCAAAGTCAATTAGTCCGGCATGGCAGTGGTAGACGGAAGGCTTTTTGGTGCGAAATGATTCCTCGGCACCTTTGATATCACATTCGTGGCAGCGCCTGTTCCCCTCCGGGGTACCGTGATTGAAGTCCATACAGAATTCTGTAAAGCCGCTCGGTTTGGTTACGTTATTGCCATGTATATCCTGAGTTATACTGGCTACACCCAGGCATTTGGAAAAGTCGTCCTGGAATCTCTGCAAGAAGTCTAAATCAAATAGGTCTTTTAGTGTAAGGTTATCCAAATCGCTTGCGTTTCTTTCTTCTTTCACAGCTTCATCTCCTTTTTTTGTTTTCTGCCTTTTATTTCCTATGCAAGATTTGTGCCATAAATTACCTTTTAAGGGTATCCATAAGAAAAAAACGAGGTCGATAACCAATCGGCCTCGCCATATTCTGCCCTGGTACATTATTTCCCAAATATGCAACAGTTTTTAGCCCAGTAGCCGCAGTATTTGTATTAACCCCCTCCAACGGGCGGAAATATCGATAAAGTATCATTTTCACCAAGTACGACATCAAGCTCGGTATGTTTGCCGTTTAAGAATAATACTCCTAATTCTGAATATGGTATGGATAATTTGTCTACAACATCTTTGACTGTCGTCCCTACCGGATATTCCTGTTCAGCACTTTTAAACCTACCCTGCCTGAGGGTAGCAAATAACTTAACCGTAACCTGCAAACTACCACCCCTTTCACTATTAAAGAAGGTTAGTTAATTGGCAATATTGTACTGATGCATCTTGCGGTACAATGTGTTCCGCGAAACACCCATTTCACGGGCAACCTGACTAACATTGCCGCCAAACTGGGCTAACAGAGCCATTATTTTCTGACTTTCCTTTTCAGCCAATAATTTCTTGCGCTTTTCTCTTTCATTTGCCACCCTGACATTTTGAGACAGGCTATGTGTCGGCTGCAAATTATCTTTGTCATAATTAACGATAGACGAGGGCAAGTGTTTAACGCAAACAGTATCACCATCAGCCATACTTATGATGCGCTCAACCACATTCTGCAACTCCCGGACATTACCAGGCCAGTTATATTCCTGTAGATATTCCATAACTTCAGGTTCAATGTGTTGAAACTCTCTTCCCCACTCACGCCCTATAGTATCCAACAAATGCCGGAATAACAGCGGAATATCTTCTTTACGTTTGCTCAAAGAAGGTATTTCAATAGGTACAACATTTAACCGGTAATAAAGGTCCTTGCGGAAATTGCCTTTTTCCACTTCGTCCAAAAGGTGCTTGTTAGTGGCGCAAATAATCCTTACATCAACCGGTATAACCTTCTCGTCACCTATACGGGTAACTTTTTTATCTTGAATAACCCGTAACAGTGCTACTTGTTGCTCAAGGGGCATGTCCCCAATTTCGTCTAAAAATAAGGTTCCTCCCGAGGCCAATTCGAATTTACCCGGTCTGCCTCCCCGTTTGGCCCCGGTAAAAGCCCCATCAGCATAACCGAATAGCTCACTGCCGATTAATTCGCGGGGAATAGCTCCGCAGTTAACTGCTACAAAAGGACCATCCCTACGCATACTACGATTGTGAATGGCCTGCGCGAAAACTTCCTTGCCGGTGCCGCTTTCACCTTCAAGCAAAACATGTGACATATTGGCTGCGGCCAGCGATGCTATCCTTATCGCCTCTTGTATCTGTTCACTTTTTCCGATAATGTCCTTAAAACTGAATGAAGCCTGAGCACCACTAAAACGGTTTACCAGGTTTTGCACCTTCTCCACGGTTTTAAGCAGGATAACTCCTCCGGATAATACTCCCTGGTCATCAACAATCGGTTTCCCTGAGGACATACAATGAATTCTTCCCATTCTGGTATCAACGAATATCTCTATATCGTTAAACGATTGTTGTTTCATTAATATTTTCTCGGCACAAGGTGCTTTTTCGCCAACCAATTCCATGATGGTTTTGCCCACCAAATCGAAATTAGGTTGACCGAAGATTTGCTCTACTATCGGGTTTACTTGAGTAACAACACCATTTTCATCAAATATCATTACACCCTCAGACATAGTCTGGAAAATCTGATTCAGACGATTATCAGCCAGAGTTAATTCACGGTTGTTTTTTTGCAATTTTAACTGTTCCATTATAGCCTCGGAAGCAGCTACCACCATTCCCAGTGTATGTAGATGCGTTTTAGAGGAAGGTCCGGACAAATCCAATACACCCAGCAATTTCCCGTCCTGGTTAAAAATTGGACAGGCTGAACAGGTCCAGGCCTGATGTTTGAGACAATAATGTTCAGCACCGGTTGTCTGAAGTGGCTTTCTTAGTACAATAGCCGTTCCAATAGCATTTGTTCCTACTGCTTGTTCAGACCAGTTAGCTCCTTTAACAAAATTAATCTCTTTTGCTTCATTAAGTGTTTTTTCATCACCTATAACCTCTAAAACATAGCCCCGCTCATCGGTCAATACTACAATAAAACCTGAACCTTGGACAAACCGGTATAGTTTGGCCATGAATGGTGTGGCAACTTCGATGAAGTCGGTTAACTCCTGCCGCAGTCCGCTAAGTTCATCTGAGCTAAGGAATTGTTGGCAGGTACCATCATAAGGGTTGACCCGGGCCTCATTACACCTTTCCCACGACCGGGCTATTTCTGGAGATACTGAAAATGGCCCCAGATGGCCCTGTGAGACAAAGTATTTCCAGGCAGATTCAATATCATCATGTGAAACATATTGGTTCTGGGTTGGCAAAAATTCCACCTCCACTACCTGACAATAATAAGTTCCCTTATATTTAGTTTAGCGCATAATTTTTTAATATCAATATTTGTTTTTTTGTTGAATCTTGGTGCTTAATTTTATATATTTCAGGTAGTTATGGAAGCATATAACCATTAATAGTAAATAATTGTTATATATCCAGCGCCGAGAATTACTTATTGGCTGTTTGTTTATACAAAGTTAGTAAGTTATCAAATAATTCAGCTACGGTGATAGCCCCCACGCCTCCGGGAACAGCACTGGCCAAATAAGCTTTGTCTTTGGCCGCGGGGTCCACATCCCCTACCATATTGCCATACTCATCAAAATTAGTGCCCACATCAATGATGACTGAGTTGGAATTAATCATTTCAGGAGTAACAAAGTTCATCTTCCCCAGAGCAGCAACAACAATATCTGCATTTTGAACCTCTCCGGGCAGGTTGGCCGTACGGGAATGGCATAGGGTTACAGTAGCGTTTTCAGAAGTCAGCATAACTGCCAGAGGACTGCCCACCACCAGGCTTCTGCCGATTATGGTAATTTTTTTGCCTTCTAAGGGGATGTTGAATTCCTTGAGCATTCTTACTACAGCTTTAGGAGTAGCTGGTTTTACCCCTTCTTCCCGGCTCAGCAGCTTGCCCAAATTGTAATTATGTATTCCTTCCACATCCTTGCGGTAATCAATATGATTAATTATCCGGCTGGTGTTCAAATGAGACGGAAGTGGAGTTTGCAGCATTATTCCGGTTATGTCAGGATCAGTATTGAGATCGTTTATCAGCATTAACAATTCGTCTTCGGTTATACTTTCCGGGAAGTTTATTACCCGGGCCATTATACCCGTTTCCCCGGCAAACTTAAGAATACCTCTAATATAAGAAGCTGATGATGGGTCCTCCCCAATCTGAAGAATTACCAGGGTAAGCTTAATATCCGCAGCTTCCTTTATCAGGTTTTGTTTAATTTTTTCCCTTATTTCCTTTCCATAAATCAGCATTTAGACCCTCCCTAATTTAGCAAGTTTATTACGTGCAGCCTTAAGCAATTTTATGTCTTTCTCAATTCCTTCCATAGGTGTTTCCAGAATGAACGGAATTTGTCGAAAGAAGTCATGAGCCATTAAATTTTCAAATCCGGTTATTCCGATAAATCCCTCACCTATGTGCGTATGCCGGTCCCGGTGCTCACCAAGTTCTTTAAGACTATCATTGGCATGAATTAAACGTATTTTTTCCCTGCCAATAATTGCTTCTGCTTCCTGGCAAATTTTTTCCACCCCTTCGGGATCGGCACAGTTATACCCTGCCGCAAAAGTATGGCACGTGTCAAAACATATCCCTATGTTATTTTTATTTGTAATGTTTTGCAATATCTGGTTTAATTCCTGAAAGTTCTTGCCAATCTCTGTCCCCTGGCCGGACATTGTCTCCAGCAATAGAGTAGGCCCCTCATAACCGTCCAGAATTCGATTCATAAGGGCGGACACTCTATCAATACCTTCATCAAGGGAAGTGTCAGTAAATGACCCGGGGTGCAGGACAATGTAATCTGCTTTAATTAAGCGGGCACGCTCGATATCACCGGTTATAACCTCATAGGCATAGTTATATAAATCGTCCCGGGCTGCGGCTGGATTACAGACATAAGGAATGTGTACCACTACCGGGGAAATGTCATTATCGGCCATGGTCTGATTAAAATAGTCAACCTCTTGATCAGTCAGTTTACGCGCTCCCCGCCCCCGGGGATTGCGAATAAATATCTGTATGGCCTCCAATTCTTTGCTGACAGCATCGTCAGCTGTAGCCATTAATCCTTTGCCAATTGGTAAATGTGCGCCTATGCGTGGCAGCTGTGTAATAATATCAATCATTCCTTTGTGCTTTAGTTGTTGGTTGTCTTCAACAGTTTTCAAAAGGCCTCTATGATGTGGTTTATCTCTTGGTTATTCGTGGTAATTAGAATTGCTATAACATCGAAACGAATACCCTGGTAATGTTTGGTACAAGATTTAAGATAGGTTATGGCAGCCTTCTTTAGATGCTCAATCTTTTTAGGGGTTATGGCCTCCTGAGGCAAACCATATTTTGTACTTTTCCTGGTTTTTACCTCTACAAAAATTATCATTTTATCTCTTTCACATATTATATCCAATTCCCCGTAGCGGGTATAATAGTTCCGTTCGATTATCCTATATCCATTATCCAAAAGATACTGAGCTGCAATTTTTTCTCCCTCTAAGCCTAATTGTCTATTCATATTAGTTTCCCTGCGGGTATTTCCGGTCCATCCCATAGATGAAAGCCAGGATCTCAGCTACTACTGCATAAAGCTGGGGAGGTATTTCTGCATATAAATCAAGAGCCATCAAGTAATCCGCAAGCTGCCGGTCCTCTTTTAAAGCAACTCCATTTTCCCGTGCTATCTCTTCAATTCGTTCCGCCAGGTAACCCTTTCCCTTGGCAACTACCACCGGAGCATTCTCGGTTTGGGGATTATACCTTAAAGCTACCGCCTTTTTTTCATGGTTATCCATAATGAACCCTCCCTTGAAAACCAATGCTTTGGGGATATCAGGCTGGATAATACTCAGCAAGTCTTTAGCAAATGCGAAAAAAGCAATTAAAAAGGTGGTTGAAAACTAGCCTGCTGACATTTAAGTCCTATCATACACATTATATACCAGGAAGCTGCACGTTAAATATCCTGTTTTATTATCATGACACTTAATTAATATGCAGTACAATGAGTATAATAGTGACCACAGAAAAGGCCAGCATCACTGCATAATCGGACCATTGCAAACTGAGCCGGCGCAGATAGGTACGCCGGGGATAAGCCCGGAAGCCGCGTGCTTCCATAGCTACCGCCAGGTATTCGGCTTTTAGCATTACCCGGTACACCACAGGAAAAACCAGGCGGCGATACATGGCAATCTTTTGCCCCCAGGGTACCTTCTTGAGCTCAACTCCCCTCAATTGCACCGCTGTAACCATGTTAATCAATTCATCCCGAAAAAGCGGCAAGAATCGCAGGGCTATGGAAACCATAAAGGCTAATTCGTAAGGAACCTTCCATTGCACCATGCCCAGGACCAAATCCCGGGAATTAAACGTGGTGAACAGCATAGCCGTAGCAGTGATCACCATAATACGTAAAACAGTACTGGCCCCATTTGTTAGCCCCTCAACAGTCACGAGCGGCACTGGTCCCAGAGCCAGCAGCACCTCCCCTCCTGGTGAAAATGTGCTCTGTAATAAGAAAAGAACCAGCATCATGGGAAAAAAGGGCTTCAGGTATCCCTTAATAGAAGCAGGATTAAAGCGAAAGAATAACAATAATGCCACAGTAACTGCTAATACCAGCAGAAGCTTAATAGGGGTATCATAAATTAAAGCTATACTAGAAAGGCAAATAACCATTACCATTTTGGCCCGGGGGTCAAGTTTCATAGGAAGTATTCTCCCTTCGCCCGCTGTCCGACTTAATTTGGCCTTTCTCCAGAGTAATGACCCGTTCTGCCATCCTGTCCACAAACCCTGTATCATGACTGACCAGGAGCATTCCCCTGCCCAGGCGGGCAATTTTGTGTAAATAGTCTTCCAAAAGTCTTTTCCGGGAAACATCCAGGCCGGTAGTTGGTTCATCCAGGATGAGATAGTCAGGTTCATTAGCCAGCACAGCTGCTATCACCAGACGCTGTTTTTCTCCCTGGCTTAAATGCATAGGAAAAACGTTCCGGTAAGCTGCCAGTTCAAAGTAGTCCAAATAGAAATTAACTCTTGCTTCCACTGTTGCCGGGTCACATCCCTGATTTACCAGCCCAAAACCAACTTCTTCAGCCACCGTACGGCAAAATAGCTGCAGGTCGGGATTTTGAAAGACATAGCCGATTTGGCGTCCGATTTGAGCCAGCGATTGTTCCCCCAGGGGAAGCCCATTGAGATAGATTTCTCCCTGTGTGGGTTGTAAGATTCCTATTATCAGCTTGGTCAGGGTAGTCTTGCCGCTGCCGTTAGGTCCGACAATAGCAGTTATATCTTCTTTAGCCAGGCTGATGTTAATTCCCTTTAAGGCTGGATTTATTTTACGAGGATAGGTAAAGGTTACCTTTTTCAGTTCTAAAAAAAGCATTTGCTTTCCCCCTGATATCCGCCACTATAATAGTCAGATATCTATTAACCTTTTGGCAGTCAGATATTCCCGGTCGGCTAAAATTATGTCTCTGCGGTCAAAACGCATCAATTCACCATTCTCCAAAATCATCAAATTCTCCGCAAAAGCAACCGCTTCCAGATTATGCTCTACGGCTATAATAGTTTTACCTCTGTCCCGCAGTTTTTCCACCACCGTGGTTACTTTCTTTATACCTATGGTATCAAGCTGGGACATAACTTCATCCAGAATTAATACTGGTGGGTCAAGGGCTAATACAGCTGCCAGAGCTACCAGATGCTTCTCACCGCCAGAAAGGTAATAAGGGTTGGCATACCTTAAAGCCGAAATCCCCAGGACATTAAGTGTATTTTCTACCCTTTCCCGAATTTCCTCCGGAGGCTGACATAAATTTTCCGGAGCAAAGGCAATTTCATCTTCAACCGTGGGCGAGAAAAGCTGCATGTCAGGATCCTGAAATACCATACCCACTTCAAGGGCATTAGTTCCCCTCAGGTCACTAATATTTTTACCGTTGACTACTACTTTCCCCGTCATAAGCCCTTGCCGGTGGTGGTGTATTACCCCGCTTATACAACGGCACAGGGTACTCTTGCCACAGCCACTCAAGCCTATAATGGCAACTGTTTCCCCCTGGTGGATATGAAAATCAATATCTTTTAATACTAACTGCCCTCCGGGCTGGTATTGATAATTTAAGTTCTCAACTACTACAGCTTTCATTATAGGTGCCTGCCTTTATAACAAAATATCAGTGTTATCACTGATCACATACTTTACTTACACTTTGGTCACTGTTTTTGATCTCCCTTACCTGCTGCAGGATTTTATAAGCAATAATCCCGCCTAACCCGCCGGATAGAGCAGCTATACCCAGGCTAAAGGCTAATGGTATAATAGGTAGCCGGAAATATATAAAATTCACCATTACCGTTCCACCTATATTGCAAAACATCCCCGCCAAAAAAGAGCAGGGTAAACAGCAAACCCGGTGACCGATCAAAAACAGCCCCAAATCGGCCAAAATCCCGGGAACAGTATAGGTCAATAAGCTCAACACACCATGAGAGCCGACTATGCCTGATGCTATTACCAGAATGGCTTGCACCAGCCCGATAAGAGTCATGGTTCCTCTTTTGCCGGTAATGCCAAAACCCAATACCAGCCACAGCATATAGAAACCGCCGGCCACGGCACCCGAAGGTATGAAGAATGGTCCGGTAATAATATGTATCAGGGGAACGATTATAACTTTGGTGGCAACCCCAACGGCAGCCATCATGGCTATAATAATCAAATCATATACAGACAATCTACGGAACAACCCTATGCTCACTTCTATCACCCTTTTTGTATGATAATGCTTAAGAGTATACAATCTATTGCGGCACTATAGTATAGCCCCCACCATCCTCAAAATCAATCTGCCTGTTTAATTCCCGGGTATAAATAACCCTGTGCAGATTATCGACAAAAACAGCTCTGGTGTAGGGCATTTCTTCTATTAACTCCATCCCTGCAACAGGGCCCAGCAGAAAAAGCATGGTCGACAATGCATCAGCTTCAGTAGCATTGGAAGCAACAACAGTTGTACTAATAACATTTCGAGCCGGTTGTCCGGTAAACGGGTTTAAAATATGATGATACCGTACTCCATTCTTGATAAAATAGCGTTCATAATCCCCGGTAGTTGCTACTGCACAATTTCTAATCTTGAGAACGGCAATTATTCTATTTTTATTGCGGGGATCCTGGATGCCTGCTAACCAGGGAGATCCATCCGGTTTAGAACCCAGAGCATATATACTGCCCCCAGCATTAATTATAGCCGACTTAATACCCAGTTTACGGAGTTTACTCACCGCCATATCGGTAGCGTAACCCTTGGCAATCCCTCCCAGATCAATTTCCATGCCTTTTTCCGGCAGAAACACCGTTCGGGCTGCTTTGTCTATCACTATCCGTTTATATCCAAGCAAAGCAATGCTAGTTTGCAATTCCTGGTCTGAGGGAATACGGTACTGGTTTTGACCAAACCCCCATAGATCCATGAGCGGCCCTATAGTAACATCAAATACGCCATTGCACTGGTCAGCAAAATAACTGCTTTGCTCCAGCATGGTCAAGGTATCATTACTAACTATTACTGGTTTTATACCGGCATTTTTATTCACCCGGTAAATATCACTAATTTCCGGGTCCGGCATATTTTTAACCGCGAACCTATCGGTTAAATTGGCTATCCTGGAAAACTGGTCAAAAGCCTCTTGCAATGCCCGGGGGCCTATTTGGGGATCGCAGCTATACACTTTGACACTTACAAGGGTGTCCATAATAAACCGTTCCCCGGTATATTCCTGCGGCTTATCGGTGCAGCCACGGCAATAAACCAGTATGAGGCAAAATATTATGACCGCGGCCGCAAACATTAAACTTTTACATCCCAGGCTAATTCGGGAGCTTGCACAACCAGGTCCCATACACTTATCTAATAATCGGTGGTTTCCCAGCAATTCTCCCTCCTAAGCTAGTTAATCCATCCATATAAAGCTGGTAATAAGAAAACGATTGTAATTACCCCCAGGGCCATTGCATCACCAGGGGTAAAAATCATTTCTCCCCTGCTATAATTGTAGCTGGAGCCTGTATAGCATCTACTCTCCATAGCCTGAGCCATGTCGTTGGCTCTCCGCAATGAAGCCACCAGGAGAGGAATTAGTATTGCCATTAGTGTCTTTAGGCGATTGAGCAATGGACCGGAATCGAACCGCGCACCCCGCGATTTTTGGGCCCGGGCTATAATCTCGGTCTCCCTGATTATAGTGGGAACGAAACGCAAGGAAGCATTGGCGATTATTGCCAGGCGGTGTACCGGAAGCTTTATATGGGTTAAGGGAAACAGCAATAATTCAAGTCCTTGCCATAGTTTAAGGGGTGAAGTAGTCATAGTTAACAAACTGGACCCCAGATAAAATACGGTCAGGCGTAACAGGGTCGATATTCCTAAATATACCCCTTGCCGGGTGACAGCTATCACTCCCCACCGGCATAGATATTCACCCGGTGTAAGCAAGGCCTGGCAGATAAAGGTAATCAGAAACAGCCAGCGCAAAGTTTTTAGACCGCGAAGGGCTCTTACTACTCCCACTTCGGAAAGGAATATTACGAAGAAAATAAAGCCGATGTTAAGTAAAAGCATAGGTATGCGTTGATTTGGCCAGGCCGCTCGGACTATCACAACTAAACAACCTAATAGCTTGGTACGCGGATCCAACCGGTGAATAATAGAATTACCAGCTATGAATTGACCAGTTATAATATCTTTCATGGGGCCAATTCCTTCAATACTCTATCTATTTCCAGCGCGGCCCCTTCTATAGAAGTAATCCCGGTGTCCACCTGGTACCCGCAGTTGGCCAGCCGTTTTATCAGTCTCAGGTGATCAGGCAGTAAAAGATCAGCCATCCCATGGGCCTGACCCCGCAATACTTCTTCCTTTTTTCCGCAGGCAATCAATCTGCCCTGCTCAAGAAAAACCAGCTTGTCAGCAATGAGAACCAATTCATCAACATAATGCGAAATCATTACCACGGTGGTGTTGTAAAGCTGCTGCGTTTTTTTTATGGCCTTAAGAATATAATTACAGCCGGAAGGATCCAAACCTGCTGTCGGTTCATCCAAAACCAGTACTGGCGGCCGCATTGCCAGAACACAGCCTATTGCCACTAGGCGGCGGGCACCACCACTTAAGCGGGCGGGCGGTAGATGAGCAACTTGGCTGGGGTCTAATCCCACTTGAATCAGAGTATCTTCAACCCGGGTTTTGATTTCTTGGGTATTCAAACCCAGGTTTTCCAGTCCGAAAGCCATTTCATCAAATACCGTACTTTTGAATAGTTGTTCTTCGGGGAATTGGAATACCAGGCCAACCTTCTTCCACAACTCCTTCCTGGTGCGGTTGATTCTGGTGTCCTCCCCCCCGACCATTATACTTCCACTGGTAGGAGTCAGCAGTCCATTGAAGTGCTGCACTAAGGTGGACTTCCCCGAACCATTGGCGCCCACAATACCCACCGATTCGCCTGGTTCAATAACCAATGATACTCTATCCAGGGCTTTTTTCTCATATGGAGTTCCAGCCAAATAGATATGAGTCAAGTCTTTAGTCTCGATTATGGGCATAATAATTCCACCATTTGCTCTAAAGTAATAATTCTTTCATCAATTTGATGTCCAGAGCGCAACAAAAGATCAGCCACCCTGACAATAGGGGGTGGCTTCAGACCTGTAAGAGCAAAAGCCGGTGAACTGAACACCTTCCAGGGCAAGTCATCCAGATAAACAGTGCCTTCATGAAGCACAATCAGGCGGTCTGCCAGCACCACTTCTTCAATACGGTGTGATATCATGATAACCGTGATTCCGCGTTTACTGCTCAGTTCCTGCAGGCACTTAACCAGTTCGGCTCGCCCGCTTTGATCCAACATGGAAGTAGGTTCGTCCAAAACTAGATAGTCAGGTTGTATAGCCAGGGCAGCAGCCACTGCCAGCCTCTGCTTTTGACCGCCGGAAAGCAAATGCGGGGCATGATAACGCAAGTCTATAAGGCCCACTGCTTGCAGCGCCCGGTCAACTCTATCTCTGACTTGAGCCGGAGGAAGCTGCAAATTCTGAGGACCAAAAGCAACCTCCTCTTCAACTACCGGGTGAATAATTTGATTATCCGGATTTTGAAATACCATTCCCACCAGATGCCGGATATCTTTTTGATTACTCGGGTCGGCCGTGTCCATGCCATTCACCAACACCGTACCCCGGCTGGGAATAATCAAACCGTTCAAAAGAAGGGCTAAAGTGGTTTTCCCCGAGCCGTTCATACCTGCAATCCCGATAAACTGTCGCCGGGGTATGGTCAGGTTAATCCCTTTTAAGGCACATTTGGGTAATCCGGCCGCATTTCTAAATTCCTTGGTGACATTTCGCAGTTCAATCATTTCATTCACAATTTACTTTCTATATAAAATAAACTTAACTTCCAAAAATGAGTGTACTAAAAGCAACCTAACCGGCATCGGGTTATGCTGTAGCCATATTCATCACATACATTGCCAAACAGGTACAAATCAGCTTTAAGTTTTGCCGCCATTTTATAAGCCTGCTGACAGGTTATCTCTTTTTTCGGAATATCGTCTAACGCCCTTTTTATGCTTGACCTCTTTTCCAGGTATTCCGTAAAAAGCTCTGTCAGTCTATCCTTCAACTCTGTTGATAAGCTTTCCTGCAGGACTTCAGTAAAGATAGGGACCCGGGGCTGGATCTCTTTTACCCGGGCGACAAAGCTCTGGCTTGCTTCTGGTTCCCAATTATTTAATACCAAAACATCTGCCTGTTTTACTAAATCGTGGCATTGGTCCAATTCGGCCGACGGTTCTATGATAACCATTTGCAAAGCCCAGGGAAAATCATCTATGCCATCAGACCCATCCAGAAACACTCTGGTGAATTTCTTCTCGGCATCGAAAAAACACATTTGCCGTACTGCCCGTTGCAGTTTGCTTTTGATTCCACGAAGCTCCAATAATCTTTGGGATGGGTCCCAGGACTGCTGAATATTTTTTATAAGTTCTGGATACTCAATCGGTTGACAAAGTTGTAACTCACCTTTGTCTGGTTCCTGGTAGGGAATAATTTTAATAACCTTAAAATCACTGAAATACCGGGACAGAATAAGTCCATAATCATTATTTCCGGTGCCACCCGCATAATTTAGCGCTACTGCCAACATACTCAACCCACTCCTTTTTTCAAGCCTTATGGTTGCCTGATGTTTTTCATTTATATAATGGATGTACAAGCCAAAATAGAATTGGTTTGTCAATATAGAAGCAAAGTAATACAATGGCATTAAAATTAACCCTGAAAGGGTATCGTTAATGTCAAAAAGCAACAAAGTGTTAATTCTGACTATCCTTACTTTTTCTATACTCGGTTATCTGATACTATTTGCTACCAACCAGAGAACCCCGCTGACAGCACAAATCTTTGTAAATGGAAAGCTGGTTAATAGTATTAATCTGGATACTGCTGGTCCTAACCGGCTGATTAATGTATCCGGTCCTCTCGGAACTAGCAAGGTAGAAATAAAACCTGGTGCCGTCAGGATGAAGTCTTCCCCCTGTCCTGATCACTGCTGCATGGAAACCGGCTGGATTAGCCGGCCGAAATCGTTAATAGTCTGCCTACCTAACCGGATTGTGGTGGAACTTTCTTCATCAAAAGATTCTCTTGATACAATTACACGCTAGGGGAGAGAAGCAACTTGATTCCTACCAGAAAACTAACCATCATTGCTGTTCTGGCAGCTTTAGCCATAGTTCTCCACCTGTTTGAAGCCCTTATTCCCATACCCTTTCCCATTCCGGGGGTTAAACTGGGTCTGGCCAATATTATTACCTTACTGGCCTTGATACTTTTTGATTTCAAAACAGCCTTTCTTATTGTGATAATGCGTACCGTTCTCGGGTCCCTTTTAAGCGGTACTCTATTCAATATTGCCTTTTTGCTAAGCCTTTCGGGTGCCATTACCGCCACCTGTCTGATGGCGGTCTTATTAGCTCTGTCCTCATGGTCATCTAGTGGTTCCGGTATCATACTGGTAAGCGTAGCCGGGGCGGCAGCCCATAATCTGGGTCAACTGACAATGGCAGCAGTGCTCATAAAGCATTCGGGCATCTTTTATTACCTGCCGGTTATGCTGCTATCTTCCATTCCTACCGGAGTGCTTACGGGGCTTTTATTAAAAAGTTTACTTCAAAATCTAAAATCATCCGGATACCTTGATGATTTTTCTTTTTAACTTATCCCTCCAAAGTCTTAGTAGCTTTCTTCCCATATCGTTTTATTCCCAACGCTTGCGTGGGACAGTTTAAACATTCATTGCAACGCATACACTCCCGGCTGTTAGGATCTTTATAAACGGCAATGCCGATTTGGCATTGCTTCTGACACTTGCCGCATTGGATACATTTATCATGCTCGACCTCTAACCGGTACAGGCTTATAGGATTAAATAATGAATAAATTGCCCCCAGAGGACATATAAACCGGCAAAAAGGTTTGAATATAATCATAGATAAAACAAGGACTACTATCAGCAGAAGTAATTTCCACTTAAACAAAAGCCCGATTACCTGCATAAGCGAAGGTCTGGCTATCATTAACGGAAGATTTGCTTCTAACACCTCAACCGGACAAAGATATCTGCAAAAAGCCGTACTGCTAATTCCATAAACACTGAGCGCCGGAAGCAATATAACAAAAACAACCAGTATGACGTACTTAAGATTCTCCATAGGTTTAATTTTTTCCGGCAGGGTTAGTTTAGGCAAAGGCAATTTGAAGATCAGTTCCTGCAAAAGGCCAAAAGGACAAAACCATCCACAGGCAAACCGGCCTAATGTCACACCCACCAGCAACAAAAATCCGTATGTAAAGATTTTTATGGGCAGGCTTACCATTCCGGCTATGCTGGTCTGCAGCATAGCCAGGGGACATGAACCCAGTGCCCCCGGGCAGGAACTGCAATTAAGCCCGGGCACACAAAAGTTTTTTAGTTTTCCCCGGTAGATGTTACCCTGCACAAATCCAATACAATAACTGTTAATCCCTATTGCGGTGATAATCTGGATTAACCTTCGGCTTATCTTATTCAAATTAATACCCTCCCGATACTGCTGCTATAGGAGAAGGTTATTCCATCTCTAGTTCAACCAGATAGTTAGTGAACCGCTGTCCGTACAGATCGTTTACGATTACGATTCTCATGGTCCCTTCATATCCGGTTTTACTCTTGAGGGGTTTGCCATTATCGGCATAGACGAGCAAAACATTGTTTTTCTCCCGCACTTCTTCCATATAAACTCCGGAAATATAATTATCCACTCCTCGGGTAATTACCCTTTTATACTTTTTTACAATCTGCGGGTCTATGTGGTTAAAAACCTCCACAAGAGGAGTACAGGAATAATTGTGTTTGGTTAATCCGCGGGTAGAATTTATAACCATTTTCTTGTGTACTACCGGCAATTTCGCTACTTCTTCCCGGGTTATCTTACCAATGATTTTATCCTCAGCCTTTATTATTATCTGACCTTCAGGAAGCTTTTGGCCTTTGGCATTTAGATAGCCCAGTATACTTACCAGTACCACCAGCAGGATGGCAATAACCATTACTGCTGTTTTAAGAACGCTTTTTTGTTCTGTCACTGGTGTGCCCTCCCTTTTGTACGCCCATAGAGTATTCTCATTAGATTATGCAACTGGCATAACAGGTTCTTTACAAAAAATTATTACTGAATCTCAGTGATAAAGCCCTGGACTTTTAATGGCACACCTTCTGATGGTTGCCCCAGGACTACCTCCCGATAGACACCCATGGCAGAATTAACACCATTAATTACTGCCTGAGTGGAAATGGTAGCACTGGTTATTTGAATAATCTCATTATCCTTTTTTGCCTCCAGAATCGCTCTTTCCAGATATTTGTCGGTGCTTTTGCCTTTAAACCGGTCAGCAAACCAGGTTTCCGTAAGCCACTCTCCCCATCCCGGGGTTTCATCATGTTGTATCACCTTAATACCAGTAATTTCGTTTTTTTGGGCGTTGACTACTACCATAGTATTAACCGGTGACCGGTAACCAACGGGGCTGACAAGAAACACATAGCTTTCCTCTTGCGCAGCAACCTTAAACATTTTATCTACGGCGGGAAATTTTTGTGCTGTTGAACCTGGCAGCTTGATGGTCTGAACCTGTTTTTGAGTTACCTTGCCGGGTAATATTTGATTTAATACCGTTAGCTGTGCTTTGGTCATAGAATTCTCCTGGAATCTTCCCCCTATGACCCATAAACCCAGAACAATCGCCAGCAGAGCTATACCGGTTATAATCCATTTACGCATGATGCCGCTCCTTTTGTAGTCTATTGAAGGGAACGAATGCGCAGCAAATTACCAACTGTTGGGAACCCGGTCCCTTTTTGCCAGACTACCGGATATGTACCGTCGCCTTTAATGACCAGCAGTCCTTTGGCTAAATCTTTGCCGGTAATTTTCACACTTTTCCCATCAACCCCTATTAATTCAAAGTTCTTATTTTCGCTTTCTCGCAGCTGAACTTCGTCCAACATGTCCTGTAAGGGGATGCCTTTATTACCATCGATATTCTTTTGTCCAATAAGTTTTGCCATTTGCTCCGGGAATACCGCAGCATCAGCATTGGTGGAAAACCAGGCCATGTCTTTAACATTCATTCCCAGTTTAATATTAGGACATATGTTCATGGGTGCACCTTCACCTTCCACCTTTATATAGTAATGTTTGTTAACCATGCTCAGTGCTTCACTTTTGGTAAAACCATCACATGACTTCATGGTAAAGAAGGCCTTGCTGTCCACATAGTCAAAACGGGAAAAGATCTGAGCCAATTCAATGGCATCATCTTTGCTTCCGTAATATTCATACGGATATGGTTCTATGCCTGCGGCCAGATTGGCAAACATCCATACCGAAGTAATCTCTTTTTGGGGTATTTCTTTATACAGAACAATTCTGTCCAGCATCCGCACCCAATAAGGACCAAATTCATCAATAATACACAAACGAGCCGGCCGCATATTTTCTGCTAGTTCTAATTGTTTATCCACTGCCAGGGCTAATATCATTTCCTTATTATTGATTATTTCGGGAGTGACCAGGCAGTAATAGCCATCCTTAGCAATAAAACCGATACCTTTAAATTCCTGGACATTAATATTAAGGTAATCCATAACATCCTTAAATATAGGACCAGAGGCCTCGAATTCTTCCATTTCTCCGGTTGCCCGTTGAAAACTGCACTCGGCTTGTCGCTGAGGCAGCTTACGCATCTCCGCTACGGTGATTTCTTTAGGTGCCTTGATATCGCCTTCGATTACGATCTTCTGGTTTTCGTATTCCGGATTACCCGTACTCTTACTGCTTATAGCCCCTTTTTCCCCACATCCGATCAGAGTCAAACAGACAAGAAAACAAATGGCTAAAGAACAGAACACCCTTTTGTTCATCTTTATCCTCCTTTCAATTGCGTAATTAGATTACGGCTGAGATATCCCAGTGACAATTACTCCACTCCGTAGGTAAAACTTGCTACCTCGCTGTTGTGCTTACCAAAGCCAATAACAATAGTTTTAATGGTCACAGGTTGATTGATAATTATCGGCTTAATCAATTCGGGCCGGTAGTATGTGGTACTGGGATTATACAGCAGGCTCCTCTCATTGGGAGTACTTCCGTCAAGGGTATAGTACACCTTGACTTTGTCTATCTCCGGGTGCTGTAAAAAGACCTCGGTACCTGGCTTGACTATTCCGGGTGCCGGGTCCGCCTGAACCTTATCCCAGCAACCAGATGCGGTAGTCAATACTTCCAGGTTTACTACATCTTTAACGCAGACCGGGGCAACAGAATCATTTAACCCTTTCTGGCCCAACAGCAAACTAAGGCTGCAACTGGTTGCTTTACTTAAATCGTTGGTACCCTCCTGCTTTTTCCAGGCCAGAATGGCGGGGACCTCCTGGGCACCTTCTTCACTGCCTTCAAGCAACCGGGGATAATAAAAACGCTTTTCGGTCAGTTGTTCCCGGGTAAAGGCAGCATTATATCCGTCGGCAGCCCATACTCTAACTATCTGTGCACTTTCTTTAATTCCCACCTTTTCCAACAAATATGAAACCCGGACCCCTTCGCCGACAGTGAATTTTTTCGCAGGCCAATCATTCACGATTGAGTAGCATTCCCTGGCAGAAGCTTTCTTCATATCTTGAAGTTCACTTAGACTTAAGCGGAGCTGCTGCTTAACGCCATTACCGGTGATAGTCAGATATCCTGGGGTCCCGGCAGGCTGGCTATGGTTATAATTACTGCTGGCTTGCTTAGACTGGTTACAACCAGCCAGCAGGCTTAGACTAAGAACCAGCAGGAAAACAATGGCTTTTTTATATCTGCTGAGTTGTTTCTTTAATGACATATGTCATCTCCTTACTACAGCCTATCTGCAAATCATTCAACTTGAAAATGATACTCGGCAATATCGCTGTCGTATTTGCCAAAGCCCTTAACTAAAACTTTAATAGTAGTATCCTGGTTAATAACAATAGGTTTATTTAATTCCGGCTGATAAGTGCTTGGATTATACAGCATGCTCTTTTCGGTGGGAATAGACCCGTCCAGAGTATAATATAGTTTGACCCGACCCAGTTTATAGTGCTGTAATTTTACCGTATCGCCCCGGGTGATTTTTCCCGCCGCGGGAAAAACCGTAGCTGTTTCCCATTTTCCCGGATCTTCCTTACTTACCGTAATCTCCTGGATATCCTTGACAAAGGTGTGATAAGTCTGTTCCTTAACGTTTGCCTGGGGCACGATCAAACACAGGCTATCAGTCCGCGCTTCACTTAAGCGGTTACTGTTTTCCAGATATTCGTAAGCAATTATCGGCTCTACCAGTTCAGCCTGGGACGAATCTCCTTCCTTTACGTGGGGGAAATAATATCTTTTGGTCTCCAATAATTGCTGCCGCGTAAACGAACTTTCATAACCGTCTTTGCCCTTAATGGTAATGCACTTAGCTTCACTGGTAATACCAGCTGCTTTTAATACAGCACTAATTTTGACCCCTCGAGCCACCAGTTCCTTTTGGGCCGGCCAGTTATTAATAATAGAATATATATGTTCAAATTGAGCATCGGGTAGTTCCATGACCTTCTTTAAGGTAAGGGGGCCTGGTTTGGTGATGCCATCTCCAGTGATATTAATTTCCTTTTCCAGCCCCGGATTGCCTGGCTGGCTGGTTGAAACATTTTTATCACCATGGCATCCCGCAATCATCAGGAGACAGAATAAAAAGATAATACCCCGACCTATGAAGTCTTTTGCGGATACGCTTTTTAATTTCATTTTCTTTTCCTTCCTGTTCCGTACCAGTTGGTTATTGTCCCTGGTTTTATAAATGCATATTTAAAGCATTTATGATTACCGTCACTGCCTCAGCCCGGGTCGCACCTCCCTGAGGGTTAAACCTGTTGCCGGGACAACCTTGCATGACACCGTTTTTTATGGCACTAGCAATAGCATCTCTAGACCACCCGGAAATACTATTATTGTCTTCAAAATGAAGTTCATCTTGTACCCCCGTTAGTTTAGCGGCCTTGGTAATCATAACCGCCATCTGCTCTCGGCTAATCTGGTTATCGGGGCCAAAGGTAGCAGCATCAAAACCACTTACTATACCACTAGCAGTTGCTTTGCTAATATAGTCTTTAGCCCAGTGTCCGGCCGTATCAGCAAATACCTTACCACCGCCGTTTTCCAGTCCAAAGCCTTTAACCAGCATCGTAACAAACTCAGCTCTGGTCACAATGTTGTCCGGTTTAAAACTGCCGTCCGGATAACCCCCAACAATCCCTTTGGCAACACATTGCTCGATATTCTTTTGCGCCCAATGGTTAGAAATATCGTTCAGATTTATAGTATTGCCGGGTTGAACCGGCTTCTCCTCTGGTTGTGACGGCAGATCAACGGTAATCTCACTGTCAGATTGGGCGGGACTATTTTCACCAACTGTATAGGTAAAGGTAACAACATCACTATCAAGTTTACCGGGACCAATCGTTATAGCTTTAATGGTAGTGGATTCATTTATTGGTCCTATCGGCTTATTGTAGTTGCCCAGGACATCAGCACGTGCTGACCACCACCGGCGGGCAATCCAGTTATACATAGGACTGTCCAAAGTCGGAGTGCTGCCATCAGTGGTGTAATATATTTTATCGTCATCCATATTGGCATTGCTAAGCGCAACCATGGTTCCCGGTGATACTTGACCGCTGGGAGGATTAGCCTGCGGTTTGTCCCATTTCTGTGGTGTGGTGGTTAGTACTTCTATTTTAGAAAGGTATTTAACAAAAAGATTACCGTTTTGCTCGGTAACCGCCCGCTGCCCCATCATCAACAAGGGAGTATTCAAGTCATTCATATAACCAGGGTTATTACTTCCTTCAACACATACCAGGGCTATAATCGGCTCTACCTTTTGCTTATCGGCTGAAGAACCGGCAATATTGCCATCGCCGTCTTTACCCCCGATGCTTTCCTTAAAATGGGGGAATAAATAGCGCTCATCTTTTAATAACTCTTTAACGGTAAGTGTAATCGTATAGCTGTCATTGGAAGTGAACTTAATCAGTTGAGCTTCTTCCTTTATTCCCGCTGAATTAAGCAAATCTCTCAGCAGTACACCTTTACCTACATACCATTTTTTGGTGGGCCAGGTGTTAATCGCGCTATATACCTGCTCATGCTGTTCCATAGCTTGCAGTTCTTCTATGGTGAATGACTTGGGAGTGGTCACACCATCTCCGGTAATTTCCAAAGAATCTGGAGACCCGGCAATGGCAGTTTCTGAAAATAAACACAGTAGCAATAGCAAACTCAATGCGGTTATCACGAATTTAAAAATATCCGTTTTTAACTTTTGCATGGATAATCATCTCCTTTTAGTATCTTAGTCCTCATAAAAACACTATTACTTATCGGTTAGCATAAACATTTTCCCGGTTTTCGGATCCTTGTAAACCGTACCCATCTTTTCGTAAAGCCGGCCTTCCCCTTGTGTTTCTACCAGGTCTTTCCTTATTTCTGTATCCCGGGATATCTCCTTGCCCGGAGTTATGTTCACCCGGCTGCCTGCCTGGGCCAGGTTGACATCGTAACGAATAACCAGGGCCAGCATTAATCCACAGGCAAATACCAGCATCGCATCGACAATATTAATGGCACCTTCCAGAGGATTTACTTCCTCTGTCTTAAGCCTGCGTCTGCTTCTCAATCTCCCGTTCACGGGCAAACACCTCCAATAAGCCTTCCATCAGAGCCTCCAGGGAACCTAAGTATTCCTCATACCATCTCTTGCGCAAGCTGGAAATGGCATAAGCAATACCTGCGGCTGCCAATCCGGTCACTGTAGCATCAAAAGCGGTAAGCAGTGAATCAGCCAGGATATGGGTATCACCCTGACCCATAGCAATAAGCCCCGGCCCCAATGGAATCAGGGTGGCCATCAAACCCAGCATAGGGCCCAGGCGAGCCACCAGATCAGTGCGGTTAGTAATGCGGCGGTAATGCATTTCTTCACCGGCCAGCAACTGGCGGGCTAAAGCCTCACAGGCAGCAGCAGTTAGATGACGTTCTTCGATAAGTTTATTAAGCACTATCTTCTGGCGTTTACCAAGACGGCTGTGGGCAAACTCCGTCAAAATTTCCCCGGATTCCCTGTCCTTTATGACCTTAAGCAACTCCGCAATATTTATCCTGATGTGGCGCCGTTCGGTCAGAGCCTCCACCAGCAGCCCACCGAGTTCAGTTATCATTAAAGCTGCAAATAATAATAATATAGCCACGGTTGGTACCAGTAATCCCGAAGAGATAATATGCATGGTATCTTTTAACGGTATCAACAAAGAACTTATCAACTTTTTACCTCCTTCGAATATTCTGCATACTTGGTAATTGCACCGGAAAAGAATAATATAAAGAATACAATTGGCATATACAGGCTATTAGGCTCCAGTAGCAGGGGTTCAGCATCATCTAACGATATTTCCATAATTGTCCCCTCCAGGTTAACATCGGATTGCACCGATACATCACTGGTTATGGCTGATTTATCCGGTGTAAAGTCCTTTGCTGCCAGGTAACTGCGCCTGGCTTCCGGTATTTGTTCAGCTTCTGACCCGGAATTCTCGTTGTTGCTGACCATGCGCTGACTTGCTTCCGGAGGCGGTTGCATTTCTTTTTCGCTTTTAAGATCAGTCGGGGGCTCCGGTTGGCCATTCATTGGCAAATCATTTTTGATAGGTGCGGTTATCTGACTACCGCTGCCCTGGTCAGCAACTGTTACCGTACAAGTAGCCGTAAGACCACCAGCGACCGTTGTTGCCGTTATAATCGCTTTACCCGGACCAACAACTGTCACCAGGCCTTGATTATCCACCGTGGCCACCCGGGTATCGCTGGAACTCCAGACTACCTCTTTATTAGTCGCATTGTAGGGGGCTATAAACGCCTCTAACTGGTAAGATGCACCTACCTTGAGACTGACCTGACTCTTATCCAGAGTGACTTGTGTGGGAGAACCAGTGTTCTTATCCGGGCTGGAAGAGCTGCCAATCGTATAGTAGAAGGTCACAACATCACTGTCTTCCTTGCCTGGACCAATTGTAATGGCCTTAATTACAGTATCCCTGGTTATCTCGATAGGTTTATTAATACTGCTCAGATTATCTGGCCGCAGACTCCACCACCGTTTGGCACTCTGGTTATATATCGGGCTGTTCACGGTTGGAGTGGTGCCATCAGTAGTATAATGAATCTTATCGGCATCATTACCCTTGGTGGTCAGCTCTATCAATGTCCCTTTGGCTACCTCACCGCTGGGTATATTCGCCCGGGGACTATCCCATTTATCTGGAACAGCCGTGCGTACTTCAATTTTGCTTACATATTTTAAAAAAGAATTGTTCATTTGCTCGATTATCGAACGCTGCCCGCACATCAGAAATAATGAATCCATATCGTTCATATTTGCCGGGTTTTTCCCTTCAGCACTTACCAGAGCCAGTATAGGCTCAACCTCTACAGCCCCCTCTCCGGAACCGGGAACACTGCCGTCAGTACTTTCAGCATTCATTAAGTTAGGAAAATAATAGCGTTTATCATTAAGCAGTTCTTTGACCGTCAGGGTAACCGTATAGCCGTCAACGGAAGTAAAGATCAGCAGCCGGGCATCGCTCTTTATCCCGGCTAAATTCAGCAAATCTCTTAACTTAACCCCTTTTCCCACATACCATTTGCGGGTGGGCCAGGTGTTAATCGTACTATAAATATGCTCGTATTGCTCCATGGCTTGAAGTTGAGACAAACTTAATGTCACCGGATTGCTCACTCCATCACCGGTAATCTCTAGCGATTGAGATGGCTCCGCCATGGAAGCGGCAGGAGCCAATAAATTAAACAAACCGGTAATAAGCAAAGCCAAAATAAGTTTTTTTAGCCTGCCAAGGTGTTTGTGGTTAAATGCAGCGTCCCTATTATTTACGCTTGCTGGATTAGCTAAGGTTAAATAATTAGGCATTTAACTTATTCAACACCTTTACTATAACCGTCGCCGCTTCCGCTCGGGTAGCGATTCCCTGGGGCCTAAAGGTATTGTCGGGATACCCAAACATTAAGCTATTATCGACAACAGTAGCTATAGCATCCCGGGCCCAGGGGGAGATGCTATTGTTATCGGTAAACCCAGTATTTTTGCTGACTATCGGCAGCTTAGCCGCCTGGCCTATTATTACCGCCATTTGTTCGCGGGTGACCAGGTCATCCGGGCCAAAGGTATTACTATCATAACCATTTATTAAACCTGCGGTTACAGCACAGGCAATATAGTCTTTAGCCCAGTGGGTAGTGGTATCAGCAAAAAACTTGCCGCCATGGTTCTCAAGTTTTAAAGCCTTGACCAGCATGGTAACAAACTCAGCCCTGCTCATAGTCTGGTCAGGTTTAAAAGTACCATCAGGATAACCGGCAACAACACCGGAAGCCACCAGTTGCCTGATACTTTCTTCTGCCCAGTGCCCCGCTATATCGGTAAGATTTATCGTTTCCTGCGGTTCTTCAATCAACTCTTTCCGGACCATAACGGCAAACTTGGTAAAATGGTCAATTTCCACCGTTATGGTATTTCCGTTTACAGTACCTCCAATGTTAACCCACTCACCCCGTGATTCATCATAAAAATATACGGCCGGAATTTCTTTGTCGGTTAACACATTAGGATTAAAACTTATGGTCAGGCTTACTTTTTTGGCGAAACTGTAAGTACTATGACCACCAACAGATATTTCGTACACATCACCGGCCAGTTGGTAGCCTGACGGTATCACCGGCGGTGTACTTACTTTCACAATCTTTACTTCCACATCACCAGTTTCTTTAATGGCATTAGCCGGTATCACTAAAGTCACTTCATTACCCAGGCTAATGGTATTATCCTTGTTAGGTGAGATGGTTTCGTTGGCATTGTCAATTGCATTTTTTACCTTGTAGGTAAAGGTGGCAACATCACTATTCTTTTTACCTGGTCCAATAGTTATTGCTTTAATGGTGGTATCCTGTTTGATTTCTATAGGATGATTAATAATGTCCAAATCGTCGGCCCGGGAAGACCACCACCGGCTGGCAATTATGTTGTACATGGGACTATTTATATTAGGAGTAGTCCCGTCGGTTGTATAATAAATCTTGTCATCATCCATATTTTTGTTGCTCAGTTTAACCATGGTTCCTGGCGTTACCTCACCACTTTTCGGGTCTGCTGTGGGGGTATCCCACTGGGACGGACTGGCAGCCAGCACTTCAATTTTGCTTAAATTTTTCACAAACAACTGACCATTTTGCTCGGTAACCGCACGCTGTCCCAACATTAAATACAAAGCATCAGAGTCATTCATATAACCTGGGTCATCAGTACCTTCTGCACCTATTAGAGCCACCATCGGCTCAACCACCTGTTTTCCGTCAGAGGAACCAGGTATATGGCCTTCCCCTTCGCCGCCGCTCATAAGGTTGGGAAAATAATAACGGGTGTCAGATAACAACTCTTGAGCGGTGAGTGTTATGGAAAAGCCGTCTTTTGCAGTGAACTTAAGTAAACCGTTGCCTCTCATACCTGCCCGGTCCAGCAAATCTCTCAGTTTGACACCTTTGCCCACATACCATTTCTTCGAAGGCCAGGTATTAATAGCACTGTAAACCTGTTGATACTGTTGCATTTTCTCCAGATCGGCCCGGGTAAACTCAACCTCATTTGCCACTCCGCTGCCGGTGATAGTCAAAACTACATCACCAGGTGTTACTTCACCGCTGCCCGATTTGACTCGGAATGTTCTGGTTACCAGTGGAACACCTGCACCCTCCACTGTTATAGTATAGGTGCCGGTAACGGCATTGGAACCTAGTGCAAAGCTAGTCTCGAAATTGCTATTGCCTACCTCCACCTCAACAGGTCCGTAAACAATCTGTCCGTTAGGGCCGGTTACCTTAACATTTAATCGGGTGAGGTTAACTTCCACGGTCCCCTTGATAGTAACTGTCTTCCCGGCTGCAAAATCCTGACCGTCAGCGGGAAGGACCA
>JBMNOY010000049.1:0-18087 GCA_050943315.1 Syntrophomonadaceae bacterium
TTGCCGCATAATTGCTGGTAACCAGACTGGAACAGGCCGAAACCACTGCCGAACCCGGGGCCAGGAGTTCCGGTTTGATGCGCCCATCGGCAGCCGGACCGCGGCTGGATGAAGCAGCTGGCTGATCAGCATAGCGGGCCTCAGGTCCAAAAGCAGGCCGGGGTACCTGGCTGGAGCCAACCACCAGGGCATTTTTGCTGTTGGCTTCACTGGTAAGGGAACCGTTGCCGGGGCCGTTATTCCCGGCAGCAAAGACCGGCAGAAAATCTGGATATCTGTAAACAAAGTTATCTATTTGCGCGGGGTTGGCTGCATAGGAATTAGTTCCGCTGCCCCAGCCATTTACATGCACCCTGACTCCAGCCTCATAAGCCGGTCTAAACAAATCTTCCAGCTTACCCGGCAACTGCAGCTGGCTGGCCTTGTTCAATAAAGCCTGAAAGTAAATACTGGCCCCGGGGGCAATGCCGTGGTACTGGCCATTGGAGGCTTTTCCGCTGCCGGCTATGGTAGCCGCCATGTGGGTGCCGTGGCCGGTAGGGTCATCAGGAACCTCCCGATCGGTATAAGATTTAAGCATAACCACCCGGGGCATTTTCCCCGGGTCACTTTGCAGGTCGGGATGAACCTCACTCATGCTGCCCTTATCGAGGCCACTATCGGCAATGCCGATTATCTGTCCCCGTCCGGTCAGGCCTAAAGGGGTAATCAGGCCTGGAACCATGAGCGGATTGGAGCCAATTATATCCGCCGCCCGGTCATTGGCCTGAACCGTCCCGCATAAAAATAGCGGTGCCCCGGATGAACTAATTATTGCCAGTACTAACACCATGGCCAGAACGTTATGCCGCCGGCCTGTATGTAAAAATAACATCTCTTATCTCCTTTTATGTATTACATATAGGGAATCTTATCCATCCCTGCAACCACTTTTGCAGTAGCAACTAGTTTCTGCCATGAAAGACCATTTATGTATCCTTAAGGATTAATAAGTGCAAAATGGTTTTAAAAACGTCCTATTCGTGCTAGAATACAAAATATCATTGTCGGAGGATAGTTCCATGATTAAGCGTCTGGCAGAGTTTGACATAATCCGTACGCTCGCTGCCTTTTCTGTTATAGCCATACATGTGAGTGCAGGTTATATAGAAGTACTACCCTTAAGCTATTACGGCAATCATCTGGTCCGCTATGCGGTTCCCCTGTTTATCATCCTGTCAGGGTTTATGATTTGCTATGTTGACCACTTGGGAACCCCTTTGTCCATTACCGATTTTTACCGTAAACGGGCAAAGCGGATACTCGGGCCTTTTATATTCTGGGGACTCCTTTATAGCATGCTTAACCAATATATGGCTTCAATAACTGACCCGTATACTTTTCTGATTACCCTGGGCCATGATTTAATATGGGGCAGTGGTTATTACCACCTCTATTTCCTGGTGATAATTATCCAGTTGTATCTCCTCTATCCGTTGCTGCGCAAGTGGCTTAATCATAATGCTTCGACCCTTGTCATATCCTCGTTTATCATTACACTGGCGGTCCAGGTGGTTCTTTATCTGGCCCTGTTCCATAAGATAAGCCTGCCTGCTCGGTATAGTCTGGTATATGTCCGAGCTTTTCCAGTTTGGCTTTTTTATTTTGTCTTGGGCATGTATATCGCCACCCGCAAAGATTACTGGCAAAACTGGCTGCCCCGAAAAGAACTATCTCTGGGAGTGCTATGGCTGGTCAGCCTGGTCCTAGTTATTTTGGATAGCCAACTGACTGCCAATGGGGGTTCCATTGTAAGACCAAGCATAATGCTATATGCGGTAGTAACCTTCTTTTTCTTCTACTCCCTGGCCCTAAAGTTTAAATCCTGCGCCGGTTCATGGTTAACCTGGCTGTCGGAACAGTCTTTTCTGATTTATTTAATGCACCCGCTAATGTTGACAGGTATGATAACCCTGGCTGCGCATATGGGCCATCCCGGCATATGGGCCGGCAACCGGGGGGTCATCGCTCTTTATATTGCGGTTGCCGCGTCTACGGTGTTTTTTACTTACCTGGTCAGTCTCACCCCAGCAGCTTCTATACTGGGAGGAGTGCCGACCCGCAAAAAATCAGCGTAACTGCTTCATTAGGCTTTCCAAATATCCTAACTGCTGGTCAACATTATCCCTGGTCAGCAGCATACCGAAGTCAGCCGGAGTTTTGCCATCTTCGTAGCCAATAATTTTATGGGCTATCAGAGTTTCAACCTCAGGATAGACATGAGTGCCATCAAAGAAGTTATCCAGGTTCTCGGTTACCGAGTTAGGATACATGAAATTATAAACCTGGCCGAAAACTTCCACACTGTCTCTTAGCCAGCGCTGGTAATAAGGAAGCAGATTCTCTTCTACTAATAACGTCAACATCGGTCTGGAAACCGGGGTGGTGAAAACTATAAACTGGGTATGGGGATGATTTTGCTTTAGTTCCCCCAGTATTTTTTTAACCTCCCGGTATTCATAGTCGCCATACACATCTGCTCTGTACCTGGCTATATTTCCCTGGATGCGTTCATCCCGGTAGGCTGCCGGTACCCGGTTCAGGGTCTTGATATTGCTGCGGTTATAGTCGAAAGTTACCGGAAGGTCAGCCCGGGAAGCCTGGAAGTTCTTCCAGGAATAGTCCAGCACATCTAGTGATAACAACAGTTTATAGCGATAGGCGAACTCATTGGCCCTATTGATGTAGAAGGAAGGCGGATGATATTCGTTTTCCAGCTTCAAATTTTTATTGGTAACAAAAAAGTCCAGGCCAATAACTATGTAATCAAAATCGCGTCCGTTTTTTTGCCGTGCATATTCGGCATAGCCTTTATACTCTTCCATAAGCATTCCGCTGACAGAGTAGTTATACGCCTTATGGCCCACCAGGTCAGTCTGCTTCATATAGGTGGTGCGGCTGCTGCCCAGGATAAGGGTATCATAATGTTTGGGCACAAAGGTAAGGTGGTTGGTTTTCTGCTGCCGCTCATCAAAGGGTATTTGAATGTCGTTGTATTCATGAGCATGAGCAAAAGTCCACAAGGGGTCAATAAAAAAGTTAAATGCCCCTATTCCAGCCAGGGGCAAAAACATAATTATAAAAGTAAATACCAACCACCTTTTATATCTATTCAACTCGATCCCTACTTATTCGTAATTCTATAATATAGTGTCCGCAGGACACAGCATAATCAACCTCTTAATCTGACCCCATCAGCATTTCCTATAAAAAAGTCTGCGCGGGTCATGCGAGTCTGCGTCTATTGTAACCCGCGTAATCAGTGTTGAATCACTGCTCACTTCCCATTATCCCGCATATACTCCATAATCCCCTCAGCAATGGCTTCTCCCAATCTGCTGCGAAAGTCTTCCTGAGCCAGTAAACTACCCTCTATTGGATTACTGATAAAGGCTACTTCCACCAGTGCCGATGGCATATTAGAGTTGCGCAGCACGGCAAAATTAGCGGTTTTAACTCCCCGGTCGGGAAGGTTTATGGCATTTACTACATGGTTTTGAATCTTTGCCGCCAGATTATTGCGTTCATCTTTTTGGATAAATAAATCTGGCCGTGACAGGGGAGCATAATAGTAAGTTTCAGTCCCTGAAGCGGAGGAACTAACACTGGAATTGCTGTGAACAGATACAAACACCGCGGCATTGTATAGATTGGCGATATCAGTAATTTCGGTCAATTCCAGGAATCTATCATCTTTACGGGTGTACTCCACCTGTATGCCGTTTTGGGTTAGATATTCCCCTGCTTTCAAGGCAATGTCCAGGTTAACATCTTTTTCTATAGCATATCCACAAGCACCGGTATCCTTACCGCCATGCCCAGCATCAAGCACTACTAGAGGAACGCGTGATTGCAGTACAGCCTTATCAATAAAGAGTATATATAAAGCAGTACCATCATCACTGCTGCCCAGGGCAAATTTAGCCGGCACCGTAGTTTCTATGGTGATAATGGTATTTTCCGGATTGGCAGTGCTTTCGGCAACGGTCAAGCTGCGAATTAAGTTACTGCTGAAATTATAGGAAGAACGGGCTTTACCAGGTGATACGCCTTCCAATTCGATAACCATCTGGTTATCATCCTGATGGGAAGTATATTTAAATGAAGCTAATGCTGTTACCCCGATTTTTTCCCCGCCACTGCCAAAAGTGCTCCGGTCAACAGATAACACTGCATTGGGGATGGAAACTACTACCCTCTTACCATTGTTTTCCGTATATGTTTCATACTGCAGCCCATCGGGAATGTCAATATTAACCACCACATTGTCTCCCTGGGTAATAGCCTGAGCAGTTATGTATCTAGCCTGTTTAATACTGGTAGTTCCCTCTATTTTATAGCCGCTAAAGGTGTAGCTGATATCATTGCCGGTAGTTTTTGGTTCACTATTAAGGGGTTCATCAGATTCCATGATAATCTTTGCCCCCGAAGCTTCCCAGGTGCTGGATAAATGCAAAGCCGGCAATTCGGGCTGCGTGGGTTGAGTTGGAGTCGGATCTGGTGTTGGCTCGGGTGTTTCAACTCGGGCACTTTTTATTCTTACCGTCTGGGCGGCCTGATCCCAGCTAACCTCTCCGCCGAAAGCCTCGCCAACAAAACGCAGTGGAGCCAATATCCTCTGCTGAACCACTTTGGCCGGTACATCAATAGTTTGTTGTTCTCCATTAATAGTGGGGTGAGTCGAATTAAGAGGAAGAATTACGGTGGTAGTGTCCTTAATTGCTACCGCCCGGCTCTTGTCCTGCTGCCATTCGACAACTGCCCCCATAGCCTCAAAAATAGCCCGCAGCGGAACCAGAACCCGTTGATTTTCAACTATCGGCGCCACATCAAAACTTAGCTGACGGTCATCTAAATATACCGGAATATTCTGCTTATTGCTCGAAGAAGCAGGTGTAGTGGTCGCCGGTGAATCTTTTGGGGTTTCGCCACCTTGCTCACCTATTTTGCTTACCAGGTCGGAGCGCACATATGCAGTGCTGCCAGTAGAGGTCTTAACCTTATACCATTCACCTTGTACGTCAATTAAGGTTAATATGTCACCCTTTTTAGCCTGTCCTACCAGTGCGTAAGAGGTACCCGCACCGGATCTTAAATTAACCGTATTTTCTATAACCTGTAGCCGAACATCAACCTTATCAATATTAATCAGTGATTCAGCTACCCAACCAGTCAGGTTTCCGTACTTAATCTTATTCCATCCATTAGCCTGGGTAATAATTTCTACCCGGGTATTTTTGTATAGACTGCCGGCCACCGAATACTCTACTCCCGGCCCGGAGCGTACATTGACCACACTGCCGGTAATCAGGCCCGAGTCAGCCATTACTGGTGCTACCAGTATAGCAAGAATTAAGCTTGATAATAGTGTGACGATTAATCTTTTGAACATAATTCCACCTTCATAACTGTAATAAATTCAATGCCTTATCGGCTTTTATCTGGATATACGACAAACATGATAAAATTCTTTCATAATAGTTATGAAAAAATTCGGGGCAAGGGGGAGGTTGCGGGAAGGGGGGGTGCGGGCAAAAGAACCTTCCCCTTGCCCGCACCCCCCCTTCCCGCAGTGGTTTAATTGCTGGTGACATCCTCGGTTTCCGGTGATGTTGGGTCATGTACGGCTACGGTCTGCCCGGTAAGCATGTCCTCTAATAAGCCGTCAATTTCTTCGGGATCCGCCAACCAGTAACTCTTGATGATATTGCCGTAACTGTCACGTTCGTCGTAAAAATTGCCAGGCAAGGTCTGGGCGACAATATCCTCGGTTCTAAACCGGGGCGCCCAACTAGCCAGCTTAACCATATCGGATGCGGTTAAATCGGTTTCTATATATTTACGCAGTTCTGTTGCAATTTTGGGTATTTTAACGATATTCTTGGGCTGCAGCGCTTCATTGGCCAAAGCCTTAAGAAATTCTTGCTGCTGAGCAGTCCTCTCGATATCACCCATGACATAGTCCCGGAATCTGACCAGTCCCAGTGCCTGCCGGCCGTTTAATTTCTGGACCCCGGCGTGTAGGTCAATATCTTCCGACGGCTTGTACATCCGCTGGGGAACATCATAGGTTACCCCCCCTAAAAGGTCCACTGCTTTTTTAAATCCGTTAAAGTCTAATTCCACATAGTTGTCAATATTTATTCCCATGAGGTCTTCGACACAGCTTTCCGCGCGTTCCACGCCCCCATAGTAGTATGCCGCATTTATTTTGTCGCGGGTGTTAGCATTAATATCCACCCTGGTGTCCCGGGGAATAGAAACCAGAGCTATTTTTTTCAATTCCGGGTCAACGGAAACCAGCATTATAGTATCTGAACGAGAATGTTCCTCATTAGAACGGGCATCTACCCCCAGAATCAGGATATTAATTCTATGGCCCAGTTCTTCTTCGGCTTCCGCTATTGGGGATTCCAGCCCGGAATCTTCCCGGGTCAGATTGGTACTATGGACAAAACCAGTTAAACCAGCCCCAATTCCGAAAAACATACCGAAAACGGCTCCCGCCAAAAGCATAAATTTACAAAAAAACTTGATTTTTAACATTGGAACACCTACTTACATTTTTTTAGGTACTGCCATGTTTAACCTGATGGGTGGGCAGCTTCGTTTTTCCGCTGAGCATACCGATTTTATCTGCCCCCAGTACAACCAGTACCAGCAGGAATGCTAAAATTAAGGTAGCCTTGGGGATATTCAACAGGGTCAGAAAAACGGCTACTGCCCCGAAAAGACAACTAATGGCGTAAATTATCAGTACACTGCCCCGGTGACTGCATCCCATAGCCATGAGGCGATGATGCAGGTGGGCTTTATCAGGCTTGAATATCGGGGCTTTATTATTAATGCGACGGATTATAGCAAAAAAGGTGTCAAAAATGGGAATGCCCAGGATAACAATAGGCATCAAGAGCGAAATAACAGCAGCACCTTTAGCCAGACCGGTAACAGCTAAACAGGCCAGGATAAATCCCAGGAAATTAGAACCTCCATCTCCCATGAAAGTCCGGGCCGGGTGAAAATTATAGGGTAAGAAGCCCAGAATGGCAGCAACCAGTAAAAAGGCTACCAGGGCTACAACCGCCTGCCCCTGGAGCATGGCTACAATTCCCATGGTAGCAGCTGCTATACTGGAGACACCGGCAGCCAGACCATCCAGCCCGTCAATAAGGTTAATGGCATTGGTAACACCTACTATCCAGAGAAAAGTTAAAGGTATACTGAAATAACCCAGACCAAGCATGCCGTTAAAGGGATTGGTAACAAAGCTGACCACCACCCCAAAATTTATGGCAATTGCCGCAGCCACAATCTGCCCGGCCAGCTTGACCCAGGGAGACAGCTGAAAGACATCGTCTAACATGCCCACGACAAAAATAATCGCTGCTCCCCACATAATTCCGGTGAACGGGCCGGCGACCTTTACCAGCCAGGGCATACCCAGCATAAAGGATATAAAAATAGCCAGGCCGCCTAATCTGGGCATAGCCCGGGAATGTACTTTGCGTTTATCAGGTTCGTCTATGGCACCGATGCGATGAGCTATTTTGATGGACACGGGTACCAATAGGTAAGTAACGACAATTGCTGCTAATAAGGTGGTTATTATTGCATAAACGGGCATGGAAAAAACAAACCCCCCAATTTTCAACTTATAGGACCATTCTAACATCGGCACTAATGCTTGTCTACATGTCAATAACGATAATAACAGTAATTTCCTTTTCAAAATACCAGTTTTGCAGTAGTTTATCTGCCCGAAGTTACCCGCTACAACAGATTATATGAAAATATGCGCGTGAATTTTCACAGTAAGTGGGACGGGCATGATATAATCAATAAGATATATTGTTGAAGGGAGCAGCAGGAGCTTGTCAATTAAAATTGCCCTGTCAGGTTATTATGGTTTTGATAATGCCGGAGATGAAGCATTATTGGCAGCAATAACTTCTTCCCTAAAGAAACTAGAACCGCAAGCGGAATTTGTTGTTTTTTCCGGTTCGCCGGTACGGACTAAAGAGTTGCATGGTATACGGGCAGTTTACTATCTAAATCCCTTTGCCCTGCTTTTTGAGCTTATGCGGGCAGATCTCTTAATCAGCGGCGGAGGGAGTATTTTCCAGGATGTAACCAGTACCCGTTCCCTTTCTTATTATATATGTGTTGTTGCTCTGGCCCGGCTGTTAAAGAAACCGGTTATTTTTTATGCTCAGGGAGTAGGTCCTATTAATCGCAGCTTCAGCAAGCTATTAATGCGCCTGGTAGCCAACCGGGTTAACTTGATAACCCTGCGTGACGATGATTCCCGTCTTTACCTGGAAAAACTTCAGGTTACCCGTCCGCCCCTTATTGTAACTGCTGACCCGGTATTTGCTCTGGAACCAGATCATGCCGACGAACTAAAAATGAAGCAGTTAATCAATGCATTGGTTACCAAGGAAAAGCCTCTTATCGGCGTCTCTGTCCGGTCATGGAAATATTTGCAGGGCTATGAAGAGGTATTGGCAAAGCTGCTGGATAAACTGGTACTTCAGGGTTATCAGGTGGTATTTATACCGATGGCTTACCCGGAGGATATCACTGCTTCCCGCCAGGTAGCCGGTCTGATGCGCCAGGATGCAGTGATAGTCGAGCAAAGCCTTACCAGTACGGAACACCTGGCCCTGATATCCCATCTTGAGGTTATGATTGGTATGCGCCTGCATGCATTAATTTTTGCCGCCAGCCGGGGAATTCCTTTTGCGGGTATAGCGTATGATCCTAAAGTTGAATCTTTTTTGAAACTGTTTGGCCTAAGCCCGCTTCCACTGGAGTTTAATGCCATGAAAAAGGCGGTTGAGTTTATTCTTAAGGATAAAGAATTGCAGAATGCTTTACGACAAAAAGCCTTGCATATGCGTCAAAAGTCTGAGGACAATGCCCGCCTGGCTCTAACACTGGTTAAAAAGCAGCACCGTCTTGCCCCCGGGGCACATTGATATAACCGCAATAGAACAATGTTTTACCAATAACGGCACTATTTTTATCGAGGTTGAATTATGAGTAAAGAAAATGCAAAAACCGGGAAGACCTTTATAGGTGTGTCTATTATCATATTCTTTTCCAAGTTGCTGGGCTTCTTGCGGGATGTGGTATTCGCATCGGTATTTGGAACAACTATTTTAACTGATATCTACCAGGTCATCTTTAGCCTGCCCAGTCTGCTATTTGCCAGTATTGGCACAGCTTTGTCTTCCGTTAATATACCTGATCTAACCTATTTTATTAACAACCGGACCAAGGAGGAACGAGACCGCTATTTGGCCAACCTGTTGGCTCACATAACCCTGTGGTCAGCCTTGCTGTGTGTAGCAGGAATTATTTTTGCCCCCACCATTACTAAAATACTGGCTCCCGGGGTCTCCGGGGAGGTAGTTCATGTAGCCGTAATCCTGACCCGCATAATGATTCCCACCCTGCTTTTTGTCAGCCTGGCCTATGTAGCAACTGGGGTACTGCAGGTTCACGGTTATTTCCTGCTGGCGGCAACCATAAGTGTTCCTTTTAATATAGTAATAATCGCCTCCTTGCTGTTAAAGGGCGGGGACATTGTCTTCCTGGGCTATATTACCACCATAGGCTGGCTGCTGCAGTTTTTAATTCAGTTGCCGGTATTGATTAAAGAAAAATACCGGTTTTTAGGGCGTATCGACTTTAAGGATGAGCAAATAGTGAATTTGTTCAAACAGCTCATTCCCATTCTGCTGGGTAATTCACTCTTGCAGCTTTGTCTTATTATTGACCGCTCTTTTGCCACCCATCTGGGGGAAGGAACAACTGCCGCCCTGTCATTTGGCAGTAATCTCTTTGTCACTGTTACCAGTGTATTTATTGTGGCCATGTCCTCAGTAGTTTTCCCCCGCCTGTCCAAATACTGCCTGGACCGGGATTACTACCAGATTCGTTTACTATTGGCCGATATATTTAAAATCCTGCTCTTTATACTGGTGCCTTATCTGGTTCTTGTAGTAACATATCACCAGGAGATAATAGGTTTGGTTTATGAACGCGGGGCCTTTACCAGCAAGTCAACGGCCATGACTTCACTGGCCTTTTTATTTTATAGCTTTGCCGTGGTGGGCTATGCCTGCCAGGAGATTTTCAACCGGGTATATTATGCCCTGAAAAAATTTAAAATACCTATGACCGCCAGCATGGTATGTATTGCTATTAAAGCCATCCTGGATTTAGTATTGTTCCGCTCCACCGGCATCATTGGCATCAGTGCTTCAACCGCCTTTTGCCTGCTGGTCTATGCGGTTATAATGAGTGTCCTGATAAGCCGTGAGATCGGCGGCTTCTTACGCCGCGATTTATTCTTTTACGGTGTAAAACTAATACTACCGGTAACCGGCATGGTACTGGTGATAATGCTGTTTAAATGGTTGGTCAGCGGCGGGTTGATACTATCGTTTCTTTTGCCATTAGTCCTGAGCGGTTGTTTATACCTGGCAATAGCTTATTTTATGGGAATAAACAGCAGTTTCTTTGCGAGGGATAAGTAAGCCTGGGTGGATAGATCGGCGCAGACTTTTATAAAGGTAAATGCTGATGGAGGAACTTATCTACTTAGTTTATTCCCTGCTTTAAATGATGGAACATTGTTAACATTTTAGCGAATAGTCTGCGGAGGTCATAAAAGTCTGTGGGCGGCAGAGCCGCCAGCGTCCATTATACCCCCGGGCTGAAATAATACTTGGAAAGGAGCGAACAGGGATATATCCCTATATTTTATGCGCATTAATTTTAGAAGTGGGCTATGGGCCTTATTAATCATAACCCTGGTTTTATCTTTCTCCGGTATCTACATAAGAATGACCAATGAAGCGCACAATCAAACTGTCAATACGGTGGTTGATTACGGTGAGTTCAAAAAAAGTGCCGGACTGGCACACCAGGATTGGGATGATGTCTTACAAAGGCTAAAAGACTGCGGCGTTAAACAGATAGCGGTCAATGAAGTAACCCTGCGTGACCTGGCCAATGAGGGTAAAATCCGGCTGACTTCATTTGGCGAATACTCCTCCCTGGTGCAAACCTATTTTCCGCAAACCTGGGAACAAACCCAGCAAGCCCTGGGAGATACGCCGGTGGACCCGGCCAATTTGACCATTGTTACCAGCAATCCGCAAACAGCAGCCTTTTTAGAGGAACGTTTGGGCTCCCGCTTCTCCTCCAGCGAGCTCATAAGCTTTAAGACCGATGGTCAAAGCTGTTTTATAATCGCTGCGGAACTTGATGCAGTGACCATAGATATGAATGAAAACAGCAAAAATAAGTCTGTAAGTAAGGAACTTGATGCCCGGCTGGGGTTTGACGAGCAGGTACTTAATAAACTGCATGACCTGGGATTTGAGATTGTTCTTCGTCCGGCCAACAATACCGGTGCTAATTCCAGTTATCTGGACGAATACCAGAAGTATGTAGAACAGTATCATGTCAAAACCATTGTTTTTGCCGGCAATAAACTGAGCGGGGCACCCGGTAATACTGAGTGGGCCCAGGACCTGGTAGAGAAGAACCAGCTTACGGTAGGTATTATCGAAACACCTTCACAGTTACAGTATGTCAAACAGTTAGGCCTGGATGAACTGATGCAGGCTACTGGATATAGAATTAACCGGGTTTATTCCAGTTCCAACGATGAGTTTGTCAATAGCCCTGAGGAAAGGTATTATCGCTGGGTGAGAGGTGTAATTGACCGAAGTATCCGGATTCTGTATGTGGTGCCCTTTAAGGACCAGAAGGTTAGTTATTCACAAAATCTGGATGATACCCTAAACATGATTGATAAATTCCATCAAACCATTCTGGATAAGGGTTATACTTTAAATCAGCCGCTAAACTATTTGTCACCTCAAATTCCCGGTCCGCTGCATCGGTTGATGGTATCCCTGAGTCTCCTTATAGCGGGTCTTCTTTATCTTGTCTATCTTTTCCCCTTAAAGCGTAGGCTGATAACCCTCTTAGGCGCAATAGGTCTAAGCTTATGTTTAGCGGTTAATCTTTTGTTTAATGTGGACCTGTCTAAAGTTTATGCCCTGGCTGCCGCTATTCTTTATCCGTCCCTTTCCGGTCTGCTGTTGCTGTTATATCTAAGAGATCATGGCGATACTCCCTGGTGGACGAAAATACCAATATCTCTGGCCCTGGTGATATTAATTAACGCCCTGGGAGCCTATACGGTGGTAACCAGTCTGGCTGATATCCGCTATATAATGAATGTAAAAATCTTTAGCGGTGTCAAGGTGGCTTTCATAACCCCCTTACTTCTTTTCATACTTAATTATTATTGCAGCTTTGTCAGGCAGGGTAACTTTAAGGACAAGCTTCTGGAGTTGCTGCACGAAAAGCCTGACTACCTGGTACTCTCCATATTTATGCTGGGGGTTGTGGCGATATATATTTATCTGGGGCGCAGTGGCAACGATTCCGGCATTCAGGTCTCATCACTGGAGATTAAGGTTCGGGAAATCCTGGAGAACCTGTTCCTGGCCCGGCCCCGGTTTAAGGAAATCATCATCGGATATCCGTCTCTTTTGGCTCTGGTTTACTTATATCACAAATACCGGCTGCCAGCACTTAACCTGGTTCTGGGGTTGGGAGTTACGATGGGCAGCATCTCCATGGTAAACAGCTTCTGTCATGTCTTTACAGCGGTAAGCATCTCTGCCAGCCGCACCCTGGCCGGCCTCCTGGTAGGTGTCATAATCGGATTTTGCCTGCTTATCGCGATAAACATAGGTGAGCGGGTAATAAAACGCCTCGCTTAATACCTTCGCAATTAAATCAACTCCGCAGAAATAATTAATCCCGTATCAGCTTCTCTAAGTGATACGGGATTATTGTTGCTATATGGTTTTATTTAAAGCCGAGCAGGGGAATTTACTTGTTTGGCGATATTACTCTCTTATCCTTAACGTCGGGAATAGAATAACATCTCTTATAGAGGTGGAACCGGTTATCAGCATTACCAAACGGTCAATGCCGATACCCATGCCTCCCGCCGGGGGCATGCCGTATTCCAGGGCATTTATATAATCCTCATCCATCATATGAGCCTCGGCATCACCGCCGGCCCTTTTTTCCACCTGCTTCTGGAAACGTTGTTTCTGGTCAATAGGATCATTTAATTCCGAAAAGGCATTGGCAATTTCCCGCTGCATGATAAAGAGTTCGAAACGGTCGGTAATCTCAGGGGTTTGCGCATTACGTTTAGCCAGTGGGGATACCTCCACCGGATGTCCGTAAACAAATGTTGGCTGTATAAGCTTTTGCTCAACAAACTCCTCAAATACCTCATTTATTATCTCCCCGCGGGGTTGATTATCACCCGGGTGCATATGTAAACTGCGGGCTGCTTCGCGGGCCTGGGCATCATCTTTTATAACCGCAAAATCAACTCCGGTATTCTCCTTAATAGCCTCCAGCATGGTTACCCGTCTCCAGGGAGGAGTAAAATCTATCTCCTGCCCTTCAAATTCTACCTTCATGGAGCCATTAATTTTGAGTACCACTGAGGATATCAGCTGTTCTGCAATCTCCATCATAGTGGTGTAATCTCCATAGGCCTGGTAGAGTTCCAACATGGTAAATTCCGGGTTGTGGCGGGTGGAAATACCTTCATTCCGGAAACTGCGGTTGATTTCATAGACCCTTTCTAATCCCCCCACAATAAGCCTTTTTAAATAAAGCTCCGGGGCAATACGCAGGTACAAATTCATGTCCAGGGCATTATGATGGGTAACAAAGGGGCGGGCCACCGCACCACCAGCAATAGGATGCATCATAGGTGTCTCCACTTCCAGAAAGCCCAGGTTGTCCATGAATTTTCTAATCTCTTTTATAATCAGGCTGCGTTTTATAAACACATCTTTTACTTGCGGATTAACAATCAAATCTACGTAGCGCTGCCGATACCTTAGCTCCACATCTTTCAAGCCATGCCATTTTTCCGGCAGGGGATTTAAGGATTTGGACAGATAGGTAAAATCCTCCACGTGTACACTGGGTTCACCTTTTTGGGTACGAAAAACAAAACCCTCTATACCCAGGATATCACCCACATCCAGGGATTTAAAAAGCTCGTATTTTTCCTCCCCTACATCATCCTTGCGAAAATAGAGCTGAATTTGTCCGGTCAGGTCCTGCAGATGAGCAAAGCCTGCCTTGCCATGCCTGCGTTTGGACATAATTCTACCGGCAATCCTGACCTTCTTGCCTCCCATAGAGTCACAGTTTTCTCTTATGTTAACTGTGGTTTCATTCCGGTCAAATCTATGCCCAAAAGGGTCCAAACCCAGGCTTCTTAATTCCTGCAGCTTTTCCAGACGGACCTTTTTAAGTTCACTAATATCCAGGTTGTCCTTTTCTGACATGCAAACACTTCCTAATCGAATATTATTTTTAATTGGGTGCGTTAGATATCCCTTTATTAAACGCGGAGGACATGCTCTCTTCAGGTCGCAATTAAGAACGCGCATAATCCGCGTTTTGAATTTTTATCTATCTACACTTATAATCTTATATTTTATAATTCCAGCAGGTGCTTCTACATTTACTTCATCATTGACGGTTTTGCCCAGTACCGCCCGGCCAACAGGGGATTCATCAGATATTTTGCCGTCCTTTAGCTTCGACTCCACGGATGAAACCAGTGTTACATTGACTTCCCGGCCTGATTTCATTTCTCTTAAGGTTATTTTGGAACCCAGGGAGATTACGTCGCTACGAATATCCGTATCTTCCATCAGACGGGCATTTTTAAGGGTCTTTTCCAATGACATAATTCTTCCTTCAACAAAGGCCTGTTCATTCTTGGCATCCTCATATTCTGAATTCTCAGATATATCTCCAAAGGCTATCGCCTGCTTGATGCGTTCCGCCAGTTCCTCCCGTTTCTGGGATTTTAAATACTCCAGCTCATCTTCAAGTTTCTTCAAGCCTTCTTTGGTCAAAAGAACTTCCTTCTCATTTTTAGGTGTCATCGAATCGCTCCTTACTAACAATTTTAAAAGCGAGACCAAGCTCGCTCCAAATCAACTACCAAAAGTTTAATTTTTGAGACCCTTATTTCCTTTATGGTATTATATAGACCTCATATGTCCTTGTCAAGGAAGAAGTCCCATAGCCCGATATCCTCTCCCACCTGATTTAACAAATTCACGGTAGATAACGTTTCAGCAGAAATAACTGCATTATTTGGTTCTTCACCCTGGTCAGCAAATCCTGCTTTGGCCCACAGACAACTTTCCAGAATAGGAGCCAGGGTATTCATGGAGGTGTCCAAACCTTTTGACTCAAGTGTACCGGCCAGTTCCGGAGCCAACCAGGCACTGTCACCGGCCAGATTGATTACAAATGCCGGCGCTGAAGGCGGTGCCGGGCGAGATTCCAGTAATATGACCAAATCACCTTTTTCCCAGTCACTGGGACAAATATAGCTAGTGCTTACTGCTATCCCTTTTTCATATAATAAATGATAAGCCATTATTTCCGACTGGGAGGGATGCTCGTTTTGAATAGAGATGGGTATTCTCAATTCACCCAAATCTTCCAGTAACTCCACTATCCCCGGAATTTCACCGGTGATGATTATCTTTTTCACACCCTTTTGAGAGGCGTACTGTTTTACCAAAACACTGGTCAGGGTCTTTATAAAATTATCTCCAAATATCAGCGGAAAATGATTAAATATTGTAAGAAACTCATTTCTAAGCCGGCGGTCAACGGCTAAAACGGGTACTTGACAGCTATGCAGAATATCCATAGACCTGGTCAAAAGCCTGTTCTTCATATCCGGCTCCAACAGCTCCCAATTATTCTGACCCAGTGGTAACAGTATATTACCCCCTATCACCCCCAGACTATGAAACTTGATTATTTTTTCCAACCGCGGCGAGAAAAGAATGGGGGTCAGCCTGTCCAGAAAGAACTTCCGGTAGGCTAACCCCTTTTTATTAACTAAAACCATATGAAAAAAAGCAAAGTCAAGGTCAAACATCTAAACTCTCCAAATCCACAACCCCCGGTTTCATGTTCAGCTCCTTAAGCAGGGAGTAATAATCCTGCGGTGAAATTTGCTCAATCGGTTTGTTTAAAATTGAGACCATAAGAGCTTCAATAACATTAGTGCCAAAGGAGCGCCCCCCCATATTGGGAGTAGTGGTAATAACCTTGCTGATACCGCGTTTTTTTAGCATTACCATGTCTTCCTGGGTAGTCGTATTGGTTATGATTACCTGGCCGTTTAATCTTTCCGGCAGATAACGTCGAATATACAGAAAATCTCCGGCAAGTATCTCTGCATCATAATAATATTTTGAATGTTTGGGAATTATGACATCTTGTTTGTCTCCGGTGGGGTAGAGCTTATCAAAAGGCATTTTCACCACAAAAGGAGCAGCAATACTGGCAAAAAATCTTAAACTGGCCAGGGACCGCAGGGGCAATGGAATCCCCAGGGTATATATGAAGTCTCCCATGGTTAGGCGGGCTCCCACCTGTGCAAAGGCTTCGGCCATGCCGAAACGGTCCACGGCACAGACCATCAGTACCTTTTTCCCTCTAAGGTCCATAATGCCATCATTCTGGATATCCAGGATACACTTGCGCTCCAGGGTATTTTTAAGGCCACTGCCATCCACCATGGGAGTTATCCGGGCTGCTGCCAATAGTTTTTTGGCATCCTCGATTATGTAACGTTTGCTGCCAAGATAAACATAGAGGTCTATTCCCCCCATTCCAAAGGCATCAATTTTACCGTCCAGATCCTTGATCAGCTGGATAGCCTTATCCCAATCTCCATTGGTACCTATTCTCTCAATACGAAACTTTTCACCCAGAAAATCGGTCTCAAATGCATGGTCTCTTTTGGAAGAACCTAAACTAACGCTCACTATATGTTTCAACTAACCTGCCTCCTTCAAACGGTTCTGTTTTTAACGGGCGGATTTCACCGATCGCAGGACTTTCTTTAATATGCGGGGATCAACCCATTTATCTTCGGTTATGGGAGATACTCCTATCTCTATGGAAATAACTTCCCCGTCCAGGATACCTTCCAGCAATTTCAGCCTTTCATCCGAGCCGATACAGATGACTACGTCATATTGGCGCACACGGCCGGTCAAATCCATTATTTCGTTAAGCAATTCTTTGCCCGAACGCTGGTTAACCCAATCAAGGCGTTCCGCTTCGGTCATAAGCAATATAAAGTCCACACCTTCTTTTTCCAGAATCTCCTGTATCTCATCTTTGTTCAGAATCGGAAAACCTATACATGCTAAGGATTGCCCTTTTCTAATCTCCCCGATACTCTCCAAACGGGAAATAAAAGTGCGGTCAATAGACAACCGGTCGGCTACTTCCTGCTGAGAAAAGCCTTTGCTCCTTAACTGCAGGGCCTTCTGCAAGACTTTCTCAATCTTCTGCCAGCTTACTATTTTATCTTGAATACGTAAAAAATCCACAATTACTCTCCTTCTTGTTTGAGCACAATATTGTTCACAATTTTAGGATATTTTAGCACCAAGTTCTGGGAAATGCAAGGGAGGGGACAAAACGAAAGGTTTCCTTTGGTTCATGATGGACGCTGGCGGCTCTGCCGCTCGCAGACTTCTATGACTGCCGCAGACTTTTCACTAAAAGATAGTGACAAAGCCCAATCGCTTGAAGCGGGAATGTAGCTCTTCAGATTATTACACCATCAAAATTACCTTGATTAAAAGTCTGCGGTAGTCATAATAGTCTGTGTCAGTCTGCGTCTATTAGGGCTGTATGGACGCTGGCGGCTCTGCCGCTCGCAGACTTCTATGACTGCCGCAGACTTTTCACTAAAAGATAGTGACAAAGCCCAATCGCTTGAAGCGGGAATGTAGCTCTTCAGATTATTACACCATCAAAATTACCTTGATTAAAAGTCTGCGGTAGTCATAATAGTCTGTGTCAGTCTGCGTCTATTAGGGCTGTATGGACGCTGGCGGCTCTGCCGCTCGCAGACTATTCACT
>JBMNOY010000031.1:0-25404 GCA_050943315.1 Syntrophomonadaceae bacterium
AAATGATAGCGACAAAGTCCATTCGCTTGAAGCGGGGATGTAGCTCTTCAGATTATTACACCATCAAAATTACCTTGATTAGAAGTCTGCGGTAGTCATAATAGTCTGTGTCAGTCTGCGTCTATTAGGGCTGTATGGACGCTGGCGGCTCTGCCGCTCGCAGACTATTCACTAAATGATAGCGACAAAGTCCATTCGCTTGAAGCGGGGATGTAGCTCTTCAGATTATTACACCATCAAAATTACCTTGATTAGAAGTCTGCGGTAGTCATAATAGTCTGTGTCAGTCTGCGTCTATTAAAACCGCGGCTTTTGCCAACATATGGCTAATTATATCTACCATCTCTTCCCTGGTCACAGCCCGGTTTATTTCTTCTCGGAGGCGGGCTGCTCCGGGCATACCTTTTATGTACCAGGATAAATGCTTGCGCATTTCTCTTACGGCTACCTTTTCTCCCTTGAACCGGCAGGCTAAATCCAGATGTTTTAAAGCCGTATGGAGACGTTCCTGGGGTGTGGGAGGACTGACTAGTTTGCCGTTTTCAATAAGTTCTACAGTTTCACGGAAAATGAAGGGATTACCCATGGCTGCCCGGCCAATCATTACTGCATCACAGCCGGTCATCTCCATCATCTTTTGAGCATCCTGGGCACACCAGATATCACCATTGCCAATCACCGGAATACTAAGTTGTTGCTTTAAGCTGGTTATCATCGTCCAATCAGATTGCCCGGAAAAAAACTGGGCCCGGGTACGGGGATGCAAGGTGACTGCTGCGGCACCTGCTTCTTCGGCCGCCTGGGCAAGCTCCAGACAGGTTATGTTATTGTCGTCCCAGCCTTTGCGCATTTTGACTGTTACCGGCACCTTTACGGCTTCAACCACTGCTCTAATCATTGCCCGGCTTTTAGGAATATCCAGCATCAGGGCTGCCCCCTCACCACTCTTGACAATTTTAGGAGTAGGACAGCCCATATTAATATCTATTATTTGAGCCCCCATTTGCTCCACGATAAGTGCGGCCTTAACCATGGAATCCACCTGAGAACCAAATATCTGAACTGCTACCGGCTGCTCTTCACCGCTGGTGTCAGCTAGGCGGCGCGTTTTTTCCTGGGCATAAATCAACCCCATATCGCTGATCATTTCTGTGTACACCATACCGCAGCCAAAGGATTTAACCACCGTTCGAAAAGCCCGGTCGCTGACACCGGCCAGCGGGGCTGCCAGTACACGGTTGGGAATACTAATATTACCTATGACAAACATCTACTACCCCCGGTTTAATTCGTATATCAGGTTTAGTCCGTCCAGGGTAAGAAAATCGTCAATAATATCAATAACATCCGTTTCCTTGGCAATTATAGCCGCCAGTCCACCTGTAGCCACTACCTGAACTTCGGTACCAATTTCCTGTTTCATACGATTTATTATACCCTCTACCTGCCCTACAAATCCGTAGATAATGCCGGCTTGCATGCTGGCAATGGTATTTTTGCCAATAATACTTTTCGGTTTGGTCAGCTCCACGCGCGGGAGTTTTGATGCCCGGGTTACCAGAGCGTCAGTGGCTATGCTAACCCCTGGGGAAATAGCCCCTCCCAGGTAATCTCCGTGTTCATTAACTACACAAAATGTGGTCGCCGTACCGAAATCCACGATTATTAAGGGCCCGCCGTATTTATGGAAAGCAGCTACGGCATTTACTACCCGGTCAGCTCCCACTTCACGCGGATTTTCGTATTTAATAGCCAGCCCGGTCTTGACCCCGGGACCTACGATCAGCGGTTTACAACTAAAGTATTTTTCCGACACCGATTCCAGTTCCATCATTAACGAAGGTACTACTGAAGATATTACCACCGCTTTTATATCCTTCATATTTAAACCGTCGTAGTTAAACAAAGACGCCAGTAACATACCGTATTCATCACAGGTACCCAATTTATCCGTTCTTATCCGCCAATGGGTAAGCAGCTTGGCATTACGGAAAACTCCGATTACAATATTGGTATTGCCGACATCAAAAGCCAGTATCATCATCTATCAACTCCTTATAATAACCGCTATGCTTCAATTATATCTGATTTATAGGCTTAGCAAGTCCGGCTAAATTCTTCCACTTACTCTCTGCAGCACTTAATGCCCGGAACCGTTTCTGCTGCGTATACAGCCCGGTAAACGGCCTGGGAAAGAGCCTCCTGGGCCATATATCCCGCTACATTGACATCGCCCGGCATTTCTCCGGTAGCCAGAGCAAAAACAGTATCCCCGTCATACATGGTATGGACCGGATTGATTGATCTTGCCAGGCCATTGTGAGCCATCTGGGCCAGCTTGGTTGCCTGACTCTTGTCAAATCGTCCATTACATGCCACAACCGCTATAGTAGTATTGGTGCCTATGGGTGCCTTGATGGTGCCGTTAGTATCCAACCAGGCCTGGGCGGTACCCGTAAACCCGGGGCCTTCTTCGCTGCGGACTCCGGCAATAATTCCTTTGTGCGGGTGGACCACATCCCCAAAAGCATTCACAGCTACCAGTGCTCCTACGGTAAAACCATTAGTAAGGCTTATTGACCAGCTTCCCAGTCCGCTCTTGGTGCAATAGTCATATCCCTTAATTTTGCCTACCGTGGCCCCTGTCCCGGCACCATAATTGCCTTCCTTAACCAATAAGCCGGCATGAGTACAAGCCCAATAACCTGCACGGCGATCAGGACGCACGCGATAGTCCCCAACACCCAGGTCAAATAAAACTGCCGCCGGAACAATGGGCACCACTGTAGGCCCTACCGGGTAGCCAATACCCTGTTTCTCCAAAAATTCCATTACCCCCCCGGCAGCATCTAATCCAAAAGCACTTCCCCCGGTCAATAATACTGCATGCACCCGCTCCACCATATTTAGCGGTGAAAGCGCATCCGTTTCCCGGGTTCCTGGTGCCGAACCGCGCACATCAACACCGCACACTGCTCCTTCCCGGCCGGTTAAAATTACCGTACAGCCAGTCAGGGCATTAAGGTCTTCCCAGGAACCAACGGTTAGACCTTTAACATCAGTAATCGATTTACCCATTTATATATGCCTCCTCGAAAGGGCTTGGTTAGGGTTATACTAAATTCCTCTTACTACATTAAATCTCCTGCACAGTTCGACGGCCACTACAGATGATACCATTATTTTAATTATATCCATAAGTAAGAACGGCAAAAATCCAATTTTGAGAACCTGTGCCAGGTCGACACTATGTCCCAGGTAAAAATTTAATATTAAATACATATAAGGAAGACCGATAGCATAATATACTAAAACTCCCACCACCCCGGCCAGGATAAAGTTGGCCAGGGATATCTTCTTAATAAGCCTTGACTGCAACCAGGCCGCCAGGGGAAATCCCAGGAGAAAGCCAAAGCTGGGAATCAGCACATAGGCTGGTCCACCATAAGGAGGGACCGAGAAGACCGGCAGCCCCACCAATCCTAATAATAAATAGGCCAGCATACTGAGTAAAGCTGCCCGCGGTGAGAGCAGGCAGGCAGCTAATAACATAACTAAAGGTTGTAAGCTAAAAGGAATAACAATTACGGGCTGAAATATCCGGACCAAAACAGTAATAACACACATCATGGCGGTAAACATTGCAGCTCTAACTAGTTCCTGGGTAGAAAGTCGCATATTATAATTCATCTCCTAGTGACAAGAGAACCGTCCCCTTGTCACGTTAGGTAATGTTAAAACTGATATCCAGACTGGTTACGGAATGGGTTAAGGCCCCGACTGAGATGAAGTCCACCCCGGTCTTGGCCACCTCTACCAGGGTGTCTTCATTTATGCCCCCGGAAGCCTCCAGAAGAGCCCGGCCGTTAACCAGGGCAACCGCCTTTTGCATAGTCTGGATATCCATATTATCCAGCATTATTATATCTGCGCCGGCTTCTAAAGCTTCCTGCAGTTGGTCCAGGTTTTCCACTTCAACCTCTATCTTAATGGTATGGGGAATCCGGGGCCTGATAATAGAAACGGCCCGGCTTATTCCTCCGGCGGCTTTAATATGATTGTCCTTTATCATTACCCCGTCATATAAACCAAAGCGGTGGTTACGCCCCCCGCCCACGGACACGGCATATTTCTCCAGGTTCCTAAGCCCCGGGGTAGTTTTGCGGGTATCGACTATTTGCGCCGGGTAATCTTCAATCATTGCTGCCATCTTGCTGGTCCGGGTGGCAATACCGGAAAGTCTTTGCAGAAAGTTTAGGGCCAGCCTTTCACCGGTCAGCAAAACACGAGTTTTGCCGCGTACTTCAGCAATATTATCTCCTGGTGTTACTGATGCGCCATCTTTAATGAATGGAGTAAATTGGGTACCCGGGTCAAGGTAGGCGAATACCTCCTGGCATATATTAAGCCCAGCCACTATTCCAGCTGCTTTAGCCGTAAAAAGGCCGCTAGTCACCTGATCTTCAGGAATCAGATTATAGGTTGTTATATCTCCGTGTCCAATATCTTCTTCCAATGCTCGTTTAATTAAATCATTAAGGCCGGTAAAAACCATACAACCACCTCTAATAATAAATTGAACCAGCTAGGTACTGGTTCAAAAGATTTTCTGTACAAACTTTAGCTATCCCCAAGCGGGCAAAAGAACCGTCCCCGTGCCCGTGCACTAACAGTTGACAAAGGGCAGGTGTTTTTTCCAGCGTATGTCATCGCGTTCAGCGTAATCGGAGCGGTAATGTCCGCCGCGGCTTTCTTTCCGCCATAATGCCGCCTGTACAATAATATTGGCAATGGTTAGCATATTGATGGCTTCGTAATAAGCCAGGGGATCATCACCCGGGGCTATACCGTTATATAATTCCTGAATACTGGCACTGGCCTTCCGAAGTCCGGCATCATTCCTGATTATTCCGACATTATCCCACATTATAGTTTTAAGCTTTTGCTTGGCCTCGGCCGGTTCCCATTTACATTGAGCCGGGGTATAAACCCAGGAGTTGTCATAGTTTTGGAATATCTCCTGAACTGATATTTGTCTCCGGTACAGTATTTCCTCAGCATTATTGACTACTCTCTGCCCAAAGACAATACCTTCGAGGAGCGAGTTGCTGGCCAGCCGGTTGGCACCATGAACACCTGTACAAGCTGCTTCCCCGCAGGCATAGAGGCCATACACTCCGGTTTCCGCGTCACTGTTAGTACGGATTCCCCCCATAGTGTAATGAGCTGCCGGAGAAACCGGAACCAGGTCCCGGGTCAGGTCAATACCTTTGGTCAAGCAATGAGCATAAATGTTGGGGAACCGTTTATCCGCCCCAGGTATGCCGGTCATGTCCAGGTATACATATTCACTATTATTCTCTTTCATCTCGTTTAATATCGCCCGTGACACAATATCCCGCGGAGCCAGTTCCTGCAAGGGATGGTAGTTGGCCATAAAGCGCTCCCCGCGGGGGTTGATTAATAACCCGCCTTCACCACGAACGGCTTCGGAAATAAGAAATCTCTGGTAATCATGGCTGTAGAGCACGGTAGGGTGGAACTGGATAAATTCCAGGTCTACCAGTTGACAGCCGGCTCTAAAAGATGCCGCCATACCATCGGCAGTAGCTACATCAGGGTTAGTGGTATATTTGTATAACTGCCCGGCTCCCCCGGTAGCAACTATTACTGCTTTGGCCAAATAGATGATTTGCTGTTTCTCCCGGGCGTCATATACGAGTGCCCCCTGGCACTCTGTACAGGCCTTGTCAGTGAGCAGATCAACAATAAACTGTCCCTCAACAATATGGATATCAGGATTATTTTCACACTTGTCCACCAGCGCTACCCGGATAGCTTCGCCGGTAGCATCGGCTACGTGTAAAATCCGCGCTTTACTGTGAGCTCCCTCCCGGGCCAGAGCAATACTGCCGTCTTTCATGTCAAACCTGGCCCCGGCCTTGATTAACTCCCTAACCCGGTCCGGGCCTTCCCTGACCAAAACATCAACGGCATCAATATCACATAGACCGGCGCCGGCCTCCAGGGTATCTTCAAGATGCAGGAAGGGGGAATCCTCCTCGTGCACTGCTGCAGCAATTCCCCCCTGTGCCAATCCCGTATTGGAATCTTTTATGGTTTTTTTGGTTATAACCGTAACCTGACCATAGGCGGCGGCTTTCAATGCCGTAAAAAGTCCGGCAATACCGCTGCCAATAATCAAAAAATCGGTAAAAAGAACCGGGGTATCCTGTTTTAGAACCCCGATATACCTTGTCGTTATCATAATTCCACCCCGAAACTCCAGATAAGATTTTGTTGGTAGTAATTAATTACCTGTAACCTGCCGGGAGACCATGGTTTAAGGTACAATGGCCAACATTCTCTGCAATGATTTGCCGGCCTTCTCTCTTATATTATCATCTACCTCGACCTGATACTCCAGGTTTCTAAGCGCAGCAGCTAGTTTCTCCAGAGTAATGTATTTCATATCATCACAACGGAATCCGCTCTTCGCCAGGTAGAATTTTTTACCAGGACAATTTTGGGTAAGGGTATGCAAAAAGCCCTCCTCAGTACCAATAATAAACTCTTCTGCTGGGCTGGCCTGCACATATTTAAGAATACCCGCTGTGGAGCGCACCGCATGAGCCCGGCTGGTTACCTCTGGCGGACATTCCGGATGAACCACCAGGAGAGCCTGGGGATGTTCTTTTATCTGTTTTTCTACTTCCGCTGCTGTTAAAACATCGTGAACGGGACAATATCCATCCCATAGTATCATGGGCCGACCGGTCTGCTCCTCAATATATCGGCCCAGGTTTTTATCCGGTACAAAAATTATGGGTTGATCAGCCGGTATAGATTCAATCACCTTAACAGCATTGGATGAAGTACAGCAGATATCACTTTCCGCCTTGACCTCGGCGGACGAATTAATGTAAGTAACCACTACCGCCCCGGGATATTGAGCTTTTTTTTGGCGCAACTGTTCGGCAGTCACCATCGCCGCCATAGGACAATGGCCCTCTTTATCGGGCAGTAAAACAGTTTTTGCGGGGTTGAGAATTTTGGCACTTTCGGCCATGAAACTCACCCCGCAGAAGACTATCACATCGGCATCAGTTGCTTTGGCCTGTTGGGCCAGCTGCAGGGAATCGCCAACAAAATCTGCTATGTCCTGGATCTCCGGATTCTGGTAAAAATGTGCCAGTATCAAGGCATTAATCTCTTGCTTGCGCCTGGCTATATACTCTACTATATCCCCTGGCATTTCGGGTTACCTCCTGCTAGCAAATTTCTTTTATCTGGTTGTTCTGGTCAACAAATACCCTCTTAGGCTTAAAGTCAGCATATTCTTCATCACTTAGAACTGTGAAAGTAATAATAATAACAATATCTCCCTTTTGCACTAACCGGGCTGCTGCCCCGTTCAGACAAATAACGCCTGATCCGGGTTCCCCTTCGATTACATACGTTTCAAAGCGTTCACCATTATTATTGTTTACTACCGTGACCTTTTCATATTCCACTATGTCGGCGGCATCCATAAGATTCCTGTCAATAGTAATACTACCTACATAGTTAAGGTCGGCATCAGTTACCACCGCCCGGTGAATCTTTGATTTCATAATATACCGAAGCACTACTTTACACCTCCACAATGAGGTTATCGATTAACCTGGTGGTCCCAAACCAGACTGCCAAAGCTATAATAACCTCTCCCCTAATTATCTCCAGATCACTCAGGTCACGAGCATTGTATATCTCTACATAATCAATGCGGGCCTCGGAACTGGTTTTTATATAATCTGTAATATAATCTTTAATTCTTTCTACGCCTGTTTCACCCTCTTCAATCAACTGCCGGGCACCTTGTAAAGCCCGGTTTAATACCGGCGCTTGCTGGCGCTGGCTTTTATTTAGATGAACATTGCGTGAGCTTTTGGCCAACCCGTCTGCTTCACGAACGATAGGAACCCGTACAATGCGCAGCGGGAAGTTTAACTCCCTGACCATCTTTTCAATCACCAGAACTTGTTGGGCATCTTTTTGCCCAAAAAATGCCAGGTCAGGAAGGCAAATATTGAACAGTTTGCTTACGACGGTGGTAACCCCTTTAAAATGCCCCGGGCGAGCCCCGCCGCAAAGCTTTTCGGTAATTTCACCATATAATTCAACAAAAGAACTATAGCCTTTGGGATACATCTCCGGGATGGAAGGTGCAAATACAGCATCCACATTTTCTTGTTCCAACAAAGAAGTATCCTGTTTAAGGTCACGGGGATATTCTTCAAAATCCTGCTGTACATTGAACTGTATAGGATTAACAAATATACTTACAACCACAGTATCACAGCTGCTGCGTGCTTTTCTGACCAGAGCCAGATGTCCCTCATGGAGAGAACCCATGGTGGGGACCAGGCCGACAGTTTTACCCTGCCGTTTTTGTTCTTGACACCAGTGCTGCATAGCTTGTGGATTACTGAATACCTGCACGATAAAATTACCTCTCACTTTTAATATAGCTTATCTAATACATCATCTTTTATGGTATAGGTGTGCTCAGGTCCAGGGAAAGTACCTTCTTCAACCTCTTTTTTGTAGTCCAACAGGGCTTCGTGTATCAGAGGTTCTAAATTGGCAAATTTCTTAACAAACTTGGCTACATGACCCCTGGTCATTCCCAATGCATCATAAATCACTAATACCTGGCCATCACAATATTTACCTGCGCCGATACCGATAGTTGGTATTGACAGTGACTCGGTAATCTTTTGCGCCAGGGCACCGGGAACCCCTTCCAGAACCAGAGCAAAAACCCCCGCCTCTTCCAGAAGCTTGGCATCCCGGATGAGTTTGCGGGCAGTTTCTAAGTCCTTACCCTGTACTTTAAAGCCCCCAAATTGATTAACTGACTGAGGGGTAAGCCCAATATGACCTACTATGGGTATTTCTGCGTCCAGAATAGCCTTAACCACTGGCAGACGTTCTTCCCCGCCTTCCAGTTTTACCGCCTGGGCACCACCTTCCTGAATTAACCGTCCAGCATTTCGGACTGCTTCTTCAACGGAGATATGGTATGAAAGGAAAGGCATATCTGCTACCACCATGGCATTTTTCGCTGCCCGGGATACCGCCCGGGTATGATGAACCATATCATCCATGGTTACCGGCAAAGTAGTATCATATCCTAAAGTGACATTTCCCAGTGAATCCCCCACCAGTATCATGTCAATACCGGCTTCATCCACCAGGGCAGCCATGGAATAATCATAGGCTGTCAGCATAGTAATCTTCTGATTGTTTTGTTTTTTAGTCAATACTGTTGCAGTTGTTACTCTTGCCATAATCATCACGCTCCTAACTTGCCGATTCAATACGGGAGAGCTCTTTAACAAATAGCTTTTGAAACTCTTCCATACTACGGTTGTCAATAGACCCTTTTTCCAGTGCTATCTGAGCAGTATAAAAACCCAGCCAGCTATAAAGCTTGGTCAGCTCAGGCGCCGTTTCCTGCAAACAATCCAAATGTTTCAAGATAGTGGTCAAATCACCCCGAGCAATCGGTCCAGTCAGAGCCTTGGGAATTCCAATGTTTTCAATATTATTGACTGTACCCTTAATTAACGGCATTAAGGCTTTGGCTGCCATATCCCGGGAAACACCGGTAGATTCCATTACCTTAACCCCAAATTCTATTAATGTAACCAAATAATTAGATACTACACATGCTGCAGCATGATATAAGGGTTTAACTTTGCGATCAATAAAGAAATATTCCCCCTGAAACGTTTTCACCAGCTGGACTGCGGTTGCATGACAATTCTTATCGCCATCTATGCTGAAAACTGAACCAGGTAGATTTGCTATAGCCATATCAACACTGGCAAACGATTGTAACGGGTGCAGCGAAAGCACCCCGGCTCCAAATTCCTTGGCCTTATCCAGGACTTCCGACGACAGCGCACCACTCATGTGGATAACCACCTGTCCTTCATGGAAGCCCTGATGTTCCGCTAAATTCTTGACTACCTTTTCAATAGCGGTATCGGAAGTAGTTATAAACAAAATGTCTGCCGAGCGAGAAACTTCTTGAGGTGATGAATAAGTGGTACATAATATCCAGTCTACCAATTCTTTTGTAGATTCGGATCTAATATCATGCACACCCGTAATCTCATAATCTTGGCCGAGTACCACCCCAACTGCTGTTCCTACAACTCCCGCCCCGATAATGCCGATACGTTTATTCATTAAAAACCTCCTAAAGTAACAAGAGAATCTTGTTATTTACTTACCGTCTTGGTCCTAATTGGATACAAGCGGGACCTTTTGAGGAATACCGGCGGGAGACCCCCTATTAGTCTATCCTCTTAACCCAGTTATCTCTATCTCGGACTACAGCTCTATCCAACACCTCCTTAATCCTTGTCCCGTCAGGAAAAACTAATTCCGCATTAATCTCCTGCAACGGGACCAAAACAAACAACCGCTTGCCAATAAGGGGATGAGGTATGGTCAGTTCCTCTGACACTATAGTCTCATCACCATACAAAAGGATATCCAGATCTATCGTTCGGGGACCCCATTTTTCCAGCCGTTGGCGTCCCATGTTAATTTCTATTTCCTGAAGCTTATGTAACAGTTCCCAGGGGCCGAGGCTAGTCCTAACTTCGATAACTTGATTGATAAAATCCTCCTGATCAACTTTTCCCCAGGGTGAAGAGTCATATAAAGCTGATTTCTTGACTACAGCAACATTTGGCAGGGCATTTATTAGATCCACGGCTTTTTTTATATTGTGTCGTTTTTTGCCCATATTTGAACCTAAGCCAATAAATACGCTGCTTTTCATAATTTCATCCTCTAAATTAGCATATACCCTGCTAAAGAGCAAGATTAAATTTGACCACGTACAATGTTAACCGCAAAATACTCAAACTCCCCGTCAACCGGGGCTTCGGGTTTATATATAGTTACTTCGGCTCTCTTAACCGGAAAGCGCAGTAATAAGGCGGCGGCTATATTTTCCGCCAGAGCTTCGATAAGGTTATAGGATTCGGTTTCCACGATTTTTTTAACCAGATGGTAGACCTCATCGTAATTAACGGTTTTCTGCAAATCATCACTAATTCCTGCTGGAGATAAATTTAATGATAATACCAAATCAACTATAAACTTTTGCGGACACTTCTTCTCCACCGGCAGCACTCCGTGGCAGCCGAAAAAAACCAGGCCTTTGGCTAAAATCTTATCCATGGGCGCTAATCACCGCATCGGTCATCTGTGCCGCCCGTTTACTTGCTTTCACATCGTGTACGCGAATAATATCCGCTCCATTCATTATAGCCATAACCACAGTCGCCAGACTTCCCTCCAATCGGTCCGCAACATCCAAGCCCAGTGTCTGCCCTATAAAAGATTTCCGCGAGGTACCAACCAGGACTGGCTGCCCCAGGCTTTTAAAATTCCCCAGATGCTTAATAAGCATCAGATTCCCAGCCAGGCTTTTGCCAAACCCGATACCCGGATCTATTACCAGCTGATCTTTCCCTAAACCGGCATTTACTGCCCTGCTAATAGATTGCTTTAACTCCTGGATAATATCCGCAATTAAGTCTTCATAGGGTTCCCCCGCCCGCATTTGCATACGATTATGCATTAGTATACAGGGGGCCCGGAATTCACTCAGTACGTTTATTAGTTCGGCATCAAGCTGTAAATTTCCGATGTCATTTATAATATCGGCGCCGGCCAGAAGCGCCTCCCGGGCTACCTGAGCCCGAAACGTATCCACGGATATAATCAGGCCTTCTTTTTTTAATCTTTTAATAACCGGTAAAATCCGAATTATCTCTTCACCAGCCGGTGCCATGGCAGAATTAGGGCGAGATGATGCACCGCCCACATCAATTATATCAGCCCCGTCATTTACCATCTGGAGGGCATGTCTTACCGCCAGGTCCTCATTTAGGTAGCGTCCCCCGTCAGAAAAAGAGTCCGGGGTGATATTTAAAATACCCATTATCAGAGTCCGCGAACCCAGCTCCAGTTCCTTATTGTGAGCCAGCTTAAGTTTCATTGGCGGTGATTCCAGGTTCTTTAATATTAATTCTATCTCACTGCACAGATTCCTAATTTCCAAGGGCATAAGCCCCAGCCGGGCAATTAACAAACGGTATTGGGCTATGGTTCCCATCAGCAATATGTCAGTTGTCCCGTCACTGTTTAGACTGGCCTGCGCCCACGCTGCAGCACCGCCCTGAGCCACCATTTCCTGCTGAATAATAGCGGCAGCTTCACAGGATATTTTTTTTAATTTTATGCACCTGAAGACCGCTTTAGGTATGATACCTTCTATTTCTGTTGAATCAACGCCGATTTCATTAAGAAATACTCTTGCTTCCAGCTGATTGCTTATTAATAGGGCATGATGACCTGGCATAACGCTCGCTCCTGTTTTGTTATCTAAAAAAGTTTTTACCCGGACCAACCCCGGAAAATATCGGTTATCCCCGTCCCCGGGAATTCGAAAAGGATTTGCACCGCTTTATTGCACATACCCAGGATTGTTTATGTTAGTTATTAACACCTATTTTATAACTCTTGCCGCCAATGTGTTAAGCTATAAAAGCTAATTATATAGTTATAGTCCTCTTATAAACTGCCTATGACTATTAGAGCAATGTCTAATTCGAATTGCGGTGAAATTCGTCGACATTGCTCTTTAATCGCCTGGCCTTAGAAGTAAGCCTATTTTTTTATATGATATTCTCTTTATTTGCTAACCGTTTTTAAATGCCCAGACGGTTTAGAAAATCTAATACTCCAAACCGGTTAGCCCTATCTCTTTGTTTTTGACTTTAGGGCACTTATCCTGCAAATCGCACTGACTGCAAACCCGGGAAAGGTTATCGGCCCGGTGTAGCCTTTCCCCTAGAAAGCTCATATCCCGGCTTATATTCCGGTGCTCATAAACCGCCCGGCTTATCTGCTCTATTTCGTTAGCGTTAAATGAAGCCCGGGGAAGTATTTCGCGAACCAGGCGGGAGCCAAGCAAAGCATGGTCCATGCCTATCTTGTATTCCTGCCATTTACCTATATCATGCATAAGACCAGCAGTATATATTACTTCCTTGGCCGCCAGTTTCCCTCCCAGGTTACTTTCTTTGACAAAGTAATTTAAATCATTGTGTTCCAATACCAAAATATACGTAATTCGAGCCACATCGATATGGTGGGGTAAATCATGCCGGCAGAACTTGTTTTGGGTTTCCGCACTGACATTACGGTTGATATACTCGTTATAAAGTCTATCTTTTAGCAGTAACTCTACCCTTTTCAATATTATCACCTCAAATTAATTAATATGATGACAACACACAACGGGTGGGTATAACCAGATCAGGTTACTGCAAAGATTACTTAGTTCAAGCTCTGTCCCCTGATATTATAATGCCATTTTTCGACTGGTTCACCATTTTGGCTTATGGTCGAAAGCTGCCGTCCGGGCCTTTTTTCTTAAAAAAGGGTTAGCTTTACTTGGATCCTATTTATGCTGTACAGCGCCTTTATAGCTATCTATATTAAGCAGCCGCAGCAAAAATGATACAACTAAAATAAACCGTGAATTTTGCCGGTTTCGTCAATATCTATATCAAATGCGGCCGGAACCCGCGGAAGTCCAGGCATAGTCAGGATATTGCCCATCAAAGCCACCACAAATCCTGCCCCGGCGGAAAGCCTTACATCCCTAACGGTGACATCAAATCCGTCCGGTCTTCCCAGCAGTTTAGGATCATCACTCAAGGAATATTGGGTTTTGGCTATGCATACTGGTAAATCTTTATAGCCCATAGCCTCATATTTGGCAATGGCATCTTCTGCGGGCTTGTTATAGATTACTCCCCGGGCGCCATAAATTTTCGTGGCTATAGTTTGCAGCTTATCCTTAATACCCTGTTGTAAACTATAAAGCGGAGCATAGTTATTCGACTGGGAACAGGCGGTTACAACTTTTTCTCCCAATTCCAGGCCGCCGGCTCCCCCGTCAGCCCAAATACTGGCCAAAGCTGCTTCAACTCCCATAGCCTGGCAACGCTCCCGGACCAGGTTAATTTCGGCCTCAGTATCGGTGGGGAATTGGTTTATGGCTACCACCAGGGGCACATTAAATAACTGTATATTTTCGATATGTTTTTCCAGATTGGCAATGCCTTTTTCCAATGCTGCCAGATTCTCACCCGCAAGCTCACTTCGGGCCACTCCCCCGTGCATCTTCAGGGCTCTAATCGAAGCTACTATTACTACCGCGTCAGGTCCCCGACCCAATACCCGGCATTTTAAATCCAGGAACTTTTCTGCACCCAGGTCAGCACCGAAACCGGCCTCGGTAATCAGATAATCACCCAGTTTTAACCCCATGCGGGTGGCGATAACTGAAGAACAACCGTGAGCAATGTTGGCAAATGGACCCCCGTGCACCAGAACCGGGGTGTTTTCCAGGGTCTGAACCATATTCGGCTTAATGGCATCTTTCATAAGCACCGTCATGGAGCCTACCGCCTTTATATCTTGGGCAGTAACCGGTTTCCCCTGGTCATCATAGGCTACTACAATCTTTTTAAAGCGTTCCTTTAGATCCGTTAAGTCTTTAGCCAAACAGAGGGACGCCATTATCTCGGAAGCCACACTGATATCGAAACGCGTCTCCATTGGCACCCCATGGGCCTTGCCGCCCAGGCCGATCACTATATTACGTAAAAACCGGTCATTTAAGTCCACTACCCGTGGCCAGCTAATACGATGGGGATCGATGTGTAAAGGATTATCAAAGTAATAGGAATTATCGATCAAATCAGCCAGCAGGTTATGGGTCATGGAAACCGCATGAATGTCTCCCGTAAAATGAAGGTTGATATCTTCCATGGGTATAATCTGCGAATATCCTCCCCCGGTGGCACCACCTTTTAAACCAAAACAGGGGCCCATGGAAGGTTCCCGTAATGCTGCCAGAGCATTGTGCCCCATACGATTAAGTGCCTGGGCCAATCCAATACTTACGGTAGTTTTGCCTTCTCCGGCGGGTGTCGGGGTAATAGCCGTAACCAGGATCAATTTGCCGTCAGGCTTATCCTGCAGGCGTTCCATGATACTCAGGGATATTTTGGCTTTGTATCTGCCGAATAGCTCCAGCTCATCCTCTTTTATCCCGATTCTCGCGGCAATATTGGCAATGGGCTCCATTTTCGCCTCCTGGGCTATTTCCACATCAGCTTTCAAACCTATTCCTCCTCCTAACATAATTCAACGCGGACCCGCTGCGCTCCAAAGTATCTGATTAACCCGGCCTTTTTGAGGAAAAATGCTGGTAGCCGCCTTTTGGCGCCGTACCTTCAAGTGTTTGGGGTTTCAGTTTTCCTCAAAATAGTTCCACATTTACTGCTTTAGAAATTCTTTAAAACTGCGTTAATCATAAAAACTGTCTAGTGTGCAGTGAATCCGCGTTGAATTTTGCATTAATTAGTCCAGTAGTTCCTCAGGTTGGAAGAATAGATTTATTTCTCTCTCCGCTGAAGCGGGGGAATCGGAACCATGTATGATATTTTCTGACATGGTAATGGCAAAATCGCCTCGAATAGTGCCTGGGGCAGCATCCTGGGGATTTGTTTTTCCCATCATGAGCCTCATCGCACTTATCACATTTTCTCCCTCCCAGACCATGGCCAGCACTGGTCCCGAGGTAATAAAATCAACTAGTTCTCTGAAAAACGGCTTGTCCTTGTGCTCCGCGTAATGTTTTTCAGCCAGTTCCTCACTGATAACCATAAGCTTCATTCCTACCGGCCGGTAACCTTTGAGTTCAATTCTTCTGATTATTTCTCCAGCCAATCTTCTCTTCATGCCATCGGGTTTGATCATTGTAAAGGTTCTTTCCACAAAACTTACCTCCAATTGAATTTAATCTATATCTTAGGTTGCCGGTCCCGTTGCTGTCCCATTGGAATCCCCCATAATGGCAGCAAATTCGTCGGCTTCCATGGTTTCCTGTTCCATTAAGCGGGCCGCTATTTCATGCAGTTTATCCTGGTTATCTTTAAGAATCTGTTCAGCTTTTTTATATCCTTCATCTATATAGGCACTGGCTTCCTTGTCAATGGCATAGGCGATAGCATCAGAATAGTTACGATCCCGGGAGATATCCCGCCCCAAAAAAACTTCCTCACTCTTGTGTCCAAAGGTAAGTGGCCCCAGTTCCTCAGACATGCCATATTCGGTAATCATTTTCCGCACTATATTACTGGCCCTTTCCAGGTCGTTCTGGGCGCCGGTACTAATATCGTTCAAAATGAGTGCTTCGGCTACCCTGCCTCCCAGCAGCATAGCAACTTCATCCAACAGATACGACTTGGTAATATAATTGCGGTCTTCCTCAGGCAAAAGCAGGGTATAGCCGCCTGCCCTTCCTCTGGGGATAATGGATATTTTATGCAGTTTGTCGGTATTAGGCAAGAAATGGCTGACAATAGCGTGACCAGCTTCATGATAGGCCACCAAGCGCTTTTCTTTTTCCGATATAACCCGGGTTTTCTTTTCCGGCCCGGCGATTACCCGTTCTATGGATTCTTCCATTTCTTTCATGGCGATTTGACTCTTGTTCCGGCGCGCGGACAGCAGAGCCGCTTCATTTACCATATTAGCCAAATCAGCTCCGGTAAATCCCGGTGTGCGTTTGGCCAGTATCTGCAGGTTTACATCAGCGGCCAGCGGTTTATCTTTGATGTGAACAGCCAGAATCGCCTCACGGCCTTTAACATCAGGTTTATCTATAAATATGTGCCGGTCAAAGCGGCCTGGTCTAAGCAAAGCCGGGTCCAGTATATCAGGACGGTTAGTAGAAGCCATGACAATTATGCCTTCATTGGTTGAAAAGCCATCCATCTCCACCAGCAACTGATTCAAAGTCTGCTCCCTTTCATCATGTCCCCCGCCCAGTCCGGCTCCGCGCTGACGTCCGACAGCATCAATTTCATCTATAAATACAATACAGGGGGCATTTTTCTTGGCCTGTTCGAAAAGATCCCTTACCCGGGCAGCGCCTACCCCCACAAACATTTCCACAAAATCAGAGCCGCTAATCGAGAAAAACGGCACCCCGGCTTCACCAGCAACAGCTTTGGCCATTAATGTCTTCCCGGTACCAGGTGCTCCATACAGCAGGACTCCTTTGGGTATCTTGGCGCCGATTTGAATAAACTTCTGGGGATTCTTAAGAAATTCCACTACCTCAGCCATCTCTTCTTTGGCTTCTTCGGCACCGGCCACATCCTTAAAAGTTACCTTAACTTCTTCACCGGAGAGCAGCCGGGCTTTGCTTTTGCCGAACTGCATTACCCGGTTTCCTCCGCCCTGGGTTTGGTTCATTATAAATAGTAAGAAAGCAATCAGAATAATAATAGGAAACAGTGTTGACAAAAGGGAAGTCCACCATGGCGGCGGCGGTACCGGATTAGTGGTGAAATCGACTTTATGCTGTTGCATAACTTTAATAATATCGCTTTCCTTGGGTGCTGTAGCAGTAAAGTTCTGCCCGTTTTTCAATTTTCCTTCAATATTATAAACCAGGTCATCTACCTCAACCCGGGCTTTGGCTACCTGGTCATTCTGAACGTTGGTATAGAATTGCGGATATGACAGTTCAGTAGCCTTTTCCGGCTGGTCAGAGGTCCATTTAATAGCGAATAAAACCAGCAGGACTATGAGAACGTATATTGCTATATTCTTAAGGGCTCTATCCAAGTCTTTTCCTCCCCTTTTTACTGATAAAAATCATGTCATATTGTAGCATAATTGCCTATCCTTTTCAATTTAGCGACTGCCGGTCAAAGCTTACCACCTGTATATCAGTTATTGTTATCGATATTTTCCTTTTTTATCACGACAATCTTGCGGGTATCCTGGCTCACCGTTGCCTGAGCAGTAACCTGAAAACCTAAAATGGCATAAATGGTTGTGGCCGAAGCCAGAATAGGAACTTTATCCCGCTCCAAAAGTGGCACCTTTTGGTCTATAAAGTAATTCTTTAGTTTCTTGTGGCCTTTAAATCCCGGGGGGCGAAACCGGTCCCCATTTTGCCGCGAACGCAATACCAACGGTTCCGTGATCTTGTCATAATCCAGATACATTTCGTTATCTTTTGGTTGGAACTCCCGGCGGTCAACCAGGTCAAATTCATATTTGTCATGGGTTTGGTGAACTATTACTTGTCCTGGTATTGGCACTGGATATGAGAATTTCGTGATCCCCCGGTCCAGGGTAGTAAAAATTAATTGGTCGTAGACCTTATTTACTTTAACCCCCTTTTTGAGGTGAATAATCCGGGAGGAACCTTCCCGGTCCGCCAAGTTCATTACCATATTAGTGTCTTCCAGATCCCACTCCGCTTCTCCCGCCAGCATCCCCAGTGCTTTCTTAATTAGCCGGCGTTGGTAACCAGACTTGACACTCATAAGGAGTTTACTGTCGATAATAATTAACTCTTTCTCCTCTTTGACAGCAATATCCTGCCATAACCGCTCAGTTTCTTCATCTAAAACCTGATTTTCCTCCCGGGCCATAACTGCTAATTGATTAAGACTGTCAATAATACGCGGATTAAAGTTCTTTTGTAGATAAGGAATTAACTCATTGCGTATGCGATTGCGGGTATATACTACTTCCTCATTACTCTGGTCCCAACAATAATTAATACCGTTGTCGTTCAGGTAACTAACCAATTCTGCCTTCTTTACCCCTAAAAGGGGCCTAATCAACTGTCCGCTAACCGGCAGAATTCCGCGCAAGCCCTTCAAACCTGTTCCTCGCAGCAGATGCAGAAGAACTGTTTCGGCTACATCATCACCATGATGCGCGGTTGCTATACTCTGCCCCTTAAGCTCCGTCAATAACTCACTAAAAAACCGATACCGGCAAATCCGGCCCATCTCCTCCAGGGATTTCTTCTGGCTGGCGGCTGCTTCGCGTACTTTCACCATGCGGGAGTAAAAAGGAATCTTCCAGAGCAGACATTTATCCCTTACAAACTGTTCCTCAGCATTTGCTGCCTCTCGTAAACAATGGTTTAGATGGGCACAAACGATACTGAAGTGAAGTTCTTTGCTTAACCGGTTCAGTATATGCAACAGGGCTATAGAATCAGGCCCCCCGGATACCCCGACTATAATCAGGTCCCCCGACTTAATCATCTGATTTTCCTCAATATATTTAGCCACCCGGTTAAGCATATTAATACTCTCCGTAAAATAAAGTGAATAGTGCTTCTATATTAATGCTACCAAGTTTACCACAATCTTAAACAAACGGAAACGGCATATTCAGCGAGGGAGGTAAATAGATGCAGACTGAATGGACGCAGACGGACGCAGGCTATTATAGCCTGCGCCGGTTTTAGTGAATGACCTGGGTAGTGAGAGCCGCCAGCGTCTATTAATGAGGAAAATTAAGATCGATATACATGCAGATAACAGTCATATCATCCCGGGGTTTGCCTTTAGTCAAGCTCAGAGACCGGTTAAGAATCATTTCCGCCAAAACCTGCGGATCAGATTCATCAACCTTGGCCAGAAAACTGGTAAGCCAATCATCAGAATCCTGACGGGGATTTTCCAAAACCCCATCACTCACCATAACCAGCATATCCCGGGGACACAAAGACCTCTTTTCACTGACCATGTCCAACTCATCCATAATCCCAATCGGCAGTGAGTTAGAAGTAACCACACCGACCTTTTTGCCTCGTTTCACAAACGTCGGTGCACAGCCAACCTTAATAAAATCAACTTCAGCCGTATATAAATCTATCAGCACCATATCAACGGTAGCAAAAGTTTCTTCCGTGGACTTAAGAAACAAAACCGAATTTATAGTTTTTAAGGCCACTTCCTTATCAAAACCGCTGTTCAGCAAATTCTCCAGTAAACCTATGGCTGCCTGGCTTTCCGCGTAGGCGTTTTCGCCCACTCCCATGCCGTCACTGACAGCTACCAGTTCTTTTCCTTCTGCCAGGGTGGAGATAGTATAGCTGTCACCACATATTTCTTCTGGCCCTGCTTGCGCCATACCAGTAATAACCCGGTAGGTAAAAGCCCGGGTCAGACTAAATTCACAGGTTCCTTTGCCCCGCAGCCGCGGACATTTCTTTTGTCCCACTTCCATTTTTTCGCCCATCAGTGACGATATAGCGGGTGCCACTAAGGTGGCACAGGTTTGTCCATCACTGCAACAATTGGAGACGACATTCAGATGCAATTGTTCCCCATTAGTGCGTATCGGGGTGATGTCCCTGATATCCAGATGTTTAACCTGCTTTAACAATTTGTCGCGCAATGCGAAATCTACTACTGTTTTAACATCTAACTCTTGGGCCAGATTCCTCACCACCTGTCCCAACCCTTTAAGCTGGGTGGCTACTAAATCCCGGGATTCGTTTAATTTTTGGTACCAATATTCATTAGTGCGCAAATTATTAAATAGATAATTAACCGCACTGATTAGCTCACGTGCGTAGAGGCACCGGTTCTTGAATTCCGGGGAGCATTCATCATAAGTTATGGTTCCATTTGACTCAGCCAGAGTAAATAAATCCAGAATTATTTGCGAAGTATTGTAACATTCTTCTTCCCAACACCGCTTGTATCTTGAGCATTGCTCACAGAAGCCATGCGAAACCTCATCATAAAGATAATTCAGATAAGCTGTATCACTGGAATGAGCGGAATCCTTCTCGGTAACAGTAAAAGTTGAACTCAGTTCATCAAATACATTGGCCAGATGTTCAATCCGGTTTTTCGCAGCCTCTTTAAGGTTGCTGTCGGTCTGCTGCTCCTCGGGCTTTTTAAAACTGCTGAGGGGCCCTAAGATCTGGACGGGCAGTTTTTCCTTCAAGGAATACGGCAGTAGGAAAAAAGCCATACAGGCTATTCCGGTTTCCCATATCCCCAGAATAGCAACCTGGGTTTCGGAGGTAAACATAGTAAGGGCCAGAGTCCCCAGCATAAAACCAATAATAACCCCGATACGGCCAAAGTTCCTGAAGGCGCCGGCTAATAGGCCGGATATGGCATACATACCCAGGGTCTGGGCAAAAACACTTGATGCTATGGAAGGGATAATGCCAGCCATGACTCCTACCATGGTTCCCCCCGCACTGCCCCACAAAAAGGCAGCTATCAGGATACCCAGCCGGCATAAAATGCTGGCAATACCTAAGCCCCCAATAGTTATACCAGTTAACCCCATTATAATGCCGATACCCATTACCACAAAGGCGGCAATATCTTCGAAGTTAAATTCCACCAGAGGCTTTTTCTGTTTAATCGCGTCACTGCCCACCATGAAAACAAAGGTTAATATACCGGATATCATGGCTTCAAAAATCACATTCATTTCCCGATAAAAGGAAAACCCGTCTATAAAAAGCAGCAGGCTTTTGGCCACTATGAGTACTGAAACAGTCAGCAGCGGCAATCCCCACCATTGTTTGTCCCGGTCTATGGACACATAACCGAAAACTCCCGCCAGAACAGCAGCTGTAATAATGCCGGACCACAAATTGAACCCGTTCAACACGGTGAGAAAGCCCAGCACCGCAGCGGCCGGCAGTAGGATGAGGCGTCCCCGGTCGCCATACCCGAATGCAGCAATACCGGCAAAAATAAAGGGCAGCAGTTCTCCCAGCACAAAAGCCCGGGAGAATATAACCATGCCCAGCACCAGTAACAGATTTTCCACCGTCATAACCGCTCTTAAAATAGCCATTATGTCGATGTGCAAACTTGGACTAAGGTTAACTTTCAGCTGCGGTTTAATTTTTCGGGATATTCGTTTGCTCTTTTTTGGTATGCAGTTGTCTGATACTCTTTGATAAGGGTAAATCTCCAGTTTGTCAAGCATAATCCTCCCCCCACCTTCCGGGTGTTGTCCAACTATTATAGCAACGTGTCCCGGTAAAATTTGTCACTAAGAGGAGGGGGAGCAATTTTTCTTAATACAAAATTCCGGAAAGTGACTGGATATAAGGCCACTTTCCGCATATGTTCAACAGTAAACAACCAAAACATGAAAAGAACCTCCTTTCCCCGGAGGTTCTTTTCCCCACACATTCTTTTTATCTCTAAATTATTTTTTAAGGTAGCAGAACCAGTAAATACAAGCTACAAAGATTGCTCCGCCAACAATATTTCCCAGAGTAACCGGAACCAGATTGGCGCTGACGAAATGTCCATAACTAAAGAAATTAGTTACTGCTTCCGGAGTTACTAAATCCTTAAACAGAGGCACTATTTCGCCGGCCTTGTTCACAGTAGTGGCAGCAGCAACACCTTCTGCTGCTCCATTGGCAATACTGATGCCCATGGGGATAAAGAACATGTTAGCCACGCTATGTTCGAACCCGCTGGCTACGAAGGCCATGATGGGGAAGAATATAGCAAAAATTTTACCTACGATATCCTTGGCTGCAAAGGCCATCCATACTGCCAAACAGACCAACCAGTTACAACATATTCCACGGAAAAAGGCCTGGCCCCAGGTTAATGACAATTTACCTTTAGCAATACTAAGAGCTTTTATACCGTGAGCACTGATTCCCGTTGCGGCTGCAGCATCAGCCCAGAAGCCGCTGTAAAAGATAATGTATACTAACAAAACAGAGCCTATAAAGTTAGCGATGTACACAACTACCCAGTTCTTAAGTAATCCGCCCCAGGAAGCCTGTCCGTTCATAACGGAAATAAAACAGAATAAACAGTTGCCGGTGAACAGTTCTGACCCAGCAATTACAACCATCATCAGCCCAACGGAGAAGACTGCACCAAACAGGAACTGTCCACCCGAGGTGCCAGCCATTTCCATAGAGCCAATTTTAGTAGCCAGGTTGGCTCCAAATCCGATGTAGGCACCGGCCAGGATTCCCAGGATAATCATTTTCATAACTGATAATTCACACTTAGCCTTACCGGCATTGGCTGTAGCTACCGCAATTTCTGCAGGGGTCATAAAATTCATATAGTCTCACTCTCCTCTATTTTTTGTATAATACAATACAGGTTTAAAGCTAACCTCCTTTCTTAGGTGATAAGGAACCTGCTCTAGGGTGACAGGACTTCCTATTATTAAATTCAAACAAGTCTTCTCTACATGCCTGAATTTATACCGAAATATAATTAGAAGAAAGTATTGAATCATTACAACAACCCGCATTAAGATTTTTTATCTCTTAATAATATATTGTTATTTACCCCCTGCTAATGCTACAATTTTCCTATGAAACGGTTGTTTCTTTTTCCTACATCTTACTGTATGGTATTCTTCTACATAAATCGGTAAATACCTGCGCACAATGAGAATTTATATGCACAAATTATAGTCAACATTACTATTGTTAATTAATCGTAACGGGAGGTTTAAGTATGTCAGATGCTATTATAAAACAGGATTTTCTTGGAATAATTCAGGATTTGGAGCAAGGCATGGCCGACTTTGCGCTAAATTTCCCTTTGGAACCGTTTAAGGCCGGCGACTATAAGCAACATCCGGTTATAACCTTATTAACCTGCTCTGACTCACGGATGCCGGTAGATACTTTCGGCAGGATATTCAACCGCATCTTTAGTGTGGAGAATATCGGTAACCAGGCCAAAACCAGTGCGGGTTCGCTATTGTATGGCCTTCTTCACTTGCATACACCCATAATGATTATCGCCGGGCACACTGATTGTGGAGCAATAAAGGCAGCGGTATCCGATTTTACCAACGAACCTGAGGCCATTCGCACAGAACTGACAACAGTTAAGAATTCTCTCGAGGAAATCATACGGGCAACCGGTTATCAGGTTGAAGATACTGCTCAAAAAGATGCTTGTTTGGCCGAACTAAATGTGGATATGCAAATTAAATACCTGCTGGCCAATGAGCAAATAGCCTCACTCGTAAAAGAAAACCAATTAACCATCATAGGAGTTCTGACTGATTTGCACAATGTGCATGGTAATGGCTTCGGCAAAACCTATACCATTAATGTCAATGGGGAACATAAAATCGAAGTGTTACGGGAATATAGCCATCTGGGCAGCTTCGCCCATCAGGCCCGGCGGCTGACGAAGTATTAGGGCCAGCAGGCCGTTTTGACCGCAGATTATGCTGGATATGATTCAACACAGATTAACACGGATTTTATTAGGAAGGAAACAGAAATTTCTATTAATATAAGATGTTTAAGTTTTGCCAACGGGATATGTGCTTAAACTACAAGGATTTGCTTTAGAGCAATAAACGGCTGGAGTTTTTTATCTTCCAGCCGAACATTGCTCTATTTTATTTTCTAAAAGCTAATTAGTCGAACTAGTTAATTGTTCCCGACATGGGCTGATTACCTCATATAGCGTTAGTATGTATAAAAGTTACGATTAGTGTCCTTTGGAATCAAAATCTGTGTCCCTCTGGGTTGATGAATTCTTTCCGCGTAATCCGCGTTGAATTTGACTTCATTACTACAGCTCACGAATAATGCCTTCCATAAGATCGCTTTCGCTTACCGTTATTTCGGTTTTGCCCAACAGATCCATCATTAACAGCACAATTAATGCTCCTTTTACAATTATATCCGCGCGCTCCGGCTGTAAACCTGGCAGACGGCGGCGAATAGGAAGGGGCATTCTCTCCAGCAGATTATAAATATCGGCTACCTCACGGCGAGTTAATACCTGCCCGTGTACCAGTTGGGAACAATACTCATGAAGGCCCAGTTTAATTGCAGTTAATGTTGTCACAGTACCCCCAACCATTACCAGGGGATAACCTTTAAATAGTTCTTTTTCTGCCCTTACCGGCTCGAGCTTATTAACTATATCATAAGCTGACATGTTTAGTTCAGTTGCCCGTACTGCTCCTATTTCAATCGAGGTTAGATATTCCCCGCCGCCAAAAATAAATTCACAACTTCCCCCTCCCAGGTCAGCTACCAGCGGTTCTATTTTCAAATCAAGCCCTTCCTTAACCCCCAGATAGCTCAACCGGGCTTCCTCTTCACCACTGATTATCTCTACCTTAATTCCGCTTTCTTGCCAGACCCGGCTTACAAACTCCTGGGCGTTGCCGGCTTCCCTTACCGCACTAGTAGCTACAGCCCGGTAGCGGCTCACCTCATATTTATCCATTTCCTGGCGAAATTCCGCTAAACAGGTACACGTCCGGTGGATAGCCTGTGGATTAAGATTTCCTGCCTTAGTCTTCTCTCCGCCTATACGCGTGGTCTCCAACTGTTGTCTAATTTTCAACAGGTTATCCCCAAAGCGGTCACAAATCAACAAGCGACACGAATTTGTACCTATATCTATAGCTGCACATTTCACTATTTTTCCC
>JBMNOY010000013.1:0-43312 GCA_050943315.1 Syntrophomonadaceae bacterium
AGGTAATTGTAATGTTTTTGGATATCCTGCATCATAGCCAAAATGAATCGTTTTTCACCCGGATAAGAATCAATAATCTCAGATATTTTCTGGTGGTCAAGTTCTTGAGCACATATAGCCATTGTAAGGACTTACCTCCTTCATTAATGATAGTTGCCATCTTCCTCCGACAAAGCGGTGAAAGATGGCAACATGGTACTATAATATCAGGCCATTTTGCCTCTTTGCGAGGTTATTGCTTCGTACACTAATCATCAGGTCAGTTGTTACAGACCCAGTTCTTGTTTCTTAGCATCGGTAGGAACACCATTTTTGTCCCAGCCGCGCAATTCATAGTACTCAGGAATCATAATATCCAATCTAACTACTTTACCCTGGTGAGCACCGCTCTTCATAGGTTCATTCAAGAGTCTCGGGGGTAAAGTGTCATCCTTGGCTGATAAACCAGCTTTAAGATTGAATAATCTTTCCAGGTTCCAGATTCTCTCACCAGCCAGGAGGTAATCCTCATCACTAAAATCAACCCCGGTAGCTGTTCTGAGTTGAGCAGCTACTTCCGGTAATCCGATTCCAAAGGTGGTGAAGAGGCAGGTTCCGGAGGAATCAACCAGAGCGGTAAGATCCTGGAATAGTTTAACCATGGCCGGTTTGCCCTCGGTAGTATCCGGATCCATTTTTACAGGAATACCAAGTACCTCAGGAGATGTCAGATAACCACGTACGTGACATCCGCCGCGATTACTGGTGGCATACTGCAGGCCAATACCTTGCTGACCCCGGGGATCATAAGCAGGCAGTTCCTGCTTTTTAGCGGACATGGAGAATTCAGGATGGCCATATTTTTCACCCAGGCGATAGGAACCTTCAGCCAGTTCATCACCAAAACCTTCACGATAAGCAGTCTGCTTTACTGCTTCTAAGAGGGCGTCGGTATCTCCCCAGGTAAGGTTGGTTTTTTCAGCCGGTATTATACCTTTTTCCAGCATTTCCATAGCACAGGCGATAGTAGCCGCCAGGGTTATGGGGTCCATACCCAGCTCATTGCATAAGAAGTTGGCTTTACAAATAGCTTCAAAATCATCTATCAGCATGTTGGAACCAAAGCCCCAGGTTGCTTCATACTCAGGACCTTCACCAGCACCCTGATATTTGCCTTTATTCTTGGTTACACGGCCACAGCCGATAGGGCAGCCAAAACAACCTTTATTTCTAACCAGGTTGTGTTCAGCCTGATATTCACCGGATATTTTCTCGGCATTGGGGAATACAGCACCTTCACTGAAGTTCTTAACCGGCAGTCCGCCGTGCTCATTCAGAATGTTAACCAGAATATTAGTTCCATAGGCAGCCAAACCAGCACCAGTTACCGGATGAGCTTTTAGTTTGGCCCGGGCATCTAAAACAGCAGCCTTGAAACCTTCCACATCGGCTACTTTAACTCCTTTGGTGCCACGAACAACAACTGCCTTCAGGTTTTTCGAGCCCATAACAGCACCAACACCGGAACGACCGGCAGCACGGTTATATTCGTTCATGATACAAGCAAACTTAACCAGATTTTCACCGGCAGGGCCGATGCAGGCTACTTTAGCTTCATCATTGGTCTCTGCCTGGAGCATTTCCGTTGTCGTCGGAACATCCTTGCCCCATACAGCTTCAGCGCATTTCAGTTCTACCTGGTCATTGTTAATCCACAGGTAAACAGGTTTTTCCGCTTTACCTTCAAAGATAATGCCGTCATAACCGGCATATTTAAGTTCAGGTCCCCAGCTTCCGCCAGAGTTAGAAGCCGCAATAGTACCATTCAAAGGTCCCTTGGTTATAACATTGTAGCGGCCTCCAGAGGCGGCAAAAGTTCCGGTTAAAGGACCGGTCATAAATATAATTTTATTGTTAGGATCTAATGGATCAATTTTGGGATCTACTTCATCAGTATACATTTTGGTACCCAGACCACGAGCCCCGATATATTTCTTTGCATCTTCTTTATTGAGGGTTTCTCTGGTAATCGTACCGGTGGTCAGATTAACACGCAGTAATTTACCTATCCATCCGTACATTTTAACCGACCTCCTCAAAGACATCCTTGAATTTTGCAGCAAAGGCTTTACGTTTAGCCAGACTGGAAGCATTGGCTTCCTGGTAGGAGATGGCTCCGGACGGGCACAGTTTAACGCATTCAGGGTCACCGCCACAAAGATCACATTTGACTACTGTATCACTAACATAATCATAGATAGTAGATCCAAACGGACAGGCGATAGTACACATCTTACAACGTAAACATTTGGCGTCGTCAACAGTCATGGCTCCGGTAGCAGAATTTCTAGTTATAGCGCTTACCGGGCATACAGCCATACAGGCAGCTGAACTGCACTGCTGGCATACCATGGGTGCTGCAAATCCTACCTTGTCAAAACCAACAACAGTTATGCGTGAGCGCATAGGGTTCACTTCACCTGTGTGAAAGAAAGAACAGGTGAGCTCACAGGTTTTGCATCCTGTGCATTTTTCGGGCTGCACAACTAGAATTTTGTCCATACCCTCCTGGTTTTCGATTTTGAAAACCAGAATTCACCTCCTTAAAATGTTGTTCATAACTGCAAGTGAATTTTATCCGGGGTATTAATGAGAAGGGAGCAGAGCATGATTAGTGGTAAACAAGGCTACTTGTGGAACATCGGAATGTTTACGATTGCTCTTCTCCCACTGGGATAAAATTCACAAACAATCTTAAAAAAGATACTAAACATATAAAAATGCAAACATCATGCCAACCGTTTCCTGAGCAGTTATTAACCTATACTGGCCTTTATGCATACTAAAAGCATCGTAGATGTAACACTAGTGTAACAAAAAAACAATTACCAGGTTACACACCTATGACAGGTACCTTTTAACCACCAGGCCAGGGTTTGGTAAGTTTACAAAATATACGCCACGAAAAATGTCAAATCATCAACCATATTGTATAACTATTGGTGGAAGGATAGCAATGACAAAAAGTTGGGTGTTAACCAAATACCGCAAGTACATACGTAGAATGGCAGCTTGAATGACGACAACCCTACGAGAAGGCCAAAAGACACCTGTTTCAACTTATGAAACAGGTGTCTAAATTTTGGACACCTGTACAACATCTGTGCACAAAAAACAGACAGTTTTTATTCGAGTATTGTTCCATTTAGCACAAAAGCCCGATATATAGGCGAAATTCCTATATTATGTAAGTGGCACAAAAATTGCGTAGAATAATCATATAAATGGTAATAATAGGTATAATTAACGCAATGGGAAGGGACAACCAATATCTAAGATGTGATTTAATCTGAGAAAATTTTACAATAAGTGCGGTTACCGGGTGTGTTTTCGAAAAATCCGGACTAATCCATTGAAAGTCATAAAATATTACGTTTTTGGAGGTGTTGATTATAAGCTTATTAGATTTGATTCGTGATCTAAATTCTGATGACGAGAAGACCAGGGCCTTCGCTGCTGAGGATATTGCTTATGAAGGTTTAGTCGAGGGGATTGGGCCACTGGTCAAAAGATTGAATGAGGAACCATCCCGTTTTGTACGGGAGGTGATTGTAAATAGTTTGAAGATGCTTAATGGGCCAGTTCTGGCGGAAAGTGTGATTCCGCTCTTACGCAGTGATGATGCTTATATTCGTAATGCTGCCATCGACATACTTTCTAACCAGCGTGATGCCACCGGTCAGTCTTTAGTTAAACTATTACACGACCGGGATAAAGACGTGAGAAAATTTGCGCTGGATGTGCTTTTTCAACTTAATGATTATTACAGTGCTGATATTATTGCGGCAGCTTTAGATGATACAGATATTAATAATGTAATAACAGCGGTGGAATATTTGGGCCGATTGGAGGCTTCTGCCCATGCCGCTAAAATTAGTGATGTGTTTCAAAAGACATCCAATTTGCTTTTGCGTTGTACCTGTCTGGAGGCCTTATCAGTTATAGGGAATGAACAAACACTTGCTTGTGTGGATCAGGTTTATTCTGATTATTGCTCCATAAGCCCATTAGAACAGTACTCGTACTTGAAATTAGTAGCTAGTAAAGGACAGGAAAGGCATTTGCCGTTCGTTATCTCCTTAATCGAAAATAAGGGAACGGCGATGCATAAAGAGATTATTAATGCTATTGAAGGTATTTTGAGTCGTATGAACTGGTCAATAATTCCCGTTGAACTTGTTTGCGCTATAGAAACCTTACTGGAAAGTAAGATTAATGACATAAACAAATATGAGTTGCTGCTGTTATTAGGTGAGTATAAAAATGATGATATTTATCGCATTCTTCTAAAGTACCTGGAACCTGCCAACCCTATTGTTTGCATGGGAGCGGTAGAGGGGCTGGGTATGTACCGGCAAAAGCAAGCCATACCCATCTTAGCTGACCTAAAAAGCTTGATTACGGACGAGGAGGTCCTGGAAACCATCGACAGGTCAATCGAACAGCTTAGCAGATGAGGTGAAGTAATTGGAACTACCACTGGAATACTTTATAAAAATCAGGAACTTGATTTATGAGCGAACCGGAATCAGGTTTGAAGAGAATAAGATTTACTACGTAAAAAAACGGCTCCAACAACGTATAACCATGGGCGGATATCAGGGAATAGAAGAATACCTGAGGTTCTTGAGGCTATTTGATCGAGATGGCCGGGAATTCCAGAATTTAATTAACCTTTTAACCGTAAACGAGACCTACTTCTTTCGGGAATTTTCGCAATTACAGATATTTGCCGAACATTGTCTTAAGGAGGTTGTGGAACGCAAATTAAAGCAAAAAGAGAATACTATAAAGGTGTTTTCAGCGGGATGTTCCACAGGGGCCGAACCCTATACCCTGGCTATTATTCTGCGCGAAATGGTGGAGAACTTTAATTGGTGGAACGTGATGATTAAAGGTGTGGATATTGACGAAAATGTACTCGCGCAGGCCCGCAGCGGTATTTACGACAGCCGCGCGGTCAAAGATGTGCCCGAAATATATCTGTCCCGGTATTTCACCCACCCGAAGCCAGGCCAGTATATTATCAACCCTGAAATTAAAGATTTGGTGGTTTTCACCCATATGAACCTTATGGACCGGCAGGCTTTACGGTACGAACAAAATTATGATTTCATTTTTTGCCGCAATGTCCTTATCTACTTCGATGATGTATCGCGCAAACAACTGGTGGACAGGTATTACACCATGCTTAATAAAGGAGGGTATATATTCCTGGGTCATGCTGAGTCATTAAGCCGGATCAGTACGGCTTTTAAAATAAGGAGAGTAGATGGATATATTGTTTACCATACCTAATGTTTTATAAAAAAGGTGATCTTTAAGATTATTTAGGGAGGTAGAGAGCATGGGGGAAGCAGTTCTCATTGTAGACGATTCTGAAATGATTCGAAATTTTCATAGTTACATAGTTAAAAGTATTGGGTTTGAAATTATTACGGCTGTGGATGGAGCAGATGCCCTGGAGAAGATTTACAGCACCGATAAACAATTGGTTATATGCCTAACCGATATAAATATGCCCAATATGGACGGCTATACCCTGACACAGCGTCTGCGGGAAGACCCCGATTTTGAGGATATACCTATCATTATTATTTCTACTGAAGATGAATTTAAAGATCGGGAGAAAGGTTATGAAGCCGGAGCTGATATATACATTGTAAAGCCAACTGACCCTGATGTATTAGTCGAAAATATTCGGATGTTACTGGGAAGATAGCAGAAAGAGGGTTAAAGTCTTGAAGTTTTCCTTTGAACCGGATGATCTGGATATTCTTCAGGGAATTGTTGAAGAATCCAGTGAACATTTGCATGGAATTGAGGAAGGAATAGTTAGATTAGAGGTGGATTTTAATTCTGATCTGATTGATTCTATTTTTCGTGCTTTACATTCTGTAAAAGGCGTCGCCAGCTTTGTAGATTTTACACCTGTTAAGGATACGGCCCATGCGCTGGAGTCCCTGCTGATGGATATGAAAAAAGGAATATACACAGTCAATTCCGATATAACTGATATTCTATTGCGCGGTGTGGACATTCTAAATCTGCTTTTGGCCCAACTGCAGGTTTGGGTTCAAAATCTGGAAGCTAATCCCCCCCGTGATGTTTTTGAAATAGAAGTTAATGACTATGGCTTCAGGGAATTTGTAGCCGGGGTAGAGGAATTAAGGTCTCAGCAATTGGCAGTTGGTGATGAGGGAGGTCAACCTGAGGACTTGGCAGCCCGTCCTGAGCCTGCTGAGGTGATTTTACCACAAATATCTTCTTTTGCGGATCAAATGCGAGAAGACTTTATTGACGAGACTTTTGAACATTTGGATGAAATAGAACAAAAGTGTGTGAAATTAGAACAGGATCGGAGTAACCCCGAACTTATAAATTCAATTTTACGAGGTTTTCATAGTATCAAAGGCGGTGCTGGAGTAATCTCCAGTATGCGCGATGAGGATAAGCCTGATGACCCGATTATTCCTATAAAAACACTGACCCATGCGGCCGAATCACTTTTACAGAAATTTCGTAATGAAGCACGCCCGGTGCCAACTGAAGTTATCGATGTTGTTTTGCTGGCGGTGGATAAAGTAGCCCTTTTAAACAAGGCGCTAAGGGATCATCAGATCGATGCAGATTTAAATATTGATCACCTATTGGAAAAAATCCGCCGGCTATCTATTAATGAAGGAGCGAGGACAGGAGAATCGGATGGTGAAGGGGATTCCCGGCAGTTTAAAATGCCGCAGCAGTTGGAGGCATTCATCAATATTACCAGCCAGGCATTGCATTCCATGGATAAACTTATACAGAGCCTGAACGAAGGAGCTGACCTGGATAGAAGGAAAATCAGTCAATACAACCGAGCACTAAAAAGTATAGCCGCTTCGGCCAGTTATCTTAATTATGAAGAAATCATATCCCTGGCTGAGAAGTCCCAGTCACACCTGGAAAACTATGCTCCTGGGGATGAAGCATCCGGCAGCAATTGGTTACAGGTGCTAAGTGAAGATTATTTAGTTCTTAAAGAGCTGGTGGAAGCTAGGGTGACAAGTGTCCGGCGTCAGCTTGAGGAGGTTCCCGCCAGTTATGCTGGTAAAAAACTGGGAGAAATCCTTATTGAGGAGAAGAAGGCTACACCGGAGCAAATCGAATGGGCTTTAAAACAACAGAAGAAATTGGGAACCATTCTTGTGGACAGCGGCACGGTGAAGCCGGAAGATATAGAAATAGCCTTGGCCAAGCAATCGGTAAGCCGGGAATTGACAATGGACAGGGCTGATGAGGTGAAGGCCACCATTGAGGTAACCGGTCAGTCTATTCGTGTAAGCCAGGATAAGCTGGATCGTCTCATGAATATGATTGGGGAGCTTTTAATTTCTAAGAACCGGGTTTTTCATTTGGCTGATAAAGTTAGCATGGACTTTAATCTGCCCGTCCTGGCCCGGGAGATAAAAAATGTGGCAGGAGAACTGAGCCGCATTTCCGATGAACTGCAAAATGCCATTATGTCCACCCGGATGATTCCTTTAAAAGTGTTGTTTCAGCGCTATCCGCGCACTATCCGGGATATTGCCCGCAAATCAGGTAAGACGGTACAACTTACTATTCAAGGTGATGACATTGAATTGGATAAGACCATTATAGAGGCTATTAATGATCCCCTGGTACATATGTTGCGCAATGCGGTTGACCATGCGATAGAACTGCCTGAAGTCCGTAAGGCTATGGGCAAAGAAACTACCGGGCATGTTGGGCTCAAGGCTTTTTACCAGGGGACCTATGTGGTAATTGAAATTACTGATGATGGTAAAGGCTTGAATCCAGAAGAGATTAAGCTTAAAGCGATAAAGAAGGGTTTGATTAGTCACGAGCAGATTGAAAAGATGAGTAATGAAGATGCCTACCAACTGATTTTCGCCCCTGGTTTTAGCACCAAAGACCAGGTAACCGAACTGTCAGGTCGTGGGGTAGGTATGGATGTAGTGAAAAATAATATTGAAGGTGTAGGAGGGTCTATTAGCTTAACCAGTGTACCCAACCAGGGTACCACTTTTTCGCTCAAGATACCACTATCCATGTCTGTTATTAAAGGACTTATGGTAGAAACCAGCGGCCAATGTTTTATTATCCCCCTGGATGCCATTGAAGAGACGGTTAAAATTCCCGGTAATGCGGTCAGGTTCTACAAACAGCATATGGTGGCCGATATTCGGGGGGGTATTTTACCACTGGTTAATCTGCGAGATATTTTACGAATAGACCATGACGGTAATAAGAAGGTCCGCGAGCAAACCACCCAGGCTATGATCCCGGTGGTAGTCCTTAATATCACGGGAAGTAAACTGGGGGTTATAATTGATAGCTTCCAAAAGGAACAGGAATTCGTTGTTAAGGCCCTTGTTAATGAACTTGCTGCATTGCGTATTTATACAGGGGCTACCATTATGGGTGACGGGAGCGTGGTCCTGATTTTAAATCCCGCTCAATTGCTATATGGGTACGCGGCAGGAGATTTTCAGGAGGGGACAGGATGGCAGTAACCATTGTAGTAGCTAATCGCAAAGGTGGCAGCGGAAAAACTACCAGTACGATTAACATTGCGGATGGACTGGCCCGGCAGGGAAAAAAAGTTCTGGTGGTTGATGCTGACTCCCAGGCACATGCCACTACCAGTTGTGGTGTGCTTCCTTACCGGCTGCAAATGAGCCTTTACGAATTGCTTCATATAATAATAAGTAAACAGCCGGTCAAAACAGCACTAGAGAATACCATTATCAGAGGGCAGCAACTTTTTGATATTATTCCTTCCAAACCTGATCTTTCCGCACTGGATATTGAAGCAGCCAATTATTCGGAGCGGCATTCGCTTATAAAAGACTTGCTCCTGGAGGTGGGAGATACCTATGATTACATACTTATTGATATGCCCCCTTCTTTGGGGTTGATTACAGTTAATGGGCTGGTAGCAGGCAATTGGATGATTATTCCTATAGAACCATCCTTTTTGTCTATGGATGGCCTGGCGCAGATGACCGGCATACTTTACAAGGTTAATGCGGAATTAAATCCCGATTTACGTTTATTGGGAATATTGCCCGTCAGGTGTGACTTGAGAACTAATCTGGCGCGCAGTGTAGTTGAGGAAATCCGCTGCAATTTTGGCGCTGACCGGCTTTTGCCACCGGTAAGAAGCGATATTAAACTGGCTGAGGCGCCCAGCTTCGGCAAAACCATATTTGAATATGCTTCCAACTGCAGGGGAGCCCGGGATTACCTGCAGGTAGTGGCTTCAATTTTGGCCAGGAGTGGTGAGTAAAATGGCGGCAAAAAAGAACTTGGGCATGGGGCTGGACTTGCTTCTTACGGCCGTGGACGAAGAAAAAACTGGTTGGCATAATCAATCAATTATGGATCGGGCCCAGACATGGTACAGAAAAGCTGTTTCTGAGGATGAGAAAGGCAATGTATTTGAAGCCTACCACCTGTACCGGCAGGTGATTGATCTTTTGGAGAATCCTCCATCAGTAAGGTTACCCGAGTTTGAGTCGGTGGTTTCCCAGTCATTTAATAATGCCGCTATTATACTTTATGATGCCGGCTGGCTGGACATGGCATGTACTTTTCTACGGCGGGCTATGGAAGTCTATTCTGAAAACCAAACCGCCCGGGAGAATTATCTGGCGATAATGGCATTCACACAGGCTAAAGGTTTTGAGTAAATTAGGCGGGCTTTTCCAGCCAGAATATAAAGATTATTCGCAGTAGGGGGGATAAAAAGTGGTGGTTGGTATCGATTTAGGCACTACTAATTCGTTGGTTGCCTTTATCAATAAAGAAGGCAAACCAGAAATCATAATCAACGAACGGGGCAGTCGTTTAACACCCTCAGTGGTTTGTTTTAAGAACGATCAAGAAGTTCTGGTAGGCGAATTGGCGCGTTCCCAGTTAATTTTAAAAAAGGACCGCACGGTCAGCGATATTAAGCGGCATATGGGCAGTAACCATGAAATTGTTATCGGCCAGCGGGCTTATAATCCGGCCGAGATTTCAGCACTTATCTTGCGTAAAGTTATGCAATATGCCCAGAGATATCTGGGAGAAGAGGTTGAGGCAGCGGTAGTGACAGTACCGGCTTATTTCAATGATAACCAGAGACAGGCAACCCTGATGGCCGGGGAGCTGGCCGGCCTTAAGATACTAAAGCTCCTTAATGAACCAACTGCTGCCGCCCTGGCTTACGGATCAATTCTGGAGCGGCAGGAGCACACTCTGGTATTGGACTTGGGGGGAGGCACATTTGATATTACTTTAATGGAACATGAGGATAAGGTATGCCGGGTAATTTGCACCGGGGGGTCAACCCTTTTGGGCGGAGTCGATTTTGATAATCGTCTGGCCGGTTACATTTTACGGACTTTTATGGAAACAACCGGGATAGATTTGTCCACCGATCCGGTGGCTATGCAGCAAATACAAATTAATGCTGAAAAGGCCAAGATCGATCTTTCTACCGTCAATGACTGTTCTATTTTAATTCCCTATATAACCGTTGGTGAACGAGGCCCAGTTCATCTTAACCAGGTTATCACACGAGAAGAGTTCACCTTTCTTTGCACGGATCTATTCCAGCAGATTAAGGATTTAATAAAACAAACGATGGCCCGGGCAGAGGTTGATGAAAAGTGGGTGGATGCAGTGGTTTTAGCCGGAGGAGCTTCACGCATGCCCGGTTTCAGGTGCCTGGTGGAAGATATGTTCCCTCAGGTGGAGATAAAAGCTGATATTAATCCCGATGAGGTGGTAGCATTGGGTGCTGCTCTGGAAGCGGGGATGTTGTCCGGTAAAGTTGATTACGTAGATCTGTACGATGTAACCAGTCATACCCTGGGAATAGAGGATGATGAAGGACATTTTATTCCTCTGATCCCTGCCAATGTACCATACCCGGTAGTGGAATCCAAATTATTTACTACCGTTCAGGATCAACAGGAGGAGGTGATTATTCACATTTTGCAGACTGACGAGCTGGGTGAAGGTAATAAAGGACCAGGTGTTTCCCTGGGAAAATTCCATTTGGCCGGTATTCAAAAGGCTAAAGCTGGGGAGCCCAGCATTGACGTTACCTTTAGCATTGACAGGAATGGAGTTTTGCAGGTAACAGCACTGGATATTGATACCGGTATGGAAAACCAGGTTCAAATAACCGAGGTTAGTTATTCACATGGTAATAAACTTTTGGCTCGCCGTGGGACAGGCCTTAAGGTAATGTAAAAACTTAGAATTTTTAGGGAGGGTAATAGATGGCCAAAAAATTAGAGAGACCTGCCAGTTTGAATTCGGTAGAGAAAACTGGGATTACAGTGAAAAGGGAAAATGATGAAGATATTGCTAAAAAAAGAGAAGTAGCACGGAAAATGGCTCAGGAAAAAGCCAGAGCCCGTACCCTGGCCAAACAACAGGCCATGGCGGAAAGAATAGCCTCGGCTTCTGAGCAGCTGCTGGCGGGAATTGAGGAATCGAATGCTGCTGCGCAGGAATTTTCCAAGCTGATGTCGGCTCTGGCAGAGAACGGCCAGCAGGTTAAAAGCAGTGCTGAACAGATGAGGGTGGGCGCAATTCAGGTAAACCAGGCCGCTGCTGAATTACAGCAAACTCTGGAAAAGCTCAAACAGATTACTCACGACGGAGTAGGTGCCGTGGGAGAATCTTTAATCGGTATGGCGGACATGAACAGCCATTTGAAGGAGGCAACCGCCAAGAATGACCAGTCAGGTAAACGTATAGGGGAATTGGCGGTACAATCCCAGCAAATAGGTGATATTGTTCAGGCTGTGGTGATGATAGCCGACCAGACCAACCTGTTAGCCCTAAATGCTGCTATTGAAGCCGCCCGGGCTGGAGAACACGGCCGGGGTTTTGCCGTGGTGGCTGATGAAGTAAGAAACCTGGCTGAAATATCAGAACGGTCAGCCCGTGATATACGTGGCGTAGTTGATGAAATCCGCACCGGAGTGGAGGAAATAGTAAAAGAAATTAATGTAGTGGTGGAAGATTTCAACCAAATGCAGCAAGAAACTGAAGAAGCTAATAGCGGCTTTTCCAGTATAGGCGAGTTGTTTAACAAATACGCGGAATTGGTTGCGGCAGTCACTTTGAATTCGGTGGACCTGCAAAACAAGGCCAATGAGCTACTGGCTTCCAGTGAAGCTATTGCTGCTTCTGCCGAACAGATGGTCAGCGGCACCCTGGAGTCAGCTAAGGCCGTGGCGGAACAAAGCAAGGCTCTGGACGAGGTCAATACTGCTACCCAGGAGCTTACAGAAATGGCCGATGAATTAAAAACTTCTACTAATATTAACAAATCTGCCGAAGAGATTGCCTCCACGGCCGAACAATTATCAGCCAATATTGAGGAAGTCAGTACTTCAGCCACTGAGATAGCCAGTGCCCTGGCCCAGATGACCAGCGGAAGCAGGGCGGCTATTGATGAAGTACACAAAACCGAAACCATTACCGAAGAGGGCACCGCCACACTGGGCGAAGTCCTCCAATTATCTGCTCAAGCAGCGCAATACTTCACCGAGGTGGAAGAACTTCTCAATAATAGCCGGGCTATAGCCAGAAAAGTCTGGAACGGTGTTCAGGACCGGATGGTTTCTTATGATTCTACCAATGCCTCTATCGAAGCCTTGCAGGAGAAGATCCGCCGCATTGAGAAGATTGTCGATACCATTGAAAATGTATCGATTCAGACCAACATGCTGGCCGTAAACGGATTTGTGGAAGCAGCCACCGCTGGTGAGCATGGCCGCGGATTTGCGGTAGTAGCTGGTGATATTAGAAATCTGGCTGCTGAGTCATCCGAGAATGCCGATAAAATAAAAGATTTAGTCCGTGATATTCAGACGCAAATGTCCCGGGTGGTTGCTGATGTATCCCAGGCGGAAGCGGCTTCGCGTAAAGCTGATGAAATAATGTATGGAACCGCCAAAAAGAACCAGAGGGTTACCGAGCTCGTAGGAGCAATAAATGAGAACCGCGTTGTCCTGGGTGAAAAAACACGTCAGATAGAGACAGCTTTGGAATTAGAAGCCAAGGAAGTGAAAACTGTTGCGGAAATAATTGCCTCCACCCAGCAGGATATTGAGGAAGCTTCTCATGTAGGCGATGAACAGGCCAAGGCTATCAATGAACTGGCCACTTCTATTGAGGAAATAGCTTCTATTGCCGATGAAATGCAGGTTAATTAGCTAAGAGGAGAATGTAACTATATTTAAGGGAGGGATTAAGATGAATAATGATAGTGTATTCTCCTCCGATGAAATGCAGTTGGTAACCTTCGTACTGGGTCAGGAGAGCTTTGGTCTGGATATCATGAACGTCCAGGAAATAATCAGAATACCTTCCATAACGATAATACCCCAGGCACCCGATTATGTTGAAGGGGTTACTAACCTGCGCGGGAGCATTTTGCCGGTAATAGATACCCGGGTTAAATTTGGGATGGAGAAAGCAGCCCGGGGTATTTCCAGCCGGGTGATAGTTGTCGATGTGGCGGGTAAACAAGCCGGTTTGAGTGTTGATGCCGTATCTGAGGTTCTCAGGGTGCAAAGTGACAGTATCGAAGCAGCTCCTGCCATGACTGGTGTTGATGATGGTTCCATAGCCGGGGTGGTAAAGGTTGATAACGGTAAAAAGCTGGTCATGATTCTTAAAGCCGACCAGCTGTGCAGCATAGAACAAAGCCAAAAAGTTGAACTGGCCAACTCCAGAACCGGAAGAGAAACTACCCGAGCCGACGAGAAAAAGATAGAAGAAGAACAGCTGGTTACTTTCCTGCTGGGAAAAGAAGAGTTTGCGCTCGAAATAGAGAATGTACGGGAGATAATCCGCTATCCGGACATAGTGAGAGTACCCAATGTACCTGATTACATTAAAGGGGTAATATCCCTGCGGGATAACCTTATGCCGATTATTGATATGCGTTTAAAACTGGAAACTGGCAATGATGATATTACCGACAGTACCCGGGTGGTGGTTGTAGATGTAGATAATATGCAGGTAGGACTAGTAGTTGACCGGGTTTATGAAGTGGCTCGTATCCCTAAAGACACCATTTTTCCGCCTCCTCAGGCCCTTATCGGTCAAGCCCGCGACCGGTTAAAGGGTATTGCCCGGGTGGATGGAGGAAAACGTATTATCATGCTGATAGATCCCCATGATATTATGACTACCGAGGAACTCCAGGATATCAGCGGTCTGGAGAACAAAGAAAAGGATATCATACTGGAAGAAGGGGAAGAACTTTTCGGTAATATTGACGAAGAGCAGATGGTTGTTTTTAAACTAGCCGGTGAACAATACGGAATCCGTATTACTCAGGTACAGGAGATTAACCGTCTGTCCAAGATAACCAAAGTTCCCAGTGCGCCCAAATTCGTTGAGGGGGTTATAAATCTGCGCGGAGATGTAATTCCCGTGATCGATTTACGCAAGCGATTTGACATTGAATATAAAGATTATACTGAATTCACCCGGGTTATTGTCAGTGATATTAATAATACTAAAATCGGTGTGATAGTTGACGAAGTATTGGAAGTGCTAAGAATATCTAAGAAATGGCTCGAAGAAGCCCCTGATATTCTACAGGGTAACCAGGTGCAGAAGTTTATGGACGGAATAGCCAATCTGGAGAATCGCATGATAATGATGCTGAATCTGGAAAATATTCTAGTAGCCCGGGATTGGAAGAAGCTTGACAACCTGGGCAGTACAGTAAAAAAAGTCAAAAAGCCGTCATTACCAAAACTTAAAAAACAGGGGAAGGGCAATTAGGTGATTAGGGTATTAATTGCTGATGACTCAGCATTGATGCGCAAAATGTTAAAAAAGATCCTTGAGAGTGATCCCGAAATTGAGGTACTGCCGCCAGCGCGGGACGGGAATGATGTTGTTTTAAAGGCCCGCGAGCTGGCTCCCGATGTCATTACCATGGATATTAATATGCCCGGACAGGATGGCATAACCGCCTTGCAATACATAGTTAATGAACAAATATGTCCGGTAGTTATGGTATCCTCCCTCACCCAGGAGGGTACCGTAACCACTTTCGAGGCTTTGGAATTAGGAGCTTTTGATTACGTTGCCAAGCCAGGGGGAACCGTATCCAGCAATATTGAAATGGTAGCCGGTGAACTGATAGACAAGGTTAAGGCAGCTGCCCGGCTTAAGTATGGCAAGGTAACCGAACGGCTGGCACGGAGCAGTCATTCCAGAATAAAAAAAAACATAGTGCCCACTAGACCTGGTAAGGTAATGAAGGCAGTAGCCATGGGAATTTCTACCGGAGGTCCTAAAGTTATTTATGAGGTTGTGCCGCTATTACCGGCTAACCTTAATGCAGCTCTATTCCTGGTCCAACATATGCCGCCCAACTTTACGTCAACCTACGTAAAAAGGCTTAATGAATCAAGTCAGATTGAAGTAGTGGAGGCCCGGGCAGGGATGAAGGTGGAACCAGGGGTTTTATACGTGGGAAAAGGCGGGCGCCACCTGACAATGGTCAAGAACTCAAGCGGAGATGTAATGATAAGGTTACCCTCCAAACCTGACCATTTATTTGTACCTTCTGTAAGTATTATGATGGACTCCGTTTTAAAAGTATATGGTGATAAGACAATAGGTGTACTAATGACAGGAATGGGGAGTGATGGAGCCGACAGTATGGTTAATATTCGTCAGGCGGGAGGCAAAACTATTGCCGAATCAGAAGAAAGTGCTATTGTTTTTGGTATGCCCGGAGAGGCCATAAAGCGAGGGGGAGCCGAGATCATAGTGCCTATTTGGGATATAGCCCGCGAGGTAATACGTGCGGTTAATAATTAAAAGCTAATTAGTGTAGTTACCAATTTACAAGAACACAGGTCTACAAAATTAAAGGAGGAAATGGGAGTGAAGGGGCTTAAGTCAGACGGATCACCGGTTAAAGTAATGACTGTAGACGATTCTCCTATAACCAGAAAAATGATTCGCAAAGCACTGGAACCAGAGGGATTTTTAATTGTTGGCGAAGCAGGTAATGGAAAACAAGCCGTGGAGTTATATGAACGTATAAAGCCGGATGTCATAACCATGGATGTAACAATGCCCATAATGGATGGGTTAGATGCTGCTGCGGCTATCAAAAAGATTAATCCCAGGCAGCGTATTATTATGTTGAGTGCCATGGGTGACAAGGATATTGTGGCTGAAGCTCAGTCGAGGGGTATAAGCGACTTTTGCTCCAAACCTTTCAAACCCCAGGAAATGGTAGAGAAAGTCGTTAAAGTAATGGGGGAATGAGGTAAGAAACTATGAATAATAGCTCATACATGGCACCATTTATTAAAGCTGCAATTAAAATATGTAAGGAAATGTTAGGTCTTACGGTTAACAGTGCAAACACCGAAAATGAAGGAGATTCCTTTGAATCCCGAGGATTCATTGTTATAGTAGGGTTTACCGGTGGATGGCGGGGCAGATTTTTTCTCGATATGTCCCAGGCCACAGCTATGAAGCTAGCCGAAGCGGTAACCGGGGACAGTTATCAGGAGGTTAATGAAGAGGTCATGTTGTGTGGAGCCGAAATCGGGAATATCATCAGTGGCAATGCGATTACTGATGTTAATAATACCCATCCCGGTATCAATGTTCGTCTAACTCCACCCAGTATCTTTGCCGGGCAATCGCTAAGCTTATTTAATGTCAATCTTAGCTCCTGGTCGGTTCTTATGCAAACCGGGATTGGAGAAATGAAGATTAATGTAGCAGTTGAGGAGGGGAAAAAATAACTATGAATGTTCAATATGTCAATCCCTTTATCAGTGGGCTGCTAAACGTTTCTGGTATGCTGGGCCTGGGAGAGCTTTCTCGGGGCGGTATAAAGAAAAGGGAAAAACTGGTTACGGACCAGGAAGTGAACATAATCATTGGTTTGGCAGGTGGATTGGAGGGAAATGTAGTGTTATCCATGCATGAGTCCACCGCTTGTACCATCGCCTCCATTATGATGGGAGGTATGCCTGTGAACCAGTTTGATTTAATTCCCCGCAGTGCATTATGTGAACTGACCAATATGGTGGCCGGCAATAGTGTAAGCAGCCTGGAGCAACTTGGTGTTCGGGTTAGTATTACTCCACCTACTCTTATCCACGGCACTAATCTGGTATCTATGATAAGCCAGGTGGAAACCCTGGTAATTCAGTTTGAGGGTAATATGGGAAATATTGAACTCAACATAGCGATTGAAAATTAATCTTTAATTCATAGTCTTAATGTTTTTTAAACGGTAATATAGTGAACTCCGGGATATATTAAGATATTTGGCGGTTTCACTTTTATTACCGTTATGCATTTTTAAGGCTTTAAGAATGATATTATTGGAAAAATCATTAAGGGGTAGTCCTTCTGAAGGCAGAGAAAAGGTTTTGTAATTCCTGTCCCCGGTACCTTCCTCCTGCCTGGTTTGGGTCCTATCTTCCTGCAATACGCTCAGGTGAGACGGCCTAAGTTCTTCGTCATTACCCATAAAGGTAACCCATTCCATAATATTGCGAAGCTCACGTACATTTCCCGGCCAGCGGTAAGACAATAAAATTTTAGCTGCCTGCGGGCTGATAGTTTTAAAGTTCTTATTTTTCTTGCGGGCAAACTGCTGTAAATACATCTCTGCCAGGGGCAATATATCCTCAGGGCGTTCTCTTAAAGGCGGAATAAATATGTGCGCAACATTTAAACGGTAGTACAGATCCTGGCGGAAGGTACCCTTGGCTACCATCTTGGCGATATTCTGATTTGTGGCACATATAACCCGTAAATCCGTTTTTTCCAGATTGAGGCCCCCAACCCGGTAGAATTCTTTTTCCTGGAGCACGCGCAGCAGTTTTACTTGCAGGCTGATAGGTATCTCCGATATCTCATCTAAAAACAGGGTACCTCCCTTGGCCATATCGATTTTACCTTTCTTGCCGCGGGGAAGACCACCAGTAAATGTACCCGGCTCATAGCCGAAAAGCTCACTTTCAAATATGCTGGGTGTAAGTGCGGCACAATTAAGAGCTATGAAAGGGGCAGCCACCTTTTCCGGTCCGTAGTGAATGTAGCGCGCTATTAACTCCTTACCGGTACCGGTTTCGCCCTCGATTAGAATAGGTACCGACCGGTCAGTATGCAGCTTGTCGCCTAGCTCAAATATCTTTTTTATAACTGGTGACGAGATACAAATACCATCTAGCGGGGTTTCAGCAGCCGGGGAGTCATTTTCCTCACCAAGGACTGTTGGGCTCTCTTGCAGTTCCATATTATTCATGCTCTGGTTGTGCTTATTAGCCTGATGTTCAGCCACCCGTCCGACAGTCTTTAACAAGTCGTCCATACTTAGCGGCTTAAGCAGATAATCAAAAGCCCCTAATCGTATGGCCCGGATGGCCGTGTTTAAATCACTAAAACCGGTTATAATAACCATATCTACATCAGCACCGGTAGGTAAAGCCCGTATGTTTTCCAACAAATCAATACCTGACATACGGGGCATACGATTATCAGTCAGGACCAGGTGAAATTGCTGCTGGGTAAATGCATCAAGGGCTTCTTCACCATTCGATTTCTCTACCACATTATGTCCAAGTTTTTTAAGGACTTCGGCTAAACAGGATCTGCTCTTATACTCGTCATCAACAAGGAGAATATTCATATGAGGAATTCACCCCCGGAATTACTGGTAGTGTTTTCATCTGATAACCTGTTCAACAGGGAAAATAGCAAGCCATATTCCGCACTATGTGTCATAAATATTCCGTTTTTTACAATTGATAGGAATTCTACAAAGTTTCGCTAAACTCCTTTATTAACCCCTTATAATAAATCGACAATAACAAGCTTTTTTTGATATATTTAGGAAGTTAACTGGTTTTAGGCGGCGGGTATATTTAACAGAAAGGGAGTTCTAGGGAAAAATGTCAGGTAGAAAATTAATAGATGAACGTAATGATAGAGGAGCGCGTCTCCAGCTTTGGGAGCACCTTATAAATGGGCACCGGGAAATGGAAATGGTAATTGACGGTATTTTTATTATGGCTTCCTACAACCACTTATCATCCGAGCTTATGATTAGAAAGGCCCTTCAGTACATAGGAGAAACTAATATTGATATTCTGGTGGGAGGATTGGGGATGGGTTTCACAATACAAGAGGCATGCTCTCATACTAATGTACGCAGCATAGATGTGGTAGAAATCCAGCCGGCCATTGTTGAGTGGAACCATAAAGAGCTGCGCGATTATAATGGCGGATGCCTGGAGGATAGCCGGGTTAAGGTTATTGTTGATGATTTCTATGATTATGTAACGATGACCAAAGAGCATTATGATATTATTGCCATGGACATTGATAATGGACCTATGATGCTGGTTAAGGCGGACAACGAGCGGGTTTATAACCGGGAGTTTTTTACCCGGGTAAAGGCGGTAATGAAAGCAGCCGGTATTTTTGTAATTTGGTCCTGTAACCCGGAACCGGAATTGCTTAATACGGCCCGGCAGGTGTTTGCCGAATGTTTTATGGAACAGGTAGTTGAAGAGCACAGCGGACGCAGTGTCCCCTACTATTTGTATTTCGCCCGGTCTTAGGTTATTAATTGATACCGACTAATATGACTGGCGCAGATTCATGGTTTTTGTCCTCTCGTTATTGGATTTTCGGATGATTAAATAAAAAGCACATATCTTAACATTAACCAGTAATGTGCGACACTGCCGGCTATAACAAACAGGTGAAAGATTTCGTGAAACCCAAACCAGCTAGAGGTAAGGGGGGGCCATTTGGTACCATAAATCACCGCACCAACCGTATACGCGACCCCTCCGCCCACCAGCCAGCCGAGACCTGCCGCAGGAAGACTCTGCATAAGAGGTAAAAAAGCTACTACTACCATCCAGCCCATCAATATGTATATAGCAGTAGTAAACCAGCGTGGGGCGGAAAACCATATAAGGGTTAAGATAATACCTATCAGAGCTAAGACCCAGATACTGACCAGGAGGCTTAAGCCCCATACTTTAGGTAAAGCTATAATACAGATAGGGGTGTAAGTTCCGGCAATCAAAACGTAAATCATCATATGGTCGATACGACGAAGAATCAGATTTTTTTTTTCGCTAACATTTAACAGGTGGTAAAGAGCGCTGGCCGAATATAAAAGAATAAGGGCAGCACCAAAAATGGCAAAGGTGACTATATGTTTGACGGTGGCATAACGGCCGGCATAATAGACTAATACCCAAAGGCCGGCTACCGAAAAAAGTGCTCCAATTAAATGGCTTAAACCGCTAAATGGGTCTTTTAGCTTATGGTGGGCAGGTACTGGTTTGATTATGGACTGTGGCATGTGTTTTACCTTCTTTCATTAAATGACTGCCAGGCATATTCCGGCCCAAGCCAGAAATGATAAATAAAGTATAACAGTAAGTATATAACACTATACACCATAATTCAAGTTCTTATAGATGGCAAGTAGATTGTAACTTCCGGCCGGGAGCAGGAAAAAGCTTTCCCATTGCATCTAATACTTATTAACCGGAAAGGAACATATAGTATCATAAGGCGTAAGCGAGAAATATTAGGGCTGAAAAAATTGGGGTGTGCCCGGTGTTTGTTATGCATAGACCTTCATTAATAAATTTTAGCTTATAACCGCCGGGCGCTCTTTAAGATCAGGAATAAATTTGGCGGCAATTAGATTTACCAAGGCAATTAACGCCGCTGCCAGGAACACCCAGCGAAAACCAAAAGCAGCCCAGAGAAGACCTCCCCAGAAGGGGACGGTCATGGATACAGCGTGGTCCAGGGTTAACCCCATGGATATAGTGGGGCCGATATCCCCTTTATTTACAACAATTCGGTAAAGGTAGGTAGTGCGGGCCATCCTGACTGAGAAAAGCAGTTGATCGGTTATATAACAGGCCATAGTGGTGAAAAGTGCCACAGGGGTAGAAAACCAATCAGGTGCAAAACCGTACAGGGTGCAGATTACTACCAAAAGTATCGATTCCGCAGTAATAACCGGTCTTTCCCCAATGGCATCAACCGCCTTGCCCAGAAGGGGCCGCAGCAGAAAGCTTAGAAGTGTTCCCAGTAAACCTAATACAGCAAAGGTGGATACATCACAGTGGTATATCTTTATCAGTACCCAGGGCGCAAAGGTAAGAAAAATTTGTTTACGGGCACCAAATAATATACTTAAAAGGTAATACAGCGAATATTCTCTCTTCAGTACAATAGAGCGCTCCTTATTAATAAGGGGCTGGGGTTTTATGATAAAAAGAGACAGAGCAGCGAGCATAGCACAACTGCCAGAGATAGTGAAAATTGTGGCAAAGGAGAAATTGAACTGGGAAGCGCCAAAATAAACAATTATCATCCCGGCCAGGGTACCCAGTGATTCCATTGAAGTTAACTGTCCCAAACGGCGTCCGGCGTGGCCTTCATCTGCCAGGCGCAGGCCAATAACCGATGATACGGCCATAAACAGATGAGCTCCGGTGCTCCAAATGATCATCCAGATAACCACTGATACCATGCCTGGGGCCAGGTAGGCCTGACCAAAGAGGGATAACCCTACCAGCAAGGCGGACACCATGGCTATCCGTGTATCAGGTAAGAAGATAAGTGAGGCAAATACGAATATGACCAGAAAACCAGGTAACTCCCGGGGAAATTCCAGGCCTCCGCGGGCTATTTCTCCCACGTGGTGCACCTGAGCGAGGTAGTTATTAAAAGAGGGATCATAAAGCCCGGTGTACATTCCCATCAAAAGGCTGGCCAGTGCAAAAAGTCCCAGCGGTGTGCCGAGTTTCTTTAATAGATTCATGGCAGTGCTCCTTAAGTATTAATTAAGCTCATCTGAAACACCAGTATATTGTACTGCTAAAAAAGATTAATGAAAAGCTCCACTGTCATGAACTGGTATCCCGGGCTTATACTTGTAGCAGCTTGTGAAAAGTAGTAAAATCCCTAATATATCATTTATGATTAGGTATATGGGAGGGTAAAAAAATGGGAGGCATCCGCATTTATGCTGACAACGCCTGTGATTTGGACCAGGATTTATTAATCAAGCATGGGGTCAATCTGTTGTGTATGCCGATAACCATTAAGGATAAAACATACCGTGACAGGCTGACAATTACCCCTTCAGAATTCTATAAACTGATAGCCGAGCCGGATGTAATTCCTACTACGGCACAAATTACGCCAGCAGAATTCCAGTATGAATTTGATAAGGTTATCAATAATAGTGATGATGATATCATCTATATATCTTTTGCAGCACAATTGAGCGGAACTTATCAATCCGCCTGTCTTGCCCGCGATATGGTTGATGCCCGCCGGATAACGGTTATTGATTCCAAAAGTGCTTCCGTCGGTTACGGACTCACTGTTTTAAGAGCAGCGCGAGCAGTGGCAGCAGGCAAGAACAAAGCTGAAGTAATAGCGGAGATAGAAGACAATATCAAGAGAATACAGCATATTTTTATAGTAGGTAATATGGATATGCTCAGAAGAGGCGGACGAGTAAGTGCGGCCTCGGCAGCACTGGGGACTCTGCTTAATATTAAAATTATCATGAATTTTGAAGATGGTACCATAGTACCTTTGGAGAAAAGCCATGGAATCAAGAAAGCACGCAAAAGAATGCTGGAGATAATGGGGGAAAGGGGCTATGACCTGGAAAACCAGGTCATAGGTATTAGTTATTCCTGTGATTATGAGGGAGCCATGGAATTAAAGGAAAATATTGAGGCTAAATTCGGATGTAAAGATTTTCTGATAGCAGAGATAGGAGCAGCTATTGGTACCCATGTAGGTCCCGGCACTTATGCCGTATGCTTTCTAAGTTAAGGGGAGGCAACCCTTAACGGGTTGCCTAAGTTCAACAGTAGTTGCTGGCTTATTAGTTAACACAGGTTTAATATGTTTTTATAGACCTCTATATAATCATTTACCATTCTTTCCTTACTAAAGCGTTCTTCTACCCAGTGACGGCAGTTGACACGATTTAATGCGGGAATTTCCTTAAGCTTTTCGGCGGCCTGTTTTACACTGGTTACCAAAAAACCAGTTACTCCGTCTTGAATTACTTCCGGCATAGAGCCACGGTTAAAAGCAATAACCGGGGTGCCACAGGCCATTGATTCAATTACACTTAAACCGAAAGGTTCATCAAAGTTAATCGGGTGCAGCAAAGCATAGGCTCCCTGCAAAAGTTGGTTGCGCTGCGATGGCCCCACGGAACCCAAATAAATTACATTGGTCCCGTCGACCCACGGAGCCACTTGTTGTTTCCAGTAGCGCTCATCCTGGATAATGCCGGCCATAATCAGCTTCATGCCAAAATCACGCGCGATTTTTATCGCCTCGGCGGTGCCTTTATCGTGGTGAATGCGCCCGAAATACAGCAGGTAATCACCAGGGGTATCATTAAAATCGAACAACTCAAGATCGATGCCGTGATAAACGGTGGCCGTATATTTAAGTTCCGGACTGCGATCAGCATTACTTATGGAGACGTAGAAATTGTTCCGGTTGTATTGCTTATAAACCGGTAGTATTTTAGCGCTGGAAAACCCATGAATCGTTGTAACCATAGGTGTTCTGACCAGGCGGCTATAAGTAAGCGGTAAAAAATCATAATTATTGTGGATAATATCGAATTTTCCGGCTTGTTCAAAAAGATGGGCAATGTGCAGGCATTCCCAGACTTTGGGATCCAGATCCTTGTTCTCTTCATAGGGGAGCGGGCATATATATTCAAGTTGGGCATTAGTTAAAGAATTACCCGTAGCAAAAAGGGTGACTTCCAGGCCTTTTTCTACCAGGCCTTCGGTTATCAAAGAGGTTACAGTCTCCCAGGGTCCATAGTGGCTTGGGGGGGTACGCCAGGCTATGGGCGATAATACTGCTATTTTCACCTAATTACTCCTTTGCTTTAGTGCTTGCTTATATTTTTTATAGAGCCGGATGAGATTATTCCGGGGGTTATCGTAGAAGCTGGTTCTATCTTCCCCTTCCAACCAGGAAAATGCTTTTAAAGACAGATTAACCGGTGGGCGGTTGTGCCCCAAATTGCCGCCTAGCACTTCAACAACCGGTTTTGGGGTTCGGTCATAGCGAAAAATACCAAAGTGTCTTTCATGAAGGTTTTTATCCAATGGCGGATAGTTCCACAATTCGGGTATATAATCGGCATAACACCATATCATACAACCTATCATGTTTTCCTCATATAAACGGGATATTGCCCGGCGATAAAACTGAGCAACGACATCCTCTGCTCCCAGAGGGCATTTAGAGCCGGACAAGTCGGGCCAGGGGGTTAAGCGGGGAGCAGTGGGAGCTCCGAATTCCTGGAATAGTACCGGCTTTTTTCCCAGCCAGGCTGTAACCAGGCCAAGAAAGGGCAATACGTCAACATCGTAGGTATCTGTGCTCCAGGACAGGTAAAAAGGATAGCCATGCATAGATAAAAAGTCACAAAAAAGAGCTGCATCCTGTGGCCCCAGGTGGCGGTTTTCTTCCAGATCTTCAGCATGCATCCCAAGTGTAACGGGAACTTTGCCGCTGTAACGATTGATTAGGTAAGTCATACTACCCAGCCACCGATGAGCGTACTCAGCAGAGGGAGGGATTACACAGTTGGAGGCTTCATTACCCAGGTCGTAGGCAGTTATAGCTTCATGGTCTTTAAGGGCGCTGCATACCTCTTGCACCTGATAGCCCTGAGCTTCTATAATGTCTTTTTCAGTATAAAAATTTCTAATTTGCGCTCCACAAATACGGCTGTCACTAAAAACCGGGAAACGGCCCGCAGAGTTTTGCCCAGTAAGCATCCACCCCGGCATCCAGTTTACTCCACTCATATGCCCGCAAAAAAAGGTTGGCATTAGAGATAAACTAAAAGTTTTGGCCAAATCGGCAACCGCGCACAAATTATCTATGGCCCTCCTGGATATCAGGTCAGGACGGGGCTGAAAGTCTTCCCAGGTTAGAAAAATGCGTACAACCTTTATTCCCGCCTGTTTTAGCCTGGCAAAGTCTTCGCGCACTTCCTCGATATCGAACTTCTTCCACCAGTACATGGCTTTTTTAGCCGGCCAATAGTTAATGCCGACAAAAAAAGTTTTATCCATCAGTGCAGCAACCTCCATCAAGGTAACACGTTTATTTTTACCAGCCGGGCAGCAAGGTATTCTCCTAAATCATATTTCCCCAACCAGGGCTATTATTACATAGTCACCTTCTACCCGGGCCAGGACCTTGAGGGGATAATCTCGGCTATTTTTAAATTTAAAGTCGATAGAGCCCCAGGCAACGGTAGCATCCCTGCCGGCAGGAACATAGGCGACTGCTAAACTGTGCCGGCGTCTTTCGATAATGGTTAGATTTGCTTCCAGAACGGCATTATAAAGAGTACTTGCGGTCTGGCATATCCCCCCCCCGATGCCCTGAATTACCTGTTTACCGGAAAAAATAGGTGCTGACTGGTAGCCTTTGGCGGCTGTTCTTTCACCTACGGTCTGGTTGAAGGAAAACACTTCACCAGGTGCCAGGACCTTCCCATTAATGCTGGCACAGGACAATTGTATGTTATTGGTACGCGAAGCCTGTTTACTTAAAAGTTTGGTATAGTACCCGGAAACAAAAGTTTGGTTGGGGGCCAGGGTAACAAGTCCCGAGGTTTCAGAAATAACCCCCCAAGTACCCTGGGGTTGTGGGGGCACAATTGCAGGTTCGGGCAGGGCGTCAATAGGAATAGCGTTCCCGCTAAAATCAGGACTCTGTAGTATTATCATGTTTAAAGGCGCATGATAAGATATGTTATAACCCATGGCTTCAGATACGATTCTTAAGGGAACCAGAACCTCATTATTAGAGCTGTAATAAGGGAAGGCGTTAGCATTTACAAATAAGGAATTGAAGGTATAGTTGCTTTCGCCTATCTGCATGGTCAGGTCTACATTTTCTTTGTAAATCTTAATGTGGTTTTCCTCCAATACCTCGGTTTGGCAGGCGAAAATTTCGGCGATATTGGGAAGGGTGATCATGGTGTGGTAGTTATTGTTAATACAGGCGGGGGTGGTAAAAAACAGTTCCCGGCCGTCCAAGGCCAGGCGCACATCCTTAATTTTGGCAGGGGCGATGTTCTCATAGGCCATACCATTAGTAACCATAAACAGATTAACCAACAGGCCGCCCAGTACCAAAAGGATAAATAAATTAGCCTTTTTCATTAATCATCTTCCTTTGCCGTAATATTGTTAACCATAATTTACAATATTTACCTGCAAAGAAAAAAGGAATAAAGTCGTAAGGCCAACAAAAATTAGTGCAATATTCGTCTTTATCCCGGGGCAATAAATAAAAGGGAGCAAGGTTTGCTCCCTTCGATACGTATTATTTAGACACCCAGTTGTGATTTTACGGATTGGATATCCTGGGGATTGGCATTGGTAGCCGGTTTGTAGAAACCTTTTTGGTTGGCTAATTGGAAAAGCTGGTAGTGGAATTGTTCATCAGAGTTTCTAATCTGCTGCAGGGTCTGGCGCAATTGCTGGTTAGTTGTTTCACTAATTGTGGTCGTATAAGTGTTTAAACTGCCCTTAACCATGGACAGAACATCATTCACCATTTCCTTGTCTTGCATGTGATTCATAGAGAATATACCTCCCTCATTTTAGCCTAAAAATGTTAACAACTTTTGCCGGGTCTGGGATGCGGACTGGGCAGATTGTTGGAACATTTGCCTGACTTGCTGATCCTGAGCCTGTGAAGCATACCAATTAAGTTTCTTTTCCGCGGTTTCATGGGCACCTATTAATTGCCTTAAGCTCTGCAGTTCTGTTTGAGTTAAATTCACATAAAACACCCCTTTGCAATTTTTTCACACACTATTAGGTTGTCAAAAACCGGTTGAGGCTATTCTGGCAAAAAAAGAAAAAAAAAAAAGGAAGTAAAAAAATTGACCTCCAAGAATTAACAAAGGATTTATCCGACTATAATTCTGCCTTCAGGATAGGCAATGTCCGGTTGCTTCTGTTTATATGCCAGGGCATAACCAATAGTTAATGGCCCCAGGCGTCCGGTAAACATGGTAATAATAATAACAATTCGTCCCCATGAGTCCAGATTAGGGGTAAGTCCCAGAGTAGGCCCAGAGGTTCCAAATGCTGAGGCGGATTCAAAAAGTAACCAAATAAAATCATAATTATTTGTTAAGGAAAGTAAGCCGGCTACCAAAAAAACCGTCATTCCGGCAAGTAATATTATACTTAATCCACTTAGGACATCACTATAGGGTATGCGCCGTCTAAAAATTTCCGTGTCCCTCTTGCCTCGCAGAAGGCATAAAATGGCTGCTAACATTAAAGCAAAAGTGGAGGTTTTAATACCACCGGCGGTCGAACCTGGCGAACCACCGATAAACATCAAAACGATTACTAATAGTTGGGTTGGTAGTAACATCGAATTTAAATCAATAGTATTAAAACCGGCGCCACGGGGAGATACGGATTGGAAATAAGCTGACATCAGCTTAACACCGGGAGATAAGTGGTTTAAGCTATTATGGTATTCCAAAATGAAGATAGCCAGCGTACCGGTAATGATTAAGACCAGTGTAGTTAATAGCACTACACGGCTATGCAGGGATAAGCTGTGTGACTGGCGGTAGTGATATAGCTCATAGAGCACTAAAAAACCGAGTCCGCCAATTACTATAATACTGGTAATAACCAGGTTTACAAGGATATCTCCGGTATATCCGGTAAGACTCCTAAAGTCACCGAAGAGGTCCATACCACAGCTATTAAAGGCGGAAATTGAATGAAAAAGCCCATACCAGGCAGCTTTACCGGCACCCATGTCTGGAATCCAGTGTAGGGCAAGAATAATAGCGCCAATAATCTCAATAGAAAATGAGACTATTAAAAGATACCTAAAAATATCTACTATGCCCTGAACAGATGTTTTACCAATAGCTTGCTGCATGGCAATTCTTTGCCGGAACTGAATTTTCTTACCCAACAGCAAGGCAAAAAAAGTAGCGAAAGACATTATACCCAGACCGCCGATTTGAATTAACAGCAAGATAACTGTTTGTCCGAAAGCTGTCCAATGGGTACCGGTATCAACGACCACCAGCCCGGTAACACACACCGCTGAGGTGGCTGTGAAAAGAGAAGTCAGAAAATCCGGATTACCCTGCCTGACTGCCCATGGGGTAGTTAATAAAATACTGCCCACTAAAATAGCGCCCATGAACCCGAGTACCATTAATTGTGGGGGGGATAAATGTTTGTTAGTCATTATTGTCGATCTCTTTCCTGCTAGGATTCCAATTTACCTATTTTCTCCAGATCACTGTTGTTCCCAAGGGTCACCAGAATATCACCACGGCTTATTTTTTGCTCGCGGCCGGGAGCCACAATAATATTCTCATTATGTTTAATAGCCAGAACGGTAACTCCCATTTTCTCACCCAGTTTTAACTCCAGCAAAGTTTTCCCGGAGAAAGACTTGGGTGCCACCAGTTCCATAATACTGTAATCGGTTGACAGCTTTACTTGTTCCAGAATATTCTCGGAAATTAATGACCGGGCTAATTTAATGGCCATATCTCTTTCCGGGTAAATTACCAGGTCGGCTCCTATCTTCTCAAGTACCTTGCCATGCAGCTCATTCTGGGCTTTGGCAATAACCGTTTTAACTCCCATTTCTTTGAGAATAATGGTAGCCAATATATTAGCCTGAATATTATGCCCTATTGCTACTATCACAACATCAAAATTTCTTATCCCCAGTGATTTTAAAGCCTGTTCATCCATAGCATCAGCCTGGACTGCATGAGTAGCTATGTCCGCAGCATCATTAACTCGCTCCCGGTCAGTGTCTATGGCAAGTACTTCGCAGCCGTTTCTGCTCAGTTCGCCTATTAAGCTCTCCCCAAAGCGACCCAGACCAATTACAGCGAATTGCTTATTTTTCAAACTAATACTCCTCTCTAAAACTTTTTTGACCAAGTTGTCTGCATCCTGATACAATTCTAGGCATTCCCGAAAAGATAATAGCTAATTGCTTTTCAGGCCTAATGATAACCTATTTTAAAGAAATCTGTAAAACGAAGTATTACTTGTTTTAGGGCTATAGCTTTAAAATAAGCCCTTATTGAATTATAATAATAAATTTTAATTGAAAGTTGCAAGCAGTAAATTATAATGAAAAATATGTTTACATTAGTTTTTAATAAACAGATTCAGTTTATTTAAGGGGAATTATATGCTGGAGATTTTTGCTGGTTCGATGCAATATTTCCTGATTCATGGTATTGCCGGTCTTTTCCTGCTGTCCTTTCTGGAAACATCGTTTCTTCCGGTCCCTGCCGATGTTTTGCTGATAATAATGGGATTAATGAACCGGAACATGGCCATGTGCTATGCTCTAGTGGCTATTATTGGTTCATCCCTGGGGGGAATACTTACATATATTATCGGTTTTAGAGCTCGTTCCCAACTATTAGTTAAGTGGGTGCCGAAAAAGCGTATTGAAAAGATTGAACAGCTTATAGAAAAGTATGGCGGGTGGGCATTGTTAGTGGTAGGTTTTACACCTGTTTCATATACCGCCGGGCTATTTAAACTTAACTGGATAATTTTTTTGGTCACTTTTATAACCGGGCGTGCGATTAAATTTGTTATCGAAGCTGTTTTAATTATAGTATTGGGGGAAAAGGCTGCCGAGTTGCTCAAATATCATCATGCGGAATTAACGGCTCTAATAAGTGCAATTATAGCTGGCATGGTCATAATTACCTATTTAACATACAAGCTTTTTAGAAATTACCATAAGAGGAAAAGGAACATAATTTAGCTCAATTATGGATAAAGGCAAATAGCATAATGCTTCTATGCATGGGGAAAATATAATGTGAGTTAAAATAATGTAAGAGGAGATGATTAAAATTATTGGAAACGATAATAGAACCGGCAAATTTGAAAACTATGAAGAATTTTTAAACCGGACGGGAAGAGAAAATAATACCGAAAGCCTTAGAATCTGGATGAATGAACACGACCTTCCCTAACACCAGTAACTCAAACATCCGTAAAGCAAGCTTTACGGATGTTTTTTTTCCAGCTCAAAAAAAAGGATTTTTTAAATATCTGTCGAATAGGAATTATTAAAAATGAATATACCATATCTTCGAGCCAGTTAATCTAAGGGCTTAACAGGTCTATGATTTGGTGGCCAATGGGTCAAAACAAGAAATTGTTTGGCCTCCCGTGTTGGAAAGAAGTAAGTGGTTTACGTATATTAAAGACACGGGTGACCGTGTCTTTTGTTATAAAGACTGGCTTAAATCGTTGAAGTTTGCAGCAAAGGCTTTACGTTTAGGGTCTAGTCATTTAGGTTGGATTTATCCAACCTATTTTTTTTAATGGTAAAATATACAGTAAAATGCATAGAAGGGAATGTTAATATTGAAACGAATTACCAATTATTTTCTTAAAGGGTTACTGTTTATGGTGCCCATTGCCTTAACACTTTATATCTTCTACCTGATTTTTACCAAGATTGATAACCTGCTTAAGATCCCCATTCCCGGTTTGGGGATAGTACCCGGGGTTGGTTTTATTGCTACCCTGCTATTAATCACCGTAGTTGGCTTTTTAGTCTCTAATTTTTTAACCAAAAAAATAATGCTTCTAGCAGATAAGTTATTGAATAATCTGCCTCTGGTGAAACTTCTCTACTCCTCCATTAAAGACCTGATTAATGCTTTTGTAGGGGACAAAAAGAGTTTTAATAAGCCTGTTTTAGTGCGGCTTTCAAAAGACGGCTCGGCCTATGCCCTGGGCTTTATTACCTGCGCATCGCTCGAAAACCTGGGCTTGAAGGATCTTGTAGCCGTTTATATTCCCCAATCCTATAACTTTGCCGGCAACTTGCTGCTATTCCCCCGGGAACAGGTGCAGCTGCTTCAAGTTAGCAGTTCGGAGGTAATGACCTTTATTGTGTCCGGTGGAGTGGCAAAAAGTTAATATTCTAGCATTTTTTTAGTTCCTAAAGTTACCTGGCGCTGAGTCCATCATTTCAATAGACTCGGTGCCAGGCTTTTTCATGGAATTAGGTTGGTTATTTGCCGCAAGAATAAGAAAAAATATATATGTAGATGAGTTTTACTAATCAGTAAACTCAAAATGAAACTAGAAAGGGATTATTGAAATGGTTGATGTCATAAAAAAACCTAACCGATTGAATTTGATATTCAAAAAGGTCTGAACTTCCTTGCTTCGTTTATAACTTTCAGTCATCAGCTTGATAATCTCATCTTTTGGCATTTCCTTAAGTATCTTTCGTAATTCGGTTACTTTTAGCATATTTTCCCTTTCCGTTTAATAGATAATTTCTTCTTAATATGTTAATGATACCCTAAAATTAGGCCAGATGCTGGCGAAAAAACAGGCCACTTAACATTCTTATATAAAACCTGTCTCAGCCTGATGCTCAAAAAGGCGGCAAAGATTTCTTTTCTTTGCTCATAAAAAGAGGACCGATTTGTCCATGATTAAACTTAACGAGTATACTTGGGAAAGCAAGAACCGTTCTATTAAACAGCCAATTCTGCCATACTAATTGTAACCGCTTGGGGGATCTACACATTTTCATACTTTTCCTGCAGTCTTTATCCGTACATCTACTAACTCCCACTATTATTTCGCAGGAATATTGCCATATTAACAGAATATAACTTACAATATAACTGGTCAGACCACCAGGACACTTAACGAGCAGGTAATCGGGTAAGTGATTTGGATAGAGATTGACACGCCCCTTCCAGGGGCTGGCAACATTCAAACGGGACAGCAGGCCTGTTGGATGAGATCGCCACGTCGCTTCGCTCCTCGCGATGATAAATATAGCCATCTTTTTGGGTAGCGGGGGGGGGGTGTTTTCACGGTAACGACACGTTAACAAAACTTTAACAACACCATGGGGAATGGAGGAATAAATATGTTAGAACTGCGCATTAACGGATTTGGCGGGCAGGGCTCGGTTACCCTGGCTCATATGCTGGCCCAGGCTGCGCTGGAAAATGGTGAGCAGGGTCAAGCTTTGCCTTTTTTTGGTGTGGAACGGCGGGGAGCGCCGGTGCGGGCGGCCGTGCGCATTTCTCCTACTACTATCTACGCTCACAGTCAATGTGAACTGCCGGACTTTGTGATAGTCATGAGCGAAAAGCTTGCCGAGGCAGCAATTAATGAAGGTATAAATCAACCTGGCACGGTAATCATCAATGCACCTCACGAAGTAACCCTGAAAAACCACACTACCTGGCAGGTGGACGCTGATGCCATCGCCCGGGAAGCGGGATTGTTTTCCGCTGACGGTCCCTTTATCAATGTGCCGCTGTTCGGTGCAGTGTGCCGGGTGCTCAACATACCTCAAGGCATTATGGAACAGACTATCCTAAAAAAATGGCCCGGCAGTAAAGGCAAGATGAATTTGCAGGCGGCAGGAAAAGCATACCACATTGTAAGACAGACCAGTAAATAACCGGGTTAATCCTAGGACTTGTGAAAGGAATGGACAACCAATGAAATCAGTTACTAAAGCCTACCGGCCTATTTCCTGGCCGATGAAGGGGGCTGGCGGTGAGACTGGTTCCTGGCGAACCCACCGCCCCGTGGTTAACCAGGAGACCTGCACCAAATGCCAGATGTGCTGGGTATACTGTCCGGAAGCGGTTATTGACCGCTACGAAATGACTATTGATTACCGCTACTGCAAAGGCTGCGGTGTTTGCGCCCTGGAATGCCCCACCGGCGCCATCAGTATGCAAAAGGAGGAGGAGTAGCCGGATGAAAACAGCGCAAGTTATTATGGGAACCGGTAACCAGGCCGCAGCCCAGGCTGTAAAAAGTGCTCGCGTGGACGTAGTGCCCGGCTACCCTATCACACCTCAGACCAGCATTATGGAAGCAATAGCTGCCATGGTGGAAAACGGTGAGCTGCACGCTCGTTTTATCCCGGTGGAAGGAGAACACAGTGCTATGGCGGCTGCTGTAGCTGCCTCTGCGGCTGGAGCTCGGGTTTTTACCGCAACTTCTGCCAATGGCTTATTATACATGCATGAAGTTTTACATATGGCTGCGGGGGGACGTCTGCCGGTAGTGATGGTCAACGTCAACCGCGGCATTTTCGCCCCCTGGACTCTATGGGCTGATCACCAGGACTCCTTTGCCCAGCGGGATACCGGCTGGATTCAGTATCACTGTTCCTCCAACCAGGAGGTTTTTAACACCATTCTGCAGGCTTACCGGGTGGCCGAGCAGATCAACATTCCGGTGATGGTGAATTATGATGGCTTTGCCATTTCTCATTGCCTGATGCCTTTGACCGTTCCGCCCCGGGAGGATATCGACCGTTTCCTGCCTCCCCATGAACCGGAATGGCGGCTGGACCCGGCTCATCCCTCTTCTTTCAGCAATGTGACCAATGCGCCTGAATACGCACCCTTCCGCCAGATGCTGTCCGAGGACATTTTAGCTGCCATCCCCTTGGCCAAAGAGGCTGCCCGGGAATACCAGGAGATAACGGGTATGTGGGATGGGGACACCATCGACACCTACCGGCTGGAAGATGCGGAAGTGGTAGCCTTTGCCATCAACAGTATGGCGGCGGAATTAAAACTTAGCGTAGATATTCTGCGGGATCAGGGCATCAAGGCCGGTCTTTTGCGGCCGCGCCTGGTGGTTCCGTTTCCGGCTGAGGATATCATTGCCGCCTTACCGCCCAATGCTCAGGTGATGGTGCTGGACCGCAACTATAACTTTGGCCATCCTGGCGGAATCCTGGCCGCAGAGCTAAAGAGCGTGCTTTTTGGCCGGCGCAATGATATTACGGTCAAAAACCGGGTAATAGGCATTGGCGGCATTGACCTTTCCCGCCACTTTATGGCTGCCGAGATTCGGGCTATGATGGAAGACAACGCTTAGACCAGGAAAGGAATGGATAAGATATGACCACCAGTATTAAAAATTTACCGGATATTGAGCAGGTTTTAAGCGGCAACGGAGCCTGCGGCGGCTGCCCGGCTACTATGGCTTTGCGCATGGTGGGCAAGGCCTTGGGTCCCAATGCTATTATGCTGCTGACTCCATCCTGCTCGGTGGCGAGCATGGGTATGACACCTAAGCTGGGCTATAACTGGCCTTGCATCAATGTTTGCTTTGCCACAGCAGGCTCATCGGCCTCGGGTATTACCCATGCCTTGGAAATAATGAAGGAAAAGGGCCGCCTGCAAGGCGAACTGCCTACCGTATTTAGCTGGGTGGGTGACGGCGGTACTTATGATATAGGTTTTCAGTCCCTTTCGGCTGCTGCCGAGCGCAACGATAATATAATTTTCTTTTGCTATAACAATGAAGCCTACAGCAACACCGGCGTGCAGCGCAGCGGTGCTACACCGCGGGGAAGCTATACTACCACTACCCCCACCGGCAAGCAGCAGCGCAAGAAAAATATGGCTTTGCTGATGCTGGAGCATAACATTCCTTATGTGGCTACCGCTACCGTGGCCTACCCGGGCGATCTGTACGATAAAGTGGTTAAAGCCAAAAGCATCCGCGGCATGAAATACATCGAAATCCTGGCACCCTGTTATTTAGGATGGCAGTTCGATATGCCGGAAACCGTGCAGATGAGCCGTATGGCGGTACGCTGTGGTGCCTGGCTATTATGGGAAGGGGAAAATGGTAAAATCAGCTTCAATAACCCCACCTCGTCAATTATTAGCGGAAAGAAGGCTCCTGAACCGGTAAATGAATATCTGTTAAAGCAGGGTCGCTTCAGCCGTCTGCTCCAAGGCCCTGATGCTACCCAGCGCATAGCCGAAATTCAAGGGGACATCAACCGGGAGATCGCTTTTATGCGGGAACGGGCTAAAATAGCTATTTAATAGCCAATTCAGTATAATTAATAAAACCAGATAAAAAGAGGATACAAATATTGCTTAACGCAGAAGACAGGTGTTGCTATTGAGTTTCCGGCCTATTAAAACTAAAAGAATTTATGAAGAAATCATGGAACAGCTAAAGGATATGATAAGCCGAGGAGAGTTGAGGCACGGTCAGAAACTGCCCTCAGAGCGGGAATTGGCTGAATCCCTGGGGGTCAGTAGGGCCTCGGTACGGGAAGCCCTTACCGCTCTCGAAGCCATCGGCATCCTGGATATCCGGCCGGGGGAAGGTACCTTCATACGCGAAACCAGTGTTTCCCCTACCTTTGCTCCACTGACCATGATTTTGGAAATGGAGCAAAACCCCATCAGTCAGCTCATGGAAGTGAGACGGGTTTTGGAGACGGAGATCGCGGCTCTGGCTGTTCAGCGGGCCACGGATGAAGACCTTGCCAAAATAGAAATGAATCTAAAACGTATGAAGTCCGCTAAAACCATAAGTGAAGCCGTGGAGGCCGGCTTATGGTTTCACTATGCCATTGCTGAGGCCACCCATAACAGTATCCTGCTGCGCATGATGAATACCATCGCCGATTTAATGCATAATAACTATCGTAATCAGCGGGAGGAGCTTTTTGCCGAAAATGGCCCGGAAGTAATAGCCGAGCACGAAGCCATTTACAGGGCTATCCGGGACCGGGATATCGAAACTGCCAAGCTAAGAATACTCCAGCATATTGATAGTTTTGAGGGCGGCAAACAGGCGGAAGAATAATAGGCAACATACAAGCGTTCCCTAGCTAGTAGGTTCACCTGCGCACCTGTTCCGTCGTCACGATATATTATAACGGCTCGATGTGCAACTCAGGGGGTACCGTGCTAAACAAATATCCTGTTTGATAGCCCTCTTACGGACATACTGTCCCTCGCCCCCTTTCGTCCGCCCATCTTCGCCGACTATATTAAACCCCCCCACCAAGGTGCTCATGGCGAACCTACTGTCACACTACGATTCTTAATAAACGATTTCCATGCTTAGGCTCATTGTTATCAGATAATGCATCTATTTTATTCCAGTATTCCTTAAAGACTTTTATATCTCCATTTCCTTCATAAAACTTGGCAAAAAACAAAGCAGAGCGTATTTGGCCATTAAAATATCGATGTTCCTCTGCCTTGTAAAACTGTTTCTGCAAACTTCTTGTTTTGCAGGATCATCCGTGCCTTAATCCTCTCCTCATCAATTTGTTCCTGTGAGAATCCTGACACTATGCCATTTCCCGCAAAATACAAAAGTAAGCTGTCCCAGTTACCGGCAAGTTTATTGATTCCATCAATGGCACGACGATAAGTGTCCTTATCATCAATTCTGGTGTTTAAAGTCAGGTTTTTGATAATTCTCAGCCATTGTGTTAAAGAACCGGTGTCTAAGCCTTTCGCCTGATATAGAGTTTGTTTGCTCATCGTAAATCAAAAGGAATTAATTTTAATGTAATATGAAAAGATATTGTTGAACAAAGTGCCTTGAATTTTCACATGACATGTAGTAGAAACAAAAATCATAAAAATTAAACCAAAAGGGGAAATATTTATAATGGTTGAAAATGTAACAGATAGAAATACTAATCGGTTAATACAGCAAAAAAGCCCGTATTTGCTGCAACATGCCTATAATCCGGTTGAATGGTATCCCTGGGAAGAGGAAGCTTTCGATAAAGCTATGAGGGAAGATAAGCCGATTTTCCTTAGCATAGGTTACAGTACCTGTCATTGGTGCCATGTCATGGAAAAGGAAAGCTTTGAGGATGAACAAGTTGCTGAGCTCTTGAATAAATATTTTGTGGCCATTAAGGTTGATCGTGAGGAACGCCCGGACATAGACCATATATATATGAGTGTCTGCCAGGCCATGACCGGTCACGGGGGGTGGCCTTTAACCATAATTATGACCCCCGAGAAGAAACCGTTTTTTGTTGCTACTTACTTACCTAAATATAGCCGCCAGGGGTTATCGGGACTAATAGACCTTTTGCCTCAGGTGGTTCGTCTCTGGCATCAGGACCGCAAGAGCATCATGGCTTCCAGCGATAAAATTGCGCAGTGGGTTCAGGAACAAGAGTATCCTAAAAAAGGTGAGCAATTAAATAGTAGTGACCTGGACCGGGGATTTGAGTATTTTTCCAGGAGTTTTGACAGCACCTACGGAGGTTTTGGTTCTGCACCTAAATTTCCTACTCCCCATAACTTGATGTTTCTGATGCGTTACCATACTATGACCGGAAATAAAAAAGCCCTGGAAATGGTCACTAAAACTTTAGAAAGTATGTACCGGGGCGGGTTGTACGACCACATCGGCTTCGGTTTTGCACGCTACTCCACAGACCGTAAATGGCTGGTTCCTCATTTCGAGAAAATGCTTTATGACAATGCTCTCCTGGCAATGGCTTATCTGGAAGCCTACCAGCTTACCCACCAGGAGTTGTTCGGCCGCATAGGAAGAGAAGTACTAACCTATGTATTACGGGATATGGTCTCACCGGAAGGAGGCTTTTACTCGGCTGAAGATGCTGATTCGGAAGGTGAGGAAGGAAAGTTTTACCTGTGGACGGCTGAAGAGATACAATCAGTTTTGGGAAATGAAGATGGTGAATTATTTGCTTCGCTTTACGATATAAGTCCAACCGGTAACTTTGCCGGTAAAAGCATTCCCAACCTTATCCACCGGGGTATAAGCGAGGATGAGCGCAGTAAAATTGAACCATTGCGAATGAAACTATTCGCTTGCCGGGAAAAGAGGGTGCATCCCTACCGGGATGACAAAATTTTAACCTCCTGGAACGGGCTAATGATAGCTGCTCTAGCCATGGGAGCCAAAATTCTAAAGGACCAGAGCTTCTACAGAGCAGCCCAAAAGTCGGCGGAATTCATTTTAAAACACCTGCGCCGCCCTGACGGCCGCCTTTTAGCCAGATACCGGGACGGTGAAGCACTCTATCCTGCATATGCATCTGATTATACTTACCTGATTTGGGGGCTTATTGAACTTTATCAAGCTGGTTTTGAAATCAAGCATCTGGAAAGTGCCCTGGATTTAAACCGGGATTTAATCAGATATTTCTGGGATGATCAAAATGGCGGACTTTTTCTGACCGGGGAGGATAGTGAAAAACTGCTGGCCAGGCCCAAGGAAGACTATGACGGGGCCCTTCCTTCCAGCAACTCGGTAGCCGCCTTAAATTTTCTGCGTTTAGCCCGGCTAACTGGTGACGATAGCCTGGAAAAGTTGGCAGCAGATCAATTAAGCACATTTGCGGCGGTGACCAGAGAGATACCCGCAGCACATTCGTTTTTTATGATGGCAGCGATGTTTTCCTTACGCCCTTCACGTGAAGTAGTGATAACCGGCAAACGTGACGAGCCGGATAGTAAAGAAATGATAGACGTAATTAATCAGCACTTTTTACCCGAAACACTGGTAATATTTAAGGATACTGAGAATAATGACCAGATCGAAGCAATAATTCCCTTTGTAAAGGATATGAAAATGGTGACCGACCGTGCCACCGCTTATGTATGCAGTAACTATACCTGTATGGAACCAGTAGCTGATGTTAAGGGCTTTGAGAACATGCTGGCACCATAACCGGGATAAACTACTTAAATTTACAGTTGGAACAATAACCGTAAACCTCGAAATAATGATGTATAGGTTTAAAATCCTGGTTCTCAATGAACAATTCAATATTCCTGGCCATAGGGCATTCGTGCATGTCCTCAATATGGCCGCATTTTATACAAACCAAATGATGGTGGTGCTCACCATTGGCAAGTTCATACCGGGACTTGCCATCCGCAAAAGTGGAACGGTTGATTAACCCCAGGTTCACAAGTACCTCCAGATTACGGTACACAGTTCCCAAACTAATATTAGGCCGGATGATTTTAACTGACTGATATACTTCTTCGGCAGACAGGTGGGCATTATTGTTTGTAAACACATCCAGTATGAGCTGGCGCTGTTTTGATGTGCGGATGGTTTTAGCATTGCTGTTTGGACTGTTTTCCACCAGCTTTCATCTCCTTCAGGCATTTTTAAAGCGAAGTAAAACTGATACCACGAATAAAACTGCAGCACACAGCACAATAGTTGCTCCTGTGGCTGTACCCCAGTAGTAAGACAAAATCAAACCGGCAATACCTGCAGCCAGGGCAATAAGTATGGAAAAAACGTGGTATTGCCGTACATTACCGGCCAGGTTGCGTGCCGCTGCCGCTGGCAATATAAGTAAAGAGTTAATTATTAGAATACCTACCCATTGAATAGATATGGTTACAATAACCGCCATGATAACACCGAAGATCATTTCTATAGCCCGTACATTAAAGCCTCGGCTTCGGGCCAATGAGGGGTTTACACTTACCAGTAAAAGCCTGTTGAACATTACCATCCATAGTGCAATCACCAGGGCAAAAACGATTATTAGCAAGGTGATTTGCCCCGGGGTGATACTTAACAGGTCGCCGATTAAAAAACGGGAGTATTTGGTGAAACCTCCTCCCCGAGAAAGTATCACTATTCCCAGTGCCACTGCACTGGCAGAGAAAACACCTATGATGGTGTCCGGCGAGGATGCAGTTTTGGCCTTAACTGTGGTTATGCCCACAGCCAGAATTACGGCAAAAATCAACATAGCCCATAAGGGATCATTAAAACCCAGCAAAACGCCGATGGCTATTCCGGTTAGTGCCGAATGGCCAATAGCATCCGAAAAAAAGGCCATTTTGTTGTTTACAATCATCGTCCCCAGTATACCAAATAACGGTGTTACCAGAATTACAGCCAGCAAGGCATTTTGCATAAACGTATAGTTTATCCACACAAAAGGCAGTAATTGTTGAATCCATTCATAGTACCAACTTAGCATTATGTAGCCCCTTCTCTGCATTCCGGTATATTTTTATTGACCCAGGCTGGTGCTCTAAAGTAGCCAAAGGTTTGAATTGTACGCGGATCAGCAAAAACTTCCTGCGGAGTACCGGTGCATTGTACTGTTTGGTTTAATAATACCACTTGATCGGCATACTTGGAGACTAGTGTTAAGTCATGTGACACCAAAATTATTGATAAATCATACTGGTGCCGCAAACTGGAAACCATATGGTAAAACAACTCCATACCGCGTTGATCTATTCCGGAAACCGGTTCGTCCAGAAGCAACAGGTCAGGTATGGGATCTAATGCCAAAGCGAGAAGAACGCGTTGCAGTTCACCGCCGGAAAGAGCCCCCAGACGACGATGCAATAGATGTTCGGCCTGCACCCGGGCCAGATTCCGGCGCGTATTATTTATGACTCTTGAGGAGGGGCGGATCCATACCGGGAACATAGTTAGGCTGGCAGCGAATAAATCCAGTACACTGATTGGTGAGCCTAAATCAAAATCCAAACGTTGAGGAACATAACCAATCACCGGGTGATCAGTGTGCAAACCTGCAGCATTAAGGTAGTGCAGTTCCCCGGAGTGAGGAATCTCGCCCAGTATTGCCTTGAGCAGAGTGCTTTTTCCTGCCCCGTTAGGGCCAATGATAGCTGTAAGTTCACCACAGTGAACATGAAAATTAATGGCTTTTAGTATAACGCTATTGCCCCTGGTTACACCGAAATTCTCCACTTTGGTACAGCACAAACCACAAGGCGCCTTACGGAACTTTTGATTAGAAATATTTATGGGCATTACTTTAACGCTCCTTTTAAAGTCGCCAGATTAGTTTCCATTATCTTTATATAGGCATCCGGCGAATCTGGTCCGCTTACCGCCGGGTCGAGATAATAAACCTTAATCCCGGTCTCCCGGGCAATAGTCTCGGCTGCCCCCGAGGAATATTGCGGTTCGGCAAAAATTGCCTGGGCCTTAGATCTCTTAACCGTATCTACAATCTCTGCCAATTCACTGGCACTGGGCTCTGAGCCGGGTTCCCGTTCCACTACAGCTACAATATTAAGATTGTATTCCCGGGCAAAATAAGGAAAAGCTTCGTGAAATGTAACTATGTTGCGATTGGATACTCCCGCCAATTCCCGGTGCATTTTTTCCGCGAGGATTTCCAGCTTTTTAATATATTTGCTGGCATTGGATTGGTACTTTTGGCTATGTTCGGGATCAGCCAAGGATAACTGCCGGGTGATATTTTTTACTTCCTGAATCGCATAGTGAACACTTACCCACACATGGGGATTATCTTCCTGGGTGGTACTATTCTTTATCAAGGGTATACCTTCACTGGCTTCGATTACTTTAAGATCAGGCTGTTGCTCAACTACTTTATCCAGGAAAGATTCCATTCCAGCTCCGTTAACGATTAAAACATCAGCTTTTTCTAAAGTCAGCAAGTTCTCCGGGCTAAGCTGGTAATCGTGTAAGCACCCGGTTTGAGGACTGGCAAGATTAATAACCTCTACACCGGGTATATTATCAGCAATATTCAGAGCCATAATATACATAGGGTAAAATGAGGTTACCATTGTAAACTTACTGCTGGTTGATACTGCCTCTGGAGAAGTTGTTGCGGGTCTCTCCGTACAACCGGCCAACCAAACCAGGGTAATGGCCAAGACTAACACTCTAACTAGACCAGTTTTGTTTAAATACAAATTGCGTCATCCTTTTCCTTAATAGTAACGATTACTATTATTGTTATACAGTAATTACTTCATGTCAACTATACGTGTTGACATGAGATCGACCTATCCAGAAATTATCTCCATTCCGGGCAGATTTGAACCATCAACAATTTTACTCGCATAAAGTGTACTTGGTAGGCAAAAATAAATATTGTTAAATACATTTAGTTTAGGAGGTTTTCTTGTGCGCTATCGCGGCGTGGTATTAATACTTATGGCATTTATTATTTGTCTTGCGGCACTGGTCCGGGATGGCCAGGCGAATGATAAGCCCAGAGAAGAAGTACCTATGACTAAAATCGACCGCACCGATTTCCCGGTATTGTGGCTTAGTGAACCTAATTTACAAGGTGAAGCGACCTGGATGATTCAGGCGCGTTTAAAAGAACTGGGCTATGAAATAACTCCTACTGGAATTTATGATTATAATACCTCAGAGTCCATACGGCTATTTCAGACGGCGAACAATTTAAAGGCGGATGGAATAGTTAACCAAAAGGTTTGGGAAAAGTTAATGATTAATAATCTCAGTACCGCATGTGTTGCATCCCCCCAGGAGAAAACCCGTAAAATGATAGAAATAGATATTAGCAAACATCAACTCATATTGTTTGAAAACGGCAAAATAATAAAACAATATCCGGTCGGGGTGGGAAAAAGTTCGACACCGTCACCACTGGGAGAATGGAAAGTTATTAATAAAGGCAGAAATTGGGGTAATGGTTTTGGGACCAGATGGATGGGCCTTAATGTACCCTGGGGTATATACGGTATACATGGTACAAACAAACCGTATTCCATAGGTGCCTCTATGTCTCACGGCTGTATTCGCATGCAAAATCGTCACGTGGAGGAATTATATCCTCTGGTGCCCGTGGGAACCATGGTAAGAATAGTGGAGAACGGCAAGATGTTTCCTGACCAACTGCAACCGGTAAAAATCCAAAAGAACAGTTCCGGACAAAAAGTGGTTTATGTTCAGAGCAGGCTTAAAGAGTTGGGTATAATATTTGATAACGCCGATGGCCGGTTTGGAAGCATGACTGAGCTGGCGGTAAAGTATTATCAGGCGTGGCATAATCTTGAGCCCACCGGGGTGGTAGACGCTGAAACTTATCGTTCTCTGGGAATGATAAAATAGATAAATGAAGCCTAACCGCTCGGGTTTTCACCGTTAACGCACACCTATTCCTCCTTTCGGCACTGTTATTAATTAAGAAAAGGCCAGGCTGTTTATGACTTGGCTTTTTTTATATTCCCGTCTCTTTCTCAGCCTGTTGGTTACCAGCTCTCCCGATCATAAAATGTAGTTATCTGTCGGCAAAAATGAATTGGGACTTAGAAAAAGGATAATCAGCAGTATTATGGAATATATCTTTTAGGTTGCTGCCAGGTTATCCTTTTATAAGGATATTTGTCAATAAAGGAGGTTATAAAATGGCTGATGAGACACAAATGGTGGTGTTCAAACTAATAGGGGACAACACAGTATGTGAATACGGAATTCCCATTACCCAAGTTCAGGAGATCATACCTATGGCCCAA
>JBMNOY010000070.1:0-8927 GCA_050943315.1 Syntrophomonadaceae bacterium
AGACGACGATGTAGTGTACACCTACCTGACGGGATAGGAGTATATGCTCTCTGGTCTGCGGCATCGGACCATCAGCAGCTGATACTACCAGTATAGAACCATCCATCTGGGCTGCTCCGGTTATCATGTTCTTTATGTAGTCTGCATGTCCCGGGCAGTCTACATGGGCATAATGCCTTTTATCAGTCTGATATTCTACGTGGGAGGTATTGATGGTTATTCCTCTTTCTCTTTCCTCAGGTGCTTTATCAATTGAATCATAGGAAGTTGCTACTGCATTTCCTACTTTGGACAAACACAGGGTAATGGCTGCGGTTAAAGTTGTTTTACCATGGTCTACGTGTCCTATTGTGCCAATGTTAAGATGAGGTTTCGTCCTTTCGTATTTAGCCTTTGCCATCTTCTTTCACCTTTCCTTTCTATTTTTTGTTTACACTGATGGGCAGACCATATCGTCTGGCTATTACGTCCCTACTCTTGGACTCTGGCAGCTCACCAAAGTTCCTAATCTTCATCGTAAAAGTTGCCCGACCCTGACTGGCTGATCTTAAGGCAGTAGCATAACCAAAGGTTTCTGCCAGCGGTACTGTGCCTTTTACAATTTTGCTTTCCTTATTTTCATCAAAGCCCAGAACCCTGCCCCGGCGGGCATTTAAATCTGATATTATATCCCCTAAATACTCTTCCGGAGATAATATCTCTATATCCATTATCGGTTCTAGAAGTACAGGTTGAGCCTTTTCTAAAGCTTCCTTCACGGCCATACTGGCTGCTATTTTGAACGCCTGTTCGGTGGAATCAATTTCATGAAATGATCCCCCGGTTAAGCTAACCTCCAGGTCATCAACCGGATAACCAGCCAGAATACCTGCCTGCAGTGCTTCATTAATACCGGTTTCTATAGCGGGAATAAATTCCCCCGGTATTATTTCAGAACGAGTACGGTTGCTAAATCGCTTGCCTGCACCTTCCTCCAACGGGCTTACTTCCAGAATAACGTGACCATACTGACCACGTCCTCCGGTCTGCCGGTCGAAGGTAGCTTCAGCCCCAGCTTTCTGTTTAATGGTTTCCTTATAAGAAACCCGGGGCCTGCCGACATTGGCATTGACCTTGAATTCTCTCAGTAAACGGTCAACTATTATTTCCAGATGAAGTTCCCCCATGCCCGAAATAATGGTTTGACCGGTTTCTTCATCAATCCTGGTCCTGAAGGTAGGGTCCTCCTCAGCCAGGCGCCGCAAGCATTCGCCGATTTTATCCTGATCAGCTTTAGTCTTGGGCTCAATCGCCACATCTATTACCGGTTTCGGGAAGATCATGGACTCCAATAGAATCCTGTTATCCTCGGTACACAAAGTATCACCGGTTACAGTGTCTCTCAAACCAACTCCAGCAACAATATCACCGGCGGCAGCTTCATCTATTTCTTCCCGGTGATTAGCATGCATTCTTAGTATTTTGGTTATACGTTCTTTTTTTCCCTTACGGCTGTTATAAACATAGGAGCCAGTTTTAAGTTTTCCAGAGTAGATCCTAAAGTAAGTCAATTTTCCGACATATGGATCAACGGCTATTTTGAATGCCAATGCACATAAAGGGGCATTTACATCGGCTGCTCTGGTTTCATCTTCCCCATTGCTGTTAACCCCCTTTACAGGCGGTTTATCGATAGGAGAAGGCAAGTATCTGACTACTGCATCCAGCAACATCTGTACTCCCTTGTTTTTGAATGAAGAGCCACATAGGACTGGAACAACATGATTGCTAATGGTCAGGTTTCTTAAAGCCGATATTATTTCTTCTTCAGAAATAGATATCCCTTCCAAATATTTTTCCAAAATGTGATCATCATATTCGGATAATCTCTCCAGAAGAATATTCCGGTAAGTTTCAGCCTCCTCCATCTCAGTATCAGTCAGTTCCCTGATATGATAATTCTCGCCTGTCTCGGTATCATTGTAAACACAGGCTTTAAGGCTGATCAGGTCTATAACTCCGGCAAAAGTATCTTCGCTTCCTATAGGCAGCTGCACGATAATTGCATCACTGCCTAAATTTTCTTTTATCATTTTTACCGCCCGGAAGAAATCGGCACCAATTCGATCCATTTTGTTAATATAGGCTATTCTGGGAATGTGGTATCTATCAGCCTGACGCCATACGGTTTCTGATTGCGGCTGCACACCAGCCACAGCACAAAAAATGCCTATCGCTCCATCCAGGACCCGCAATGACCGTTCTACCTCTACGGTAAAGTCCACGTGCCCGGGTGTATCGATAATGTTAATAACACAATTTTCCCAGTAACAAGTAGTAGCAGCCGAGGTTATTGTTATCCCCCGCTCCTGCTCCTGGCTCATCCAATCCATGGTGGCGGTTCCCCGGTCAACTTCTCCCATTTTATGGACCTTTCCGGAGTAGAATAATATTCTCTCCGTGGTGGTTGTTTTCCCGGCGTCAATATGAGCCATTATGCCTATATTCCTTATGGCACTTAAATCAGACATCTAAATCACTCCCTGGCAGTTAAGCTACTACCAACGGTAATGTGCAAAAGCTTTATTGGCCTCGGCCATTTTATGAGTGTCTTCCTTCTTTTTAACTGATCCCCCGGTGCTATTGTAGGCATCAATGAGTTCTCCAGCCAGACGTTCGGCCATAGTCTTTTCCCCGCGTTTACGGGCATAGCTAACCAGCCATCTAATGGCCAGCGTTTGCCGCCGGTCTGGTCTTACTTCAACCGGTACTTGATAGTTGGCTCCGCCAACCCTTCTTGCTCTTACCTCTAAAATCGGGGTAATATTCTTCATGGCTTCTTCGAAGACTTCCAGGGCATCTTTCCCAGTCTTTTTTTCCACTATTTCGAAAGCCCCATAGCAAATTCTTTCAGCTAAACTTTTCTTTCCATCCCACATTACCTGGTTAACCAGTTTGGTAAACACTTTACTGTTATAAATGGGATCAGGTAACACATCGCGTTTAGGAACAGGCCCCTTTCTAGGCATATCGCGCCTCCTTCCTATTTTTTCTTAGGTCTTTTACTACCGTATTTGGATCTTCCCTGGTTACGGTTCTGAACCCCAGCAGCATCCAGAGTCCCTCTTATAATATGGTATCTGACACCAGGCAAGTCTTTAACCCTGCCACCTCTAATAAGAACCACGGAGTGTTCTTGTAGATTGTGTCCTATGCCGGGAATATAAGCGGTAACCTCTATACCATTAGTTAATCTGACCCTGGCTATTTTACGTAATGCTGAGTTTGGTTTTTTCGGAGTGGTTGTGTAAACACGAGTACACACTCCTCTTTTTTGAGGACAGCTTTTTAGGGCTGGTGCTGTAGATTTCTTTTCTTCCTGTTGTCGCCCTTTCCTGACTAGTTGGTTAATTGTCGGCACATCTGCACCTCCCTTCTCATGTTCTGACCAAAGGATTAATCGGCATGGTATGGTGGATATGACTCCCAGCCTCAATCCTTACCAATTAAAAGCGCCACTGCGGCTGAACCTACCTCAATTCCACAAGCCGCACCCAGAACTTGCATTTTTTCTACCATGATAACCTCCACCTGGTTTTGGGCACATAGCTGTTTTAGAGGTTCTACGACATGTGGTTCAGCATCCTGGGCAATAAATACTTTGGTTGCCAATCCCTGGCTTACAGCTTTTTTGACCTGTTTGCTTCCGATAACCTTGTTACGGTTTTTCAATTCATCAAGTGGCAATGATATTTACCCTCCCCGGTGAAAAAATAAACCTGGCCACAAGGCAGCAATAGTGCGCATAATACCGCGCACTTTAGTATTTTAGCATCTGGGTGAACTTGAGTCAAATTTTTTTAAAAAATTACAATAAACGGACGCTACGGCATATCTTTATGCCTTAGCGCCCGTCAGGTTTTTAGTCTGCTGTTTCCACAGTCGGCTCTATGTCTATCTTGCGGTAGGTAGAATAACCAGTTCCCGCCGGAATAAGCTTTCCTATTATTACATTTTCTTTCAGCCCGATAAGACTATCAATCTTGCCTTTTATGGCTGCTTCCGTTAATACCTTGGTAGTTTCCTGGAAGGATGCTGCCGACAGGAATGAGTCGGTATTCAGCGACGCTTTGGTTATCCCCAATAACATCGGTGAACATACCGCCGGTAGCCCGCCTTGGCTGACCACCTTTACATTTTCCTCCTCGAAATAGGCAATATCAATAAATGCTCCAGGTAACATTGAGGTGTCCCCGGGATCTTCAATTTTTACTTTCTTCAGCATTTGGCGAATCATTATTTCAATATGCTTATCACTTATATCAACGCCCTGGGAACGGTAAACCTTTTGGACCTCCTGCAGCAAATATCTTTGCACATGCTGCAGACCTTTGGTCTTTAGAATATCATGCGGATTTAAGGGACCTTCTGTGAGGGCATCACCCATATCCACATAATCACCTTCCTGAACTTTAAGGCGCGAACCGTAATGTACCGGATAGGATCCCACTACCAGTTGATTCTCATCAACTACCTCAATTTCCCGCCGGCCTTTATTTTCTCCGAATCTGATATGTCCGGAGACTTCGGTTACTAATGCCTGGCCTTTGGGCTTACGAACCTCAAATAGCTCTTCTACCCGGGGAAGACCGCGGGTAATATCATCACCGGCTACACCGCCGGTATGGAAGGTACGCATGGTCAGCTGGGTACCTGGTTCTCCTATTGACTGTGCCGCCAGTATTCCTACTGCTTCACCAATCTCAACATTATATCCGGTAGCCAGGTTGCGTCCGTAACATTTTTTGCATACTCCATGCCGGGTCTTGCAGGTCAAGACTGATCTGATTTTGACCCTGGTAATGCCGGCCCTTTCTATGGCATAACCGGCATCATCATCGATCATCTGGTTCTCTTCTACTAATACTTCGCCGGTTTCCGGGTGGGTAATGGTATCGACAGATACCCGTCCGATGATTCTCTGATGCAGAGGTTCAATTAGCTGCGAACCATCCATTATTTTCTCTACCCAGATACCTTCGACTGATTCACAATCCTCTTCACAAACAATCACATCATGCGAAACATCGACCAGCCTTCTGGTAAGGTACCCCGAGTCTGCGGTACGCAGTGCCGTATCCGCTAATCCTTTTCGAGCTCCGTGAGTGGAAATAAAATATTCCAAAACGGTTAAGCCTTCACGGAAATTAGCCTTAATCGGCAAGTCGATAATTTTACCGGACGGGTCCGCCATTAGTCCGCGCATCCCGGCCAGTTGGCGTATCTGCTGGAAATTACCGCGGGCACCGGAAGTGGCCATCATATATACCGGATTATCAGTACTCAATTCTTGTTTTAAAGCATCAGTAACATCATCAGTGGCCTGGTTCCATATTTCAACCACCTGGGCATGCCTTTCATCCTCAGTGATTAAACCAACCATATAATCTTCCTGAATAGCGGCGACATTTTTATCCGCTTCGGCTAATATGGCAGCCTTCGCTTTAGGTGGTTCGAAATCGGTAACACCAACTGTAATACCGGCCCGGGTGGAGAATTTATATCCCAGTCTCTTAATCCCGTCCAGCATCTCCGCAGTTTCCGCATTACCTTCCAGACGATAACACTCGTAAACGATATTGCCCAATTTCTTTTTATCAATGGCTTCGTTAAAATAGCCCAGACTATCCGGTATTACTTCGTTAAAAATAACCCTGCCCACGGAAGTTTCGATAATTTCTTCCTGATAAGTCTGCTTATCGTGATTAAAGAGCAATTCCCTTCCCGTCTGTTGCGGCATCTTCATGCGAACCTTAATCTTCTCATGTAAACTTATTTGTCCCAAATCATAAGCGACCCGGGCTTCATCAGGAGTAGAGAAGGCCCGTGGATGCTCAATAGCCCAGTCTTCATCACTCATATAGGTTAAGTAATAAACCCCGATAACGATATCCTGGGTAGGGGTTACCACTGGTCTCCCATCCTTGGGGTTTAAGATATTGCAGCTGGAAAGCATTAAAAGCCGGGCTTCTGTTTGCGCTTCTGCTGATAGGGGTACATGAACCGCCATTTGGTCCCCGTCAAAGTCAGCATTGTAGGCGGTACAGACCAGGGGATAAAGCTGCAAAGCACGTCCTTCCACCAGGACCGGCTCAAATGCCTGAATACCTAAACGGTGCAGGGTAGGCGCACGGTTAAGCAATACCGGATGCTCTTTGATAACATCATCCAGTATGTCCCAGACTTCTGTCCGGCCCCTTTCCACCATCTTCTTGGCACTCTTAATATTTGAAGCAATGCCTTTGTCTACTAATTTCTTCATTACAAAAGGTTTAAAAAGCTCCAGAGCCATTTCCTTAGGAAGTCCACACTGGTGCATCTTTAGGTTGGGACCAACCACAATAACTGACCGGCCTGAATAGTCAACCCTTTTACCCAGCAGGTTCTGGCGAAAACGTCCTTGCTTGCCTTTTAACATATCACTCAGGGATTTTAAGGGCCGGTTACCAGGTCCGGTTACCGGTCTGCCCCTTCTGCCATTATCAACCAGGGCATCTACAGCTTCCTGCAACATTCTTTTCTCATTGCGAACAATGATATCCGGAGCTCCCAGGTCTAACAGCCTTTTCAGGCGGTTGTTGCGGTTAATAACCCGGCGATAAAGGTCATTAAGATCAGAGGTAGCAAAGCGTCCTCCGTCCAGCTGCACCATAGGTCTTAACTCGGGTGGGATTACCGGAAGTACATCTAGAATCATCCACTGCGGATTATTATTGGATAAGCGGAAAGATTCCACCACTTCCAGGCGCTTAATAGCTCTGCCTTTCCTTTGCCCGGTAGTGTTGGCAATCTCTTCTTTGAGATCTGCCGACATTTGATCCAAATCTACTTCTGCTAACAATGTTTTGACTGCTTCCGCTCCAATACCAGCTACAAAAGAGTCTCCATAACGATCCCGGTTTTCCCGGTATTCACGTTCATTAAGCAGTTGTTTCTTAAGTAAAGGTGTATCTCCGGGATCTATGACTATATAATTAACAAAGTAAATAACTTTTTCCAGTACTTTGGGCGACATATCCAGCAGCAATCCCATACGGCTGGGTATACCTTTCAAATACCAGATATGACATACCGGGGCGGCCAGTTCTATATGCCCCATACGTTCCCGGCGTACTTTGGAGGTGGTTACCTCAACACCACAGCGATCACAAACAATACCTCTATGCCGTACCCGTTTATATTTACCGCAATGGCATTCCCAGTCTTTAACCGGGCCAAAAATCTTTTCGCAGAACAGTCCTTCTTTTTCCGGCCGCAGAGTTCGGTAATTAATTGTCTCCGGTTTCTTAACCTCACCGCTGCTCCAGGAACGAATTTGCTCCGGAGACGCCAGGGATATTTTAATTCGATCGAAATTGTTTACATCCAGCAAGTCATTCTCTCCCTTCCAGAAGATTGCCCAACTAGTTGGTCGGTTTTACCAGATAATACCTGACTAGGCGATTGAATCGTCCATATCATCTTCGTCTTCTTCGTTAGGTTCGATGTCTATATCTTCTACTTCGTCTTCATTGGCATAATCATTTTCCACTACTTCATTAACACTGCTGCCACCCAAATTAGCTTCGGGAAGATCCAATCCCAGTTCCTTGGCCTTTTCTTTCTCATTAACCTCGTAGTCAACGTCCTTTATTACAATTTCCTCGTTATTATCTGATAGAACTTTTATATCCAGAGACAGGCTCTGCAGTTCCTTGATTAAAACCTTAAAACCTTCCGGTACACCCGGTTCGGGAATATTCTCCCCTTTGACAATAGATTCATAAGTTTTTAATCTGCCTACCACATCATCTGATTTTACCGTCAGAATCTCCTGCAGGGTATAGGAAGCACCATAGGCTTCCAAGGCCCATACTTCCATTTCACCAAATCGCTGACCGCCAAACTGAGCTTTACCTCCCAAGGGCTGCTGGGTAACCAGCGAGTAAGGGCCAATAGAACGGGCATGTATCTTATCATCAACCAAATGAGCAAGTTTGAGCATATATACATATCCAACTGTTACCTCATGGTCAAACCTCTCCCCGGTACGGCCATCATATAGAACCGCTTTACCGCTTTCCGGCAAGCCGGCTTCTCTTAACTTCTCAAAAATGTCTTCTTCATTAGCGCCATCAAAAACTGGAGTAGCAATATTTATACCCAGAGCCTTAGCAGCCCACCCCATGTGGCATTCCAGTATTTGTCCGATATTCATACGCGAAGGTACTCCTAACGGATTAAGCACTATTTGCACCGGAGTTCCGTCCTCTAAAAAAGGCATATCCTCTTCCGGAAGGATTCTGGAGATAACGCCTTTATTACCATGGCGTCCGGCCATTTTGTCACCCTCGGAAATCTTTCTCTTCTGAGCTATATATACTCTTACCAGTTGATTTACACCAGGCGGCAGTTCGTCTCCTTTATCGCGGGAAAAGCGCTTTACCGCAACTATTTTTCCTGCTTCACCATGTGGTACGCGTAGTGATGAATCTCTTACTTCGCGAGCCTTCTCGCCGAAAATTGCCCGCAGCAATCTTTCTTCCGGGGTTAGTTCAGTTTCCCCTTTGGGGGTGACCTTACCTACCAGAATATCATCCGGTCTAACCTCGGCTCCTACCCGTATCACTCCCTGCTCATCCAGGTTTTTCAGCATATCTTCGGAGACGTTGGGAATATCCCGGGTAATTTCCTCCGGACCTAATTTGGTATCCCGGGCTTCGCATTCATACTCCTCTATATGAATTGATGTAAAAACATCTTCCTTAACCAGTTTTTCCGAAATAAGAATAGCATCTTCATAGTTATAACCTTCCCAGGTCATGTAAGCCACCATTACATTGCGTCCCAGGGCCAATTCGCCGTTGTCCGTACTAGGTCCGTCGGCAATTATAGTATCGGCCTCAACT
>JBMNOY010000071.1:0-8727 GCA_050943315.1 Syntrophomonadaceae bacterium
ACTATTAAATAATTAATGGCCGCCACTACTACTGATAATGGTATTAAATATAACATTTTGGTCCAACTTTTTTGAATAAATACGCATATAACCAGTCCATCATAATAGATCCATATTCACCCATCAAATTTATATTATGGTAAAATAAAGTTGGTATAATTGCAGAAATTTGTTAGTGTGAATAGCAGGAGAAACAATATGAAGACATATACAGCAGAAATGTCAAAATGTCCGTCTGAGGATGATAGGATGATTAGACACCTAAGTACACCCTGGTGGATAAGTCTTTTAATTTTATTCATTGTTTTATCCATAATTATTCCTTTCTTTTTTGCAGGATATATTTTTACTTACCTTTCAGGATTAGCTTTCTTGGTAGTATTGATAATGCTGAATGTTTTATGTCTCTATATACACGAACATTCACACGGATGGGTTTTAAAGACGTTATTAAATGATAATCCTGAAATCCATCTATTACGCTGTATACCTAATCGGAGTGTCCCTATGCCAGTGTTCTTAATTGATTTAATCGCCCCAATATGGATAATTGCCGCCTTAGGACTAATGAATATATACTTATATATTTTTTTCTCTCATAGTCCGCTAATTTGGGTCGGCATGTTTACATTAGTTTTTCAATTTGTTGGAATGAGTTCTGATTTATACTGGTTGGCCCTGTTGATAAAAGCACCAGTAGACTGGTATGTAAACTATGAGCATGATAAATTCGTAGTTTATGAACCAGTAAACACCAAATAGTCATGTTCATTGTCCCTTTACTTACTCCCTTTCTTCCGGCCCCACAGTTGAATGGAGCATCAGTTCCGCATATTCCGGCATTCCTGATACGAAACGGGCAAAGGAAGATAATTTCACCGGCACTTTAATAATCGCTGAACATGAAACCTTGTTGATTGTCTCAGTGTACCCGTTGTAAGTATAGGTAAAAGGAAGGCTGGAAGTATTAATAACCCTGAAATCGCATACCTCTACCTGCTTATCCGCTACAGAAGCACTACCGGGATTATTATTATTGTCCAGCCGCAAATTCTCCCGTAACACCTTATAGAACTTCTCTTCTGCATCCGGTTCAATAATTACTGTCCGAGGATTATCCGGATCAGCCAGTGCATCCATATCAAGTTGGGAACAAGCAGCCCTCAATGCCAGATTAAGACTATGCCGGGCCTGTACCTTAACAGCGTAGAGCCGAGCAATATCAGCAGTCAAAGCCATTATTACAAACAAACACATACATAAGATAATGGCAGCAATACTTATTGAACCGCGTTCGTTAAGCTTGTGTATTCTCCTCCCCCCCTTCTTCAAAGACCCGGCTACACCCGCATCCGGTTACGGTTCAAAAAAAACTTCACTCATCGCTGACGCCCGTGCCTTCAAAAATAACTCTTGTTCATCAACCGTCCACGAGGCCAGGGCATCCATTAAAAAGGTTTTAAATCTTACCGGGTAGCAGACACCAATAGTAATTATGTCCCCCCTCTGAAATTTATCGCCTGCCCCCGGTCCGTAAACAATAATAGAGTAAATATCCTTACCAGGCACGCTCCTTCTTACAATATTAAAATTCCTACCGTTACTGGACCAATCCCGCAAATAAGCCATGGTCCGGTCACCTGTTGCCGTAGTAAATTGACCCTGCCGGGCTGCCTCCACTGCAGTTGAAGAAGCAGCATAATTTATTACCGCCAGATCATACATGACAAATCCCATTTCAATAATGAAAAAGGCCAGCATAAGAAATAACGGCAGGACAAAAAGCATTTCAATAAAGGCCTGGCCCCTCTCATTCTTAAGCAAACTCCAAACCCCCTTTCCTCCCCAGTGTATGGCTATATACGATATATCTGAGAGCATTACAGCATCGGGTCAGTCCATAAAAAAATACCCCCGTGACATATCACAGGGGTATGGAGAAATTATCTACGGTGTGCCGATTTGATTTACCCGGTCCTTTAAATCAGTAATTTTATCACCTACAGCATCAGCCAGGCCAATTGAAAAGACAGCCACCACCAAAGAGAATAGAAGAATATACAGCAGGCTCTCAACAAACGTCTGCCCCTGCTGATTACCCAGTATAGTGTGAACCTTTTGAATCACTGTTACCGTCCCCTATCTATTTAATTGCGGGTACAGTAACGTTTGTTATACTGGTCTGCAGATCTTCGAGCTTCGGTTTAATACCGCTGTTAGCTAAGGCGTAACCGCCGCCGGCAACAACAAATACAACAATAATAATATACAGGGCGCTTTCCAGAAAGCTTTGCCCTTTCTGGTTATTTAAGATACGAACAGCTTTTCTGATCATAATATTTTGTACCGCTCATTAAACAGAGAGGTACTACCTCCTTCCGTTTATTTTAACTTAATTACTAAAACGCCTGCAGGCGCGTAATAATATTGGTAAACAAAGGAACAATTAGCAGTAGGGCCAGGGCCAGCATCATAAAAGCCGGAATAATTACCATAATAAGAGGCCGGGTCTTAATACGTCTCTTGATTACATTCACCCGGTTATGATAGGTTCTGCGAGAAAAGGTTTCCAGGATATCATCAATATCAGAACCTGTAGCCAACCCATATTGCACCACTGCTACGAAATTTGACACCGGCATATACCGGCAGCGCAAAGCAAAGTTATCAAGTGCATCGTTCAACGGATACACAGCCATTTCCGCAGCAAGAAGATCCAGCTGTCTTTTCATTTCACCCTCCACCGCATCCCTTACGATATACAAAGCTTTATAAAGATCAGCGGCTTTACTGTATACCCTAACCAGAGTAACCATAATGGGAAACTCCCTGCTTAACTCATCAATACGCCGCTTTTCCAAATACTGCAGCCATTTTTCCGGCAGCAACAGGGCCAATAAAGCCAGGGCGATTCCCAACAGGGCTGCTGCACCGCAGCTAATACCTAACACAACAGCTACCAGTATACCTGCTGTAAACCCGGCCAAACGTATACCGGCTACTTGCTCGGGGGAAATGTTTAAATTAAGTACCCCGAGGTGTTTACGGTATCGTTTCTTCCATGAACCAGGCGCCCAGTTCCCTAAAGATATAAAAATACTTTCAGGGTAAACCCAGGCCAGAACTGCTATTCCTACACATAATGCAGGGAGCAATGCATCAGCTACAATTCCCGAATCACCTCCTGTCCAGTACTGAAACGCCAGGCGATGTATTCTATAACCATCATAAAGTCTATAACTACTTTACCGAGCAGTGTACCGGTCAACACCTGCCTGGCTGCCGGGAAAAATACCATTAATATTGTTACTGCCACCGGTATAGCAATCAGGAAAATTGCAATATTAAAGGCCTGTCCCCGCATTTCATTCTTGAGTTCCTCGTAAAGAGTTATGCGGTCAGATATTACGCTTGATACATTCTGTACCACCTGAACAGTATCGGTACCATACTGTTCCGACAATATCACCCCTTTCACAAACACATTTATTTCGCGGTTATCCACTCGGCTAGCCAGATTCTGCAATACCTTTAACAATGATCCGCCGGCAGCATACTCGGCTACCGTTAATTTAAGCTCATCGGCAAGAGGCGGTTGAATACAATCAGCCGCCTCTTTGATAGATTTCATCAGATCCCCGTTATTCTCATATAAGGCCGAAATTAATTGCAGGGCTACCTCGGCCTGGCTCTCAATAATAGCATTACGTTTTATACGTTTTAACTTGCCAAGCCGTACCCTCACCTTAATAATTAAGAACGCTGCCAGAACACCAGCCGGTAAGTTATTAAAAACCGCTACCATAAAGCCCAGCCCTAAAACAGCTAAAATTATGGACCCGGTGTGATAGCCTCTGGCAGAACCTTTTTGGAAACCTCTGATACATCTCCTTATATCGTCCTTCCACCTGTAAAACAACCATCCCAGCATGGATATACTCACAACAGATCCGGCCAGAACCGCCTCAGACAACACTACCACCTCCTAGCGAAGGAATATCAGGCAGGGTACCGGCTATGTTGTCTTCAATCCTGTCCAGCAATTCCCGGGAAAGGCTGCCAACCTGGTGATGTACCCCTTCTTTCTTACGAAAGCGGAATATATCATTAAAAACGGGTTCCCCGTTTTTGCTTTCCACCTGAGCTACCTCAACTATATGCCTGCAGCCATCCGAAAAACGTTTAACAAACACCAGCAGATCAATAGTCTCAGTAATCATAGCTTGTAATTCATCAGGAGCCACCGTTTTCGCTTTAGCCATTGCCCTTACCATCCTGTTAATGGCTTGTATCTTACCATAATGAGTATGAACCGTAGTAAAGGAACCATCATGGCCTGTTCCCATAGCCTGGAGTAGTTCCAGAGCCTCAGCCCCCAAAATCTCCCCCAGTATTATACGGTCCGGCCTCATATGCAGTACGTTTACCATCAATTCATAAATACTGGCTTTGTCAGATTCCTGCAGACTGATGCAGTGGGGATGATTTAGGTTTAGTTCTCTGGTAGCCTCAATAGTGATTAACCTTTCCGAAGCTGGAACAAATCCTGCAATCCAGCGCAGCAAAGTAGTTTTGCCGCAGCCTGTAGCACCGCAAATTACAATATTCAGCTTACCCTTAACAACGGTTTCAAAAAAGCTTAGCATTTCCTGTGACAGAAAATTACTGGCCAGCAGATCATCAGTGGAAAATACCTGCTGAACAAACCTCCGGATAGTAACCGTAGGATATTGTGAAGCCGGTGGAATTACCGCATGAACCCTTGAGCCGTCAGGAAGGCTGGCTGTAACCAGGGGATTGGAGAAATTAACCCTTCTGCCGCAACGCTGTACGATACGGTATATTAAATTCATTACTTCTTCGTCATCACGATAACGCAAGTCTGTCTTAGAAATAACACCGTTTCGTTCAACATATATCTCATCATGTTTATTAATCATTATCTCTGAAGTATTGGTATCTCTGAGCAAAACCTCAATAGCTCCTAAGCCAATCAGGTCAGCTATTACAGCATTAACTGCTCCTTCATCCACATCCATGACCCGCATTTCCGCCTGAATCAGCGCTGATACCTGATCGTAAGCTTCCTGATCCAGGCAATTATTGAGCTTTAGAAATACATTGCCGTGCTTCCTGATCATCCTCTGGCGAACATTTTCCAGTAAATTATTCATGGGCAGAGATTCCGTACAAGACATTAATCAACCCCTCCCAATACCGGATGCCGCGGCATTAAATATACCAATTGGGCCATGTTGATAGCCTTAAGAACCCGTTGGGCAGCTGCAATATCAGTAACAAAACTAATCTCTGTTTGTGACGGGCTGGTCGCTTGGGCCTCCTGTATACTTTTTAGATTACGAATCACTGACCCGGAAGTTGATTCTACAATCCTTCCTACAGCTTCTTCTTTTAATTCACCAGTTTCCTTATATACTGCGACTACGGTAACCAGATCACCAACCCGCAGCAGTTTAGGCCAGGCTGCCTGCTGAGTATTAAGTGTAAGCAGAGTCTGATTCGGCTTTATATTCCCCAGAGTCTGCGTGACTTTTTCGCCTAACTGCTGAGCGATAATCTGTTGTCCGGCAAAAATCATAACGCCTGCAGTATTACCTTTAACATCAGCAATTGTGTGAAAAGCCCCTTCCTGAAAATCCTTTCGGGCTACCTTCACAACCTGCAGCTGGTTAGATTGAATAGGAGAAGATTCTTCTATATCCTCTCTGGCAACCACCACCGGCACAGGATCAATAGCCCTAAAAAAAGCGAAATACACCGTAAACCCCGCCACTATTGTTAACAAAATAGCTATAAGTTTACCCGGGGATCTCCCGGAGTATTTCCAAACCAATTACATTCCTCCCTTCCCAAATATTTCTGACAAATAAATAAGCCAGGCCCCCATTACCAAGAAAAAGCCCAGTGGTATATCATCCGACTGGGCTTCCTCTGGGATAGAAAGGTCTACACTAGAGACTCTATATACGTATCGCATAAAGAGCCTCTGCACAAACGGATGCAGCCGTTCATCTGCCACTTTTCTTATACGTCCCTGATGACACTTTATTAATAGTTCACAAATAACAGCAACTGCACAAGCTGCAAGTACAACAACAATTACCTGCGGATAACCCAGCCACATGCCTATCCCTGCACCTAACTTAATATCACCTCCCCCAACTCCGCCATTGGTCACCCATGCCGCCGCAAAAAGTGTAAAAAAAGCAGCAGCCGAGCCCAAAAGAGCCGTTATATATTCACCGGTGTATACGGAATAAAGAAACCCTGCCAGCAGAACCGGCAGGGAAACACAGTCATATATAAGACGCTTCTTTAAATCAGTATAGGCCATACACAACCCGGGAAACAAACACCCAAATAAAACAGCAATATCTATAGCGACCCCTCCCTTGAATCACTAACATCATGGTGTCCCATTGCCTTTTGGCAGGGTTGACACGGTACCTGTTGTAAAAATAGCGGCTGTTCATCACCCGGTACCGGCTGGTTTACAACTGTATCCCTAATATGTTTCGGCTGATCAAGCACCGGGTTAAAGCCATATATACACAAAGCAACGGCCAAAGGGAAAATTAAAACCAGCCAGAAATGTTCAGCCGGCCACACCTTAAAAAGCGATATGCAAGCAACTACTGCAAACAAGACAGCAGCAGCTGTGCAGTAGTAACAGTGACCGAAAAAGCCCTGTGCGGTCAGACTAACCGTAGCAGCAAGTATTCCGATACAGGATACCACTGAATTGAACTCCAAAAAGACAAATAGAATAGTCATTATTCCCGCAATAATACCTGGAATAGTCAGTGTTCCCGAAGGACCCGCAATAAGAATCCCGCATGCCAGTACCAATAAGACAATCTGGTACAACTGATATCTCCTAATATCCTTTCCCCCTTATTTAGATTCACCTTAACAAAGGCCTCCGTAATCATTCTGTGGTTTTAATACCGGTTCCAGAACTATAATATTCCCAATATTGGTACCAGTATCGGCTGCCGTCCCCGCCGGCAGCTCTATAACCATAGCAGTTTTCCTTACTAAAGGACTAATTTTCCCCGGCAGCATGTTCCCTTCGATATGAATAACGCGGTTAAAATTATCAACGAACAGCGCATCAAAAGAAAACTGCATAAAGAAGCTGTGAATTTGCTGACAGGGCTTAATAATCAGGCCCTTGCCTGGCAGCAGTTCCTTCTTTCCCAAAAGGCCCCGCATCCGGTTGTAGAACCGGTCGCAAAGCAAGGCTTCAGATGCCAGCAAAGTATTACAGGAAACATTAATGACTTGCAGAACTTTATCTGATATAACCCCCTCTCTCCCTATAGCGAACACTTAATCACCCGTTTCTTGCGGGTCTGCCTATTAATAATGTGCATCTCCCCAGGCGGGTTTTTCAGCACCAGCCAATTATTAGAATTTAACCGGCATTTCGCCATCATTTTCCGCTGCCTCCGTGTAGGCCTCTTACCATTCCTCATCCAATCCCCCCCGCTAATAAAAATGTGCAGAAAAAAACACCCCGAAGGGTGTATAAAATTAGAGGTATCCCGTATACTGCCAGCCTTTCTTGAGCAGTTTTCTTTCCTTAGTCTTATTAGCCCAGAAACCCGAGATAATCCAGACAATAATACCGCCGTAACCAAAAGTAAATAACCCTGCCAGGAGTGCCACTGCCAGCCAGGCTAAAGCTGTTCCAATCAGACCATTATACAGGTACCATATAGGGCCGAAACTAAAAACCACCCAGTTATATCCATCTTTCACCCTGATACGCCGACCGTTTTTAGGGTTTTCATACACCTTCCACCCAGCCACCAGACCCACTCCTTTCACATTGATGAAAAAGCCTGTGCTGTTTTCGTATTCTGCAAAACCCCACCTTTTCCCGTTCGTCCATAAATATTAGTTTTCGCCTCTATCTCTACAGTATAAACAGCTGCAATTTCATCTGCTCCATCAACAATATCCTGGACAACGCTACTAGATCTGCCACTCAAACCAATGGACTTGTCCTTCTGATTCCTAGCCCGGGTTAACATAGCTGCCTTTCGTTGTACGGCATCCTCCAAATCGGTAGCGTGATACCCAAAGCGGTCATGAACATCAGCACCTGACTGTCCTCGTAGTGAACCGGAAGGCGGTCTCCGATAGCTCAGTTGTTTTACTGCCAAATCATGCAAAAATATAAGATCCTGCGCATAGTTGCAATCAGCAGGCCTGCCGGCACCTAATCGCGCCCCTCCCCGATTATCCAATGGTTCAATTCCAAGAGACCTGCGGATACGTTCCACATACTTTACATTTACCGGATAGCCCTTCTCATTTAATATCCGGCTCATCTCCGCATCGCTGACGCTTAACTGCCAGGCATCTTTTCTTTCCCGGGTATATTCTCTGATTAGACCCATAATATCCTGCAGCTGATTCTCTGTAATCTTACGCGGGCAAGTTCCCCGTGCCTGTATCCCCAACTTCTTTCTAAACCGTTCAACATACTTAACATTTACCGAAAAGCCCAGTTCGTTCAAGATACCGCACATTTCCGTGTCGCTAACGGTCAACTGCCAGGAAAGATCACATCATTAGCCCAATAGCAAGCGGTCGTTGTCCAGTTCCTGGCCGCTGCGGCGGCCGAAGAGCTCAATCAGCTTGTCCACCGTCATTTCCCGGCGTTCCTCTCCGGATATATCCAGAATAATACGGCCG
>JBMNOY010000072.1:0-8513 GCA_050943315.1 Syntrophomonadaceae bacterium
CCCTTTGGGAAGCAAAAGAACCGTCCCCGTGCTTCCAACCGTCCCCCCTGCCCGCTGGCAAAAAAATAAGTCAGGAGATGTGCTCCTGACTTATTTTATTCAATTATTCTATACAAGCTGGCTGCTTCTGTAGCCTTTATGTTGTCTACTATATCAAGTACCTCGTAGACAGTTTTTTTGTTCCCGGCCTGAACCGTGATTATGTCACCTTTTTTTATTTCTGTCGATGCTCGCGCGACTCTCCCATTGACCATAACCCTGTCATTGTCGGCAAATTCTTTGGCTACAGTCCGCCTTTTAATAATCCGGGATACTTTCAGGAATTTGTCTAAACGCATATTATGCTAATACGTCTTTTAATGCTTTGCCCGCTTTGAAGGCTGGTACTCGGGTGGCCGGAATACTGATCTCTTCACCAGTCTGGGGATTTCTACCCTTTCTGGCCTGCCTATCTCTCACCTCAAAGGTTCCAAAGCCAATCAGCTGGACCTTATCCCCTGCTTTGAGTGCTCCTTCAACCGTTTCAAAGAAAGCATTAACAACTTTTTCTACGTCCTTTTTAGTCATACCGGCTGTCGCTGCCACCTGGCTTACCAATTCTGTCTTATTCAAGATATCCCTCCTTAACTTCGGTAATACACTTCCTTATGGTTATTCGCTGTCAATAGGTGTTCTCCTTCTTTTCCCAGCGAAAACTTGAGAACTTGGTAATCCTTGTGCCTTTATTCACAGTCCTTTGCTCTTAGCTTCATCCCAAATAGTATCCATTTCCTGTAAGCTCACCTCAGCGAAATTTTTACCGGCTGCCTGCAGTTGTTCTTCAATATAGTTAAAGCGGCGCCTGAATTTATCGTTGCACCTCTGCAGAGCCTGTTCCGGCTCTACATTTTTCATTCTTGCTATGTTTACCAGGGCAAAAAACACATCGCCCATTTCTTCTTGAAGCTGGTCACCTTCAGCTTGAACCAGTTCATCAATCTCTTCTTTAAACTTGTCCACCGCACCGTCAATCTGCGCCCAGTCAAAACCCACCCGGGCTGCCTTTTCCTGTATCTTTTCGGCCCGCATCAATGCCGGCAAGCTGCCGGGAATGCCGTCCAGCAGCCGTTTCTTTCCCTCCTTTTTTTTAAATTGTTCCCAATTGTTAAGTACATCATCACTGGTCTTCAAATCCATGGTCCCAAAAACATGGGGGTGGCGGTCCACCATTTTGTTGCTAACCGTGGTTATTACATCAGCAAGATTAAAATGCCCTTCCCGCTGCGCCAGTGCGGCGTGAAATACCACCTGTAGTAATAAGTCTCCTAATTCTTCGCGAAGTTTATACATATCCTGCTCATCAATAGCTTCAATAACTTCATAAGTCTCTTCAATGAGGTATCTCACCAGTGATTGGTGGGTCTGTTCCCGGTCCCAGGGACACCCGCCCTCCCCTAAAAGCCTGTCCATAATGGCCATTAGTTGCTCTAAGGCTTTAGCCGTTTCCATATTATCATCTCCGTATTATAGTCTTTTTCACCAGGTACTGGTTCTTAAACCGGGAACCGGCTTTTTAATCATTACCAATAGGTAACCAGCACTCCTTCCCTTTTTTCGCCTATATATTACTCATCTGACTAAGCTTTTATCAGCTTCTTAATCATACTAATATCCAGTTCTTTTACCAGGAATAAAAGCAGCCCGTATACGGCAACCCCAATACAAATGGCTATTACGGTGGAAAGGTGGGAAATGATTCCCCCACCCACCAGTGCCTGGTAGGACATCTTTACCGCTAGCGCCATGGCTACGGTTACAACCGCTATTTTGGTTAACCGGCCCAATTCATATCTAACCCCGGTTAACTTCTTGAGATAGATGATATTTAATAATGAGCCTACTAGAAAGGCTAACACGGTGCCGATAGCCGCCCCTTTAATGTTCAGCGCCGGCACACTGGTCAGGCTGTAATTAAATACTACCTTAAGACAGCCGATTATAATGAGATTACGCATAGCAATTTCCGGGCGGCTTATTCCCTGTAAGCCCGCACTGGATAACTGGAAAGCAGCCAGCACGATGGTCGAAAAAGCCAGCGCTTCCAAAGGAATACCGGCTTCCGGTGTAGCATAAAGCAAATCACATATCTGGAAAGCCAGAACATATAGGCCTGCAGCACAGGGAAAAGAAATTATCATACCCGCACGGAAACCATAATTTAGTCTTTCATTAAGTTCAGGACGGTCATTTCGTGCCAGGGCTTCGGATACCGCCGGCACCAGACTGGTAGCGATAGCAATGGTAAATATAGTAGGTAAACTTATTAAGACAGCAGCCATACCTGACAACTGACCATAAAATGCGGTGGCCTGCGAGGTAGAGTAATTAATCGCTATAAGCCGGCCGGGAACAATAATAGCATCCAGTACCTGAACCAGGGGTAAAACCACCGCCCCGAACGATACCGGTACCGCCAGCTTGATAACCTGCTGCGCCAAATCCCAGGATCTAACCTCAGTATAAACCAGGGATTGGTTGGTGGAGCGCTGTGCCGACTTATGTTTTACATAGAAAATCATCAGCACAAATAGCCCTGCCAGCCCTCCTACCACAGCCCCAAAAGTAGCCCCGGCAGCTGCGTATTCTAAACCTCGCGGGAATAGTAAGAAGGCCAGTAAAACAACTGCTGATACCCGAAAAAGCTGTTCAATCACCTGAGACACAGCAGTGGGCATCATCTGTTGATGTCCCTGAAAATACCCTCGGAAAACCGACATCAACCCGGCAAAAAAGATAGCCGGAGCAACGGCCAAAATAGGATAATAGGCCCGTGGCTCGTGTAATACTTTATTGGCCAAAAAATGTGCCCCTTGCATTACGATCAAGGTAAGAATAATTCCAAATATAAAAAGCATTATCAGCGATACCCGGAATATTTTGCGGCTATTGCCGGTGTATCCCTGGGTCTCATTCCTGGAAACCAGCACCGATATGGCTACCGGTATGCCCGCCGTGGCCAGGGCCAGAATGGTAGTGTAGATGGGATAGGCCATCTGGTACAGGCCCATTCCTTCACCGCCCAGCAACCGCGCCAGGGGAATTCTGTATATCGCCCCCAGAACCTTGCTAATAGCTCCAGCAATGCTTAAGACCATAGCTCCTCTGAGGAAGTTTGGTTTCTTGTCCATGGTTACCCTCCCGTTTACGTGAGGTATATTATAACATACCAGGGTGCGAATAAATAGACGCAGACTAGCAGACTTGTAAGACTCCCGCTCACAAGGAGTAAGGCAAAAGGTCTTAATTCAACGCGGATGCGCTTCGGTCATACGCAGATTGCTTATAATTAACGCCGCGTCCTTGCGTATTTAGTCATCTTCACAAAAAAAGCGATCTTATCCCCCATAAGACCGCTTCTATCATAATACTGCTACTGTTCCATTTGTTTGGCTAGAAAACCTGCGGCTGTTTCTGCCAGCTTTACTTCCATATCACCCAGTTTTACATTCTGGTCTTTACTAACAATAATAACAGCCCCGATTGGATCCCCCTGGCTTATAATAGGGGCAATTACCTGGGCTTTGATGGTATACTCCCGATCATCATTTTGGATTACATGAAAATTCTCATCCTCTGGTGAGTCTAAATCGTTCATGACCAGAGTAGTATGCTCATCCAGAGCCCTTTCCATGGCCTTCCCGACCGGTTTGCTCAAGAACTCCCTCTTATTCCCACCGGCTACCGCAATGATTACATCTCGGTCTGCAATCATAGAAATATGTCCGATGGTTTCGTGCAATGAATCTGCATATTCCTTGGCAAAATCCCCTAGCTCACCAATAGGGGAATATTTCTTCAAAATTACTTCACCTTCATGGTCAACAAAGATTTCCAGAGGGTCGCCCTCACGAATGCGTAAAGTTCTACGAATTTCCTTGGGTATAACGACCCTGCCCAGGTCGTCAATGCGGCGAACAATTCCTGTTGCTTTCATTTAACAACCATCCCTCCTTTATACAAGAATTTGAAAATGTTGTTTTCTTTCTCAGTGATAGTATATAACTCAAAATCCCCTTTTATTCACTTTTTACCATCAATATAAAATTTTTAATGTAATATCTCACCCCAAGGTTCATCATAGCGAAACCAGCTGCCAAATAATTAAAATTTTCCGGTAAACCAAGCATAATATTGGCATTTTCTCGAAAAGATATTTACGTAATTAAATTAAATCTGGCTATTAGCCAGAAATAAAGGTGGATACATGAAACAGATCAGCAACTTTCAGCTTTTTTGTATACTGCTTAATCTTACCGCTATAACCGGTTTTGTTTTATATCCTAATACCTTAGCCATACACGGCGGTAATAATGCCTGGCTGGCTTCTCTGTTGGCCATCGTACCGGGAATAATGCTTGTTTATCTATACCTTTACATTTTGAAGAAAAGCTCTCGTCCTTTTCCGTTATTATTGGAGGACTGTTGTGGTAAGATAGTCGGTAAATTTTTAGGGTTATTATATAGTCTAATGTTTTTTGTAGCAGCAGCCGTCACTCTGGATGTATTTGTTAATTTTATTGAAAGCAATGTGCTTCCTAATACTCCTATTAGTGTTTTTGTAGGCGGGATGATAGTAGCTTCATTTTATACGGTTCGCAAAGGCTTGCAGACTTTAGCCCGTATGACCGAACTGGCAGCAATTATTGTGGCCACCTTTACTCTTTTCATTCTCCTGACCGTATTAACACAAGGGGCCGATATAAGAAACCTGCTGCCAATAGGACAGGTTAAAATAGAACAATTTGCTATAGCCTGGTTTGAATCTTTTTATAGTCTGGGTTATATTATGGTCATTCTCGTTCTGGCCTTTTATAGCAGTGCCCGTAAGGATGTGGGTTCTACTGCCATAAAAGCTATGCTGACATACATTTTTTATATAACTCTAGCTTGTATTGTTTCAATAGTTGTTATCGGAGTCTATCATTCCACTTACCTGACCTATCCTACCTTTATATTGACCAGACGCATAACCATCGGTGAGTTTATACAGAATATTGATGCCGTTTTTATTGCTTTATGGACCCTGGCTATCTATTCTGCGATAGCTATTCTGTGGTTTTTGAGCTGTTATGTTTTGCAAAAAACCCTGGCTCTTAAGGATTATCGTTTTTTGGCTGGTCCCCAAACAGTGATTCTGGGTATTGGCTCTTTAATGGTTGCTCCCAATATAGTAGCTTTACGCTATATAAATCAATATATTTTTCCTTTGATACACTTTGCCTTTTTTGTGGTGATTCCGATTATAATCGCGATTATTTTAATCTTTAAACCAGTGCCGGCTAATAATGGTCTTACGTCCCCTCTTATAGATCAAAACCAGTTGGAAGAGCCGGTTAATTAATCTACCCGGCTGACTGCAGGAGGAAATAATATGCGTTATATTAATGAACGAAATATTAAAGAACCGCCTGACCCACATGAAATAGTTGATCAACCTCTGACGGTCAACCTGAGTGAAAACCGGGACCGTCTGAAGATATTGCTTAAGAGTTGCTCCGATGCAGTTTTTAAGCAATTTGTTTACGGGCCGGCCAAGACTAACATTCTGCTAGTTTATTTTGACGGTTTGGTGAACCGCACTGAGATTGAGGAAAATATACTTAAGCCCCTGCTGCTGGAAGTTAATATGCTCAATGATGGCCCTGAGGATACTCACAATATTCTAAATTACTTGCAGGACAATATCCTATCGGTAGCCGAACTTAAAAGCCTGACCTCCCTGCAGGAGGTTTGTCATCACATGAGTTCCGGCGATACAGTACTGCTTATAGATGGTTATGACCAGGGTCTAGTGATTGGTACCAGGTCCTGGCAAACTCGTTCTATACAGGCTCCGGATAATGAGGTTGTGATTCGCGGACCCAAAGAAGGTTTTACGGAAACCCTGCGCTTTAATACCGCCCTCTTGAGGCGCCGCCTTAAAACAACTAATTTCAAAATGGAAAGTTTCATTCTGGGCCGGGCCACCAAAACGGATGTGGTATTAGGATATATTGAGGACATAGCCCCGGCCGGATTAGTTGAAAAAATCAGAGAGCGGCTGAAAAAAATTGATATTGATGGTGTATTGGATAGCGGCTATCTGGAAGAGTTCCTGGAGGAAAAGAGTTTTACCGTTTTTTCACAGTTAGAGTATACCGAGAAACCTGACCGTATTTGCGCACATCTTCTGGAAGGCCGGGTATGCATACTGGTAGACGGTTCTCCCACTGCCCTGGTATTGCCTACTACTTTTCCCCGCTTCTGGATAGCTGCCGAAGATTATTATGAACGTTTTGTACCTGGCTCCTTATTCAGGCTGCTGCGTTTTGGAGCCTTCTGGGTATCACTGCTTTTGCCTTCATTATTCGTAGCCCTTATAACCTATCACCATGAAATGATCCCCACAACTCTATTTTTGACTATCGCTGCTGCCCGGCAGGGTGTACCGTTCCCAGCCATTATTGAGGCGCTAATTTTAGAGTTCTCCTTTGAATTACTGCGTGAGGCCGGGATCCGTCTGCCTCGTGCGGTAGGCCCGGCGATTAGTATAGTAGGGGCTTTGATTATTGGTGATGCAGCTGTAAAAGCGGGGCTGGTATCCACCCCCATGGTTATAGTAGTAGCCTTAACCGGGATAGCTTCATTTATTATTCCGGCCTACAATGCTGGTATAACATTGCGAATAGTTCGCTTTGGCTTCCTGGCAGCTGCCGGATTTTTGGGTTTATTTGGTATAATGATCGCCTTTATCATTATGATGACCCACATAGTATCACTTAGCTCCTTTGGCATTCCTTACTTTAGCCCTTTAATACCAGTTAACCGGGCTGAACTATCTGATACTCTGGTGCGCCGCCCCTGGTTTACTAACATCCGGCGCCCGAAGATGAAAGGTATGAAAAATGAAATCAGACAAAAGGAACCTGCTAATAAAAAGGACAACTAAATATAGCTTGTTGCTGCTGCTGATAATGGCCCAGTTCTGTATTTCGGGATGCTGGAATTACCTGGAGGTAAATAATACCGCCATCCCTCTGGGCATAGGATTTGACTATCAGAATAATCAAGCCCAATTCTCGGTTCAGTATGCTACTCCCAGCAGCACTTCCCAGGAAGCGGGGGGAACAAGTGCTCCCCAAGCACTGGTAATTACCGAGACAGCAGAAACGGCAATTGAAGCAGCACGGCGAACTGCTCTTGACATACCCCGTTTAGGTTTGTGGTCTCATGCGCACACTTTATTAATTGGTGAAAATCTGGCCCGCCGTGATTTGGCATTGTGTATTGATTCTATTGCCCGCAATCGTAATATACGCAAGACCGCTAACCTTTATATCTGTGCCGGAGTGTCGGTTAGAGAGTGCCTGCAAGCGGAAATGCCCCTGGAGCCTTTTTCCGCAAATGGATTAAATAAAATGATAAGTAATCAGGAAAATCAATTAGGGATTTATATGCCCATTCATGTAGCAACATTTGAGCAACATCTGGCTACTCCCGGTATAGATGCAGCTGCACCGGTAATAACGGTCAAAGAAAACAGCGGAAAAAAAATGCTCACCCTGGCGGGAACCGCTGTTTTTAAAAACCGCCAAATGGTCGGTATCCTAAACGAAGAGGAAAGCCGCGGATACCGCTACTTAAGTACTAAACAAATAAATGGGGGAATGATTACCATTAATCCCACCGGACAAGGTCCAGTTTTAATCGAACTCACCCGCTCACAGGCCTCAATTAAGCCCAAGGTAGGCCCTAATGGTATAACCATGCAGATTCGTTTAGAAGCTGAAGGTAATTTTTACGGACAGGATACTGCTAAAGAAATTCTGACCCGGGAAAATATAAAGAACCTAGAGAAGTATACCAACCAAAAGATGAGTGCCGATATAAAGTCTGCAGTTAGTAAATGCCAGATGCTGCAAAGTGATATCTTCGGCTGGGGCCGGGAAATACACCGTACCCACCCGGCATACTGGAGAGAAATACAAGGGGACTGGCCCTCAATTTTTGCCGGGGTAAAAACAGAAATAAACGTAAACTTTAAGCTGAGAAGAACCTATTTAGCTATTAAATCTTTCAAATTCCGACATTAAGGAGACTATCAATGTATTTAGCATTATTAATCGTCATATTTGCCATTATCCTTCGCCTGGACCTGCCGGCGCTGATAACCAACCGATGGTATAAAGAAATAATAGTTTATGGCATATTATTTCTAGCCGCCGTTTACATGGGGTTGGCTCAAATATACCAATTGCCCATATTCAGGCCCTTTCAGGAATAACCCGTTAAGTTTTGCGGGCAGCGGGGAGGGGGAGGGGGTTGTTTTGCGGGCACGGGGGAGGGTTTGGAAGCACGGGGACGGTTCTTCTCAAAGGGTTCAATCGGAAGTTTTGCGCCAAAAAGGCTCAGACATAGGGTATTAACTGATGTCTGAGCCTTTAAGTAAATCCGCGCAAAATTTTCGATTGCCCGAGAAGAAGGAAATCGCGGGC
>JBMNOY010000014.1:0-39732 GCA_050943315.1 Syntrophomonadaceae bacterium
ATGTTCCAGGACAACATGGACAGGGACGGAAACAAAAACCCTCAGAATACGGTTTGCAACTGCGTGAAAAGCAAAAAACCAAACGCATTTATGGCTTGATGGAAAAGCAATTCCGCAACTATTTTAATAAAGCTGACCGTCAGCAGGGAATTACGGGTGTCAACTTGCTGGTACTGCTGGAGAGAAGATTTGATAATGTTGTTTATCGCATGGGATTTGCTGCTTCCCGTAAAGAGGCTCGGCAGCTAATTAATCATGGCCATTTTACACTTAACGGTAAGAAGGCCAACATTCCTTCCATACTGCTTAAAGTTGGAGATGTTGTTCAAGTTAAAGATTCCAGCAGAGATTCTAACAAATTCCAGGAAATAAAGGATCAGGCAACCTATAAGACTCCTCCCGAGTGGTTAAGTGTGGATGCTGAAAATTTAGTGGGTAAAGTTGAAGCTTATCCGACCAGGGAACAGATTGATACACCTGTTACTGAGCAGTTAATAGTTGAACTTTATTCCAGATAAGATATCTCATTAACTTCTAATCAGGAAGGAGGAGATAATTTGCTAGAAATGGAAAAACCACGGATCGAATGTGTAGATAAAGATCCAGAGACTCATTATGGAAGGTTTGTCATTGAACCGCTGGAAAGAGGTTACGGAATAACCCTGGGTAACTCCTTGCGGCGGGTTCTGCTCTCATCCCTGCCGGGAGCGGCAGTTACCTCCATTAAGATAGATGGGGTATTACATGAGTTCTCTACTATCCCAGGGGTACTGGAAGATACCACTGAGATGATTCTAAACATTAAACAGATGGTTTTGAAATACGATGGCAATGAACGCAAAATAATTCGATTGGAACAGTCCGGGAAAAAGGATGTAACGGCTGGCGATATCGAACGTGATGCGGAAATAGAGATCCTCAATCCCGAACTTCATATTGCCAGTTTGGATGAGGAAGCCAGGCTCGTAATTGAGATGACGGTTGAACGCGGCCGAGGCTATGTTAGTGCGGATCAACAACCTTGCAAAAATGAGGATATCGTTGGGTTAATACCGATCGATTCCATTTTTACCCCGGTAAAGAAGGTTAATTTTACCATAGATAATACCCGGGTAGGTAAGAGAACTGACTATGATAGTCTTACACTGGATGTATGGACTAATGGCAGTATTACTCCGGAAGAAGCGGTTAGCCTGTCAGCTCAGATATTAATCGAGTACCTCAAGTTATTTACCGAGATTGATGACACTTATGCTGAAGTAGAGATCCTGGTTGAAAAAGAGGAAGAGAAAAAAGACAAGGTTTTGGAAATGTCAATTGAGGAGCTGGAACTCTCAGTTCGTGCTTCTAATGGACTAAAACGCGCCAACATAAACACCGTGGGTGATTTAATTGAGAAAACCCGCGAGGAAATGAGCAAGATTCGCAACCTAGGACAAAAATCACTTGAGGAAATTGAAAAGAAACTTAAGGAATTAGACCTGTCATTTAAGAAACCTGAGGATTAGAAAGGAGGTAAACCATTGAGTTACCGCAGACTAGGGTTTAGAAGTGATCATAGAAGAGCATTGCTCAGAAACTCAGTGACCTCTTTATTGGAACATGAGAAGATTTCGACTACCGAGGCCAAGGGTAAGGAAATCAAAAAAATAGCTGAGAAGATGATAACCCTGGGTAAAAGAGGAGATCTTCATGCTATACGCCAGGTGAATGCATATGTAATGAATGATGCTGTAGCCCACAAACTGGTTACCGATTTAGCAGAACGATTCCGGGACCGTCAGGGTGGCTATACCCGCCTGATAAAAACCGGATTCCGTAAAGGTGACGGTTCACCAATGGTTATTGTTGAATTAGTTGATTAGTTGCTATGATCCGTTTGGATAAGGTTATATACTATTATCCGGGCAGCCCCAGGGCAGCTATACAAAATATCAGCCTGGAGCTTAATAAAGGCGATTTTACGGTAATAATGGGCAGGAATGCCAGCGGGAAATCCACTCTGGCCCGTTTGCTAAACGGACTTCTTCTCCCTGATTCGGGCCGGGTGGAGGTGGATGGGCTAGACACAGGTAACCCGAGCCACATTAATGAGATTCGCAAAAAAGTTGGATTGCTCTTTGCTGAACCGGACAATCAGCTGGTATCCAACCTGGTGGAGGAAGATGTGGCTTTCGGTCCGGAAAATCTGGGATTACCATCACGACAAATAAAAGCAAGAGTTGATACAGCTCTTAAATTGGTATCAATGGAGGATTATAAAAAATATCCTCCTCATCTTTTATCAGGGGGACAAAAACAAAGAGTCTGCATTGCAGGTTTACTGGCCCTTCAGCCCGAGTACATGGTTTTAGACGAACCGACTTCTATGCTGGATACGAAGAGCCGTAGAGAGGTAATGGAGACTTTTTGCCGCTTTAGGCGGAAAATGGGTACTTCTATAGTCTTAATCACTCATCATTTTGAAGATGCCTTGCAGGCAGACCGCATTATCGTATTGGATCAGGGGCAAGTGCAGTTAGATACTAAACCACTGGAATTATTAAGCAAGGCCGACCATTTAAAGGCATTGGGCTTGGAACCGGCGCCACTAACCAGTCTTATCGCGCAAATAAATCAGGACAGCGGTCTAAACATTCCGGTCGATATTGTAGAAATAGAACATTTGGTGAATATTTTATGCCAATTAAAGTAGACCATATTAGTATTACTTACCAGCCCCATACACCCTTTGCACAAACCGCCCTGAAAAATATCTCGACATTTATAGAGGATGGCAGTGTTCTCGGGATAATGGGCGCTGCCGGTTCCGGTAAATCAACGCTCTTGCAGATATTGACCGGTCTTCTGGTTCCTGATCAGGGCAAGGTGGTAATAGATAACGAAGAAGTAAACCTGGCCAAAGGCAAAAAATTGCATCTACCGCAGCTTAAAGTGGGGTTAGTAATGCAGTTTCCCGAACGCCAGCTGTTTCAGCTCACCGTGGCTAGTGATATTGCCTTTGGACCGCAGAACCTGGGCTTTAACCGGGATGAGGTTCAACAAAGGGTGGAGTGGGCGATGGACATGGTGAACCTTCCCTACCAGAAATATGGTAAGAGGCCCCCACATCAGTTGAGCAGCGGCGAAAAGCGACTGGCAGCGATAGCCGGCATACTGGCCCTTAAGCCCCAGTACCTGCTTCTGGACGAACCTACTGCAGGTCTGGATGCGCCGGGGAGAAATCAGCTATTAGACTGTCTAAGGCGATTAAACCAGGATTATAACACTACCCTGGTTATCGTATCACACCAACTCAGTGAACTGTTGGAAGTGGGCACCCACCTTCTCATACTGGTTGAAGGCGAGGTGTTCAAACAGGGGGATATCTGGACCGTATTAAATGATCGTGAGGCTTTAATAGAGCAAGGGTTTGATCTGCCGGTTGCCGGGGAGGTAATAAACAGGCTGAACCAAAGGGGCTGGGACCTGGATACCCGGGTAAGAAATAACTGTGCGGCCAGCCGGGCCATAGCCAGGGCTTTAAGGAAATAAGGAGAGTCTGTAAATTCAAAGCGGATTACGCGGATTTAATCAACACAGACTGACACAGATCTAAATCTGAAGGACACAGATAATTACCACTAACATTCAGGAGAGAAGTAGATGATTACCCGCCTTAGTCTGGGTCAATATGTACCTGTAGAATCGATAATACATGCTCTGGACCCGCGGACTAAAATAATGCTGGTGGCGGTGTATATGATTGCTGTTTTTAATGCCCGCACCTACCTGCAATTCGGATTATTAGTTATTTCCTGTATATTAATATTGGTACTCAGCAGGGTTAATTATAAAATTTATGCAGGTGGCATAAAACCCTTTAGGTTTATTATCCTGGCTACAATTCTTGCGCAGGCAATAATTATGCCCGGGACGCCAGTAATAAGCCTGCCGTTTATAGAGGTTAGCCGCCCGGGTTTAACGGCTGGGGTTCTGACTGGTCTGCGTCTGGTGCTAATACTGGTAATGGCTCAGGTTTTAAGTACCACTACTACTCCCCTGGCTCTTACCGGGGGCATGCAGAAAATGCTCAAGCCATTGGGCAGGGTAAGCTTTCCCGTGACGGAAACGGTAATGATTATGAATACTGCTTTGCGGTTTATTCCTCTGTTCGTGGAGGAAGCAGATCGTATAAGGAAAGCACAGATGTGCCGGGGGGCAGGTCTAGGCCCAAGCAGTATTAAAAAAAGACTACTGAATATAATGGCTTTATTGATACCTTTATTTGTAAGTGCATTTAAGCGTGCTAATGATCTGGCCCAGGCCATGGAGGCCAGATGCTATACGGGCGGGGAAAGAACCAGTTTGTATGAACTCGGCCTGACAGGCAGGGATTATCTGGTTTTGACAATAATATTAATTTGGGCGCTGTTAGTCATAATTCCATGGTAAAAAGGGAATCCTGGAGGTGGAACATGGTACGTATAAAAATGATAATTCAATATGATGGTACCAATTATCATGGTTTTCAAAAACAGCTAAATGCCCATACCATTCAGGAAGAAATAGAACACTGTCTGAACAAACTGACTGGCGAGAATATATCTGTTATTGGAGCCGGACGTACTGACGCCGGAGTACATGCCAGAGGACAGGTTATTGCCTTTGATACTGACTCCACCATACCACCGGAGAGGTTTGACCGTGCCTTAAACAGTATACTGCCTGCTGATATACGGGTATTAAAGAGCCAATTGACCAGAGCTGACTTTAACCCCCGCTTTGATGCTATCGGAAAACAGTATCACTATCTTATCTACCGAATAAGGGAACAGGCATTGTTTTTTCGTAATTATGCCTGCTTATGCAGCAGAGAGCTGAATGTAGAAGCAATGCAAAGAGCCTGTAGCTTTATTACCGGAAAACATGATTTTAAAGGTTTTAGCTCCACCGGGTCCAGTGCTAAAACATCAATACGGACGGTAAGCTCCTGTTTCCTGGAAGATAAGGGCGCATTTTTAGTTCTTAATATAGCTGCGGATGGATTTTTGTATAACATGGTGCGCATAATAGCCGGAACGCTATTAGAGATAGGCCGGGGCCGGCTCGCATATGATATTATTCCCGCAATTTTTGAAACCGGCGAGCGGTCTCTGGCTGGGCCCACGGCTCCGCCCCAGGGCCTTTATCTGGTTGCGGTTACATACCGGGAATAACAAAAAATAGTTGTCTAGTTGACAAAGGTGGTAGCTTTTAGATAATATAAAAAGGTAGTCTCTACAATTATGCTTGGCTTCCGCCCCGTTGACGAGCATAAGCGAAGGGAAAGCAGAATATCACGGGTATTGTTATGTACAGGAGGGAAACACGTGAAAACGTATATCGCAAAACCAGCGGAAGTCGACCGCAAATGGTACGTAATAGATGCAACTAATCAAACACTGGGTAGATTGTGTTCCGAGGTTGCCTCCATTTTGCGCGGAAAACATAAACCTACTTATACCCCGCATGTTGATACCGGAGATTTCGTCATTATTATCAATGCCAGTAAGATAAAACTCACTGGTGATAAACTGAACAAAAAGAAATATCGTTATCATACAGGGTATCCCGGTGGACTTAAGGAGATGGATTACCGGACCCTGATGCAAAGAAAACCGGAAAAGGCTGTGGAAATAGCCGTTAAGGGTATGCTTCCCCATAATAAACTGGGCGCTAAAATGTACAAAAAGCTTAAGGTTTATCGTGGCAGTGAGCATCCCCATCAAGCTCAAAAACCTGAAGTTCGGGAACTTAGAGGGTAAGGAGGACGCAAATGGCTAAGGTACAATACTGGGGAACCGGAAGAAGAAAAAAAGCCGTCGCCAGGGTTAGACTCGTTCCCGGTGATGGTAATATAACCATAAATGATAGAAGTTTTGAAAATTTCTTTCCCAACAAAACAAGCCGGTTGATAGTTCAACAACCATTGGAATTAACTGCAATGACCGGAAGATTTGATGTTATATGCCGCGTAGCTGGCGGAGGAGTAACCGGACAGGCTGGTGCTATAAAATTAGGCATTGCTCGGGCACTGGTAAAAGCTAATCCAGATATCAGGCCGATGCTTAGAAGAGCAGGTTTCCTCACCCGTGATCCGCGCATGAAGGAAAGAAAGAAATACGGTCTGCACAAGGCCCGTAAAGCTCCCCAATACTCAAAACGTTAATATTGGCTTATGCAAAGCCTCGCTATCATATAGCGAGGCTTTTTATTTTCCTAAAAACTATGTGTTCTACCAGGCATCTACATAAAAAACCGCATAAATCCATAAAGATTTACCCTTGCGGGTATCACTGATGCTCCCTTCAGGCCGCAATTAAGAGCGCGCGTAATCTAATCACGCCAAACAATTAATTACAGTCATACTAATATATGCATGCACCCGGGCATATATAAGAAGTAAATGCTTTTAAAACGGGAGGGGAAAAAGGTGTTTTTGGATAGGGCGGTGTTTATATCCAAATATAAAACTAACCTGGTGCTTATTGCCTTATTTTTATTGACCCTTGGCTATGCAACCGTAAAAACCAGCTACCATGAGGATAAAATGGTTCTGGGTTATGCGGTCCGCAACAAAGTAATCGTAGTTGATGCCGGTCATGGCGGCAAAGATCCGGGAGCGGTACGTGGAAATGTAAAGGAAAAGGATATTACCTTGTCGATTAGCAAAAAATTAGACCGGTTGCTGGGGCAGGCCGGAGCCGTAGTAATAATGACCAGGGAAACAGATACCGACCTGGCTGGAGAGGACTTCCGGGGTACGATGCGGGAGCGGAAAAGAAAAGATCTGGCCACCCGGGTGGATAAAGCCAATAAAGCCAAAGCTGATCTTTATATAAGTATCCATGCCAATGCCGATGTGAGCCCCAGATGGTCAGGGGCCCAAACCTTTTACTGTGGCAGCAGTGAAAAAAGTAGGTGTCTGGCAGAGGCTATTCAGCAGGAATTAACCCGGACTTTAGGGAATACTAAACGAAAAGCTAAAACGGGCAGTTATTACATATCTGATAATACTGAAATGACCGCCGTAATTGTAGAAGTAGGATTTTTGTCTAATCCCGAGGAAGCTAGTTTATTGACTAATGACGAATATCAAAATAAAGTGGCCCAGGCCATCTTTTCCGGAATAGCCAAAGCCGAGGAACAAAACCAGCCGGCTACATCGTGGAAAATGACACCTTAAAGCCCTTTATTTTTAGGAGGTACTGCAATGATCAGCTATACTTGTCTTTCCCCACACCCACCCCTAATCATTCCCGAAATTGGGGGAGACAGCCTCAATCAGGTGAAAGATACCGTGCAGGGTATGGAGAGCCTGGCCAGGCAAATGGCCCAGGCTGCTCCCGATGTTATCGTCTTTTTGACCCCCCATGGAAATGTATTTGCCGACTGTTTGTCGTGCTTAAGTGAACCACAGCTAAGTGGTAATTTCAGCAGTTTTGGCCATGGGGAAATAGAACTTGAGCATGTTAATGATTTAGCTATGATTGAAGAAATAGCCCGCTTAGCCTATGAACAGGAAATCGAATTTATTGGTATAACCGGACAATTAGCCCGCGAGCATCACTTACACGCCTCCTTGGACCATGGTATTTTAGTGCCGCTATACTATCTCAACCAGGCGGGTTTGACCGATACTCCTATAGTGGCTATCAGTATTGGCTTCTTACCCGTACTGGATCTGTATAACTTCGGCCGTATACTGGCCCGGGCTGCCAATAATCGGGGCCGGAAGATGGCTATTGTGGCTTCGGGAGATATGTCTCACCGGCTTAGGGACGATGGCCCTTACCGGTTCAACCCGGATGGACCCCGTTATGATGAAACGATTAGGACCCTAATAATCGAGCAAAATATTAAGGAAATACTGAACCTGCCTCATTCCCTGCTGGAGAATGCTGGTGAATGCGGTTATCGGTCACTGGTAATAATGTTGGGGGCACTGGATGGAGTGGAATTTAAAAGCCAGGTATTCAGTTACCAGGGGCCGTTTGGGGTTGGCTACCTGACTGCCGGCTTTGAGCCTGTGGGGGAAAAACCCAGCTTATATGCCGAAATCCAGCAAGAACAAGCAGAGGCTATAAAGGCGAAACGACGCCAGGAGTCACTGCCGGTGCAACTGGCGCGGAAAACCCTGGAAGGCTATATAAAAACTGGACAAGCCCCGGCGCTTACCGACGAATTCAAATCGCTGCAGGGAAAAAAGGCGGCTGCTTTTGTATCCCTTAAGAAAAATGGCCAGCTCAGGGGATGTATCGGAACTATTGTTCCCTATCAACAGAATCTGGCTGAGGAGATAATAAACAATGCTATCAGTGCCGGAACTCGTGATCCCCGGTTTTCACCAGTAAGCGTCCAGGAGCTGGATCAACTGGTTTATTCAGTAGATATCTTGGGCACACCGGAACCCTGTACCCGGGAGGATTTAGATCCGCAGAAGTATGGGGTTATTGTAAGCCGGGGACATAAACGGGGGGTGCTCTTGCCTGCTTTGGAAGGTGTGGACAGCGTAGAGGAGCAGTTGGAAATCGCTCTGCAAAAGGCAGGCATATCCCGTGACCAGAAATATAAAATAGAAAGGTTTGAAGTACAGAGATTTACCTGATACCCGTCTGTAACCAGGGAAAATCAGTAGTGGGGGAATAAAATTGCCGGCAATAGAAGCCCAGTGTTATGAAAAATTACCTGATAATAAAGTTCGATGCTATTTATGTCCGCACCAGTGCTTAATTAACGAAGGACGCCGAGGTGTCTGCCGGGTACGGGTAAATGAGGGAGGAGCCCTGTTTACTCAGAATTACGGAGAAGTAACTTCACTGGCTCTGGACCCCATTGAAAAGAAGCCCCTCTATCACTTTTACCCCGGCAGTTTGATACTGTCGGCAGGAACCTTTGGCTGTAACTTGGCCTGCAGTTTTTGCCAGAACTATAGCATTGCCCACGGTCAACCGGAAACTACCCGGATAAGCCCGGAGGATTTGGTTAAGCTGGCGGTCCAAACGCGTACTGAAGGATCGCTGGGAGTAGCCTTTACCTACAATGAGCCTTCCATTTGGTATGAGTACGTTTATCCAACTGCCCGACAGCTCCGCGAGCAGGGGCTAAAGACCGTATTGGTGACCAACGGGTTCATTAGTCTGCAACCCTTTAAAAAACTAATACCCTTTGTTGATGCCATGAATATTGATGTCAAAGCCTTTAATAATCAATTCTATCAAGGCTATTGCCGAGGGTCCCTGGACAAGGTGCAGGCTACCGTAGAGGAGGCCGCCGGACAAGTTCATGTGGAGGTTACCAATCTGGTTATCCCCGGAGTAAACGATGACCCGGCTGAAATCAGGTCCCTGGCCAGGTGGCTGGCTGCTCTGGATAAAACCATTCCCTTGCATTTAAGCCGGTATTATCCCGCTTACAAAATGCAGCTTCCCAGCACTCCGGTAGAAACTCTTTATAAGGTGCATGACATAGCCCGGGAGTATCTTGACTTTGTTTATATGGGTAATATTCCTGGAGAATCAAATAATACCCTGTGCCAGCAATGTGGCAATATTCTGGTAAAGAGACAAGGTTATCAGATTGATACCAGCGGAATTAAAAATAAACGGTGTGCGGATTGTAGAGGGGAAATCGACTATATTATAATGTAGACTACAAGAATTTAAGCGAATATTTGCAAAAGGGGAGAGTAATAACTCTCCCCATTTATATGAAAGCCGGTAGGAGTCATCCTCCTGCGGCTGTTCAACTTACTCTTATTATCTCCAAACATCTCAACACTGATGCAAAATAACTGGAGATTATATATTGTAATATTATACACCGAGACGTATAATTATAAACATCGCTTACTATATTATATGGAGGGCTGACAATGTACAAAGTCGGAATCATCGGTGATGGTTATACTGCAGCCGAGCTTATCAGAATTATGGCCGGGCATGATGAAATTCAACCGGTATGTATATTTTCTACGGAAAACATAGGTAAAAGAATAGATGAGGTATATCCTCACCTTACTGGATACAGTGATATAATATGTCAGGCAACTGATCTGAACCAGCTGAAACAAGACTGTGATGCCGCATTCATGGCACTGCCCCATGGGCTTTCCGTTCCACTGGTGAAAGAATTAGCCGGGGCAGGAGTAAAGTGTGTAGACCTGGGAGCCGATTTTCGGCTGAAAGATGCCCAGATATATGAGAAATATTATGAGAAAGTTCACGAAGCACCGGAGATGCTGGCTGATGCGGTATATGGCCTGCCGGAGCTTTACCGTGAGCAGATAAAGGCAACCAGCATTGTAGCCAATCCCGGTTGCTTCCCCACCAGTGCCATATTACCTTTAGCACCGCTCTTAAGTGCCGGCCTTATAGAAAACGAAGGTATTATTATAGATTCTAAATCCGGAGTCTCCGGGGCTGGTAAAGGATTAAAAGCAAGCAGCATGTTTTGTGAAGTCAACGAAGGGGTAAAGGCTTATGGAGTAGGAACCCACCGCCACGGTCCGGAGATAGCCCAGGAGCTGAGCCAGGCAGCTGGTAAAGAGGTTAAAATGATTTTTACTCCTCATCTTATTCCCATGAACCGGGGTATACTAACTACCAGTTACAGCCGCCTGGCACCGGGGGTAAAAGCGGCCAACATCAGAGAAGCCCTGGAAGATAAATATGCCGGCGAATACTTTATAAAAGTAATGCCTGATGGGGTAATGCCGCACACTAAATGGGTATATGGAAGTAATTTCTTGTATATTGGGGTTTATGCTGATGACGAAACAGGTAATGTGATACTGGTTTCGGTTCTTGACAATCTCACCAAAGGAGCCTCCGGGCAGGCTATCCAGAATCTTAACCTTATGCTGGGGATAGAGGAAGGTAAAGGCCTGAGATTCGCGGGGGTACATCCGTAGGATTCAACACCGGTTAAAGGCGAAAGAAGTCATTAATTGAACACAGATGGACACAGATTTTTTGGGGATTGACACAGATTTATTATTTTTAATTCAACGCGGAAGGACGCGGATTCTAACTAAAATTTTTCTCAAGTTTACCACTGATATTGTGTCTTAGCGGCAGGTTAATCGGTTAAAAGATATGAAGTATTAATGGGGGAGAATGGTAATGAAAGTGATAGAAGGATCAATAACTGCTCCGCGGGGCTTTCTGGCCCAGGGAGTGTGTGCGGAACTAAAGAAGAAGGATAAAAAAGATGTAGCCATAATATATTCCCAGAAAAAATGCCAGGCGGCTGCCGTTTATACTACCAATAAGGTGCGGGCCTCCTGTATAGACCTTAATCAAGCCCATCTATGCAATGGGGAAGCTCAGGCTATAGTAGTAAACAGCGGCAATGCCAATGCCTGTACCGGGGAAAAAGGTCGTGCCGATACCATGTATATGGCGAAATTAACCGCCGATTTATTGGATATATCCATGGAGGATGTACTGGTAGCTTCAACTGGAGTAATTGGGGTGTATATGCCTATGGATAAGGTCGAAAGGGGCATAAGAGAGGCGGCGGCTTCCTTATCAGTTGACGGTGCCTCTAATGTAGCCCAGGCCATTATGACTACTGATCTTATCAGCAAAGAAATTGCCGTGGAGATAGAAATTCAGGATAAAAAAGTACATATTGGGGCGATAGCCAAGGGGTCAGGCATGATACATCCCAATATGGCGACCATGTTAAGCTTTATCACAACAGATGCTGCCATAAGCAGCAAATGTTTACAAACCATGTTGAAAGCTTCAGCTGACCTGTCTTATAACATGATCAGTGTGGACCGGGACACATCCACTAATGATATCGCCATCATACTGGCTAATGGAGAAGCCGGGAATCCGGTTATCGATGATATAGACTCACCAGATTATAAACTGTTCAAGGAAGCCCTGGACTATGTGAATATCAGCCTGGCGAAAAAGATAGCCCGGGATGGGGAAGGGGCTACCCGGATGATTGAAGTCCAGGTTATTAATGCTCCTGACGAGCATACGGCACGGGTAATTGCCCGCTCGGTAACCAGTTCTAATCTGACCAAGGCGGCAGTTTTCGGAGAAGATGCCAACTGGGGAAGGATACTGGCGGCAGCCGGTTATTCCGGGGCTGATTTCGACCCTGACCGGGTAGATGTATATTTGGGAACCGAAAAAATGGCCGAAAACGGTATGGGGCTGCTTTTTGATGAAGAGAAAGCGCGAACTGAATTAAAGCGGGATACCGTAAAAATAATCATAGATCTGAAATCTGGTGACTGCCAGGCCACTGCCTGGGGATGTGATTTATCCTATGAATATGTGCGTATTAATGCCGCGTACCGGACTTAGATTGACAACCGGCTTATAGTAACTGTATACCGCTGATAAATAATTATACTGGAATTACGGAGGGGGAAATAATGTTAACCTCAGCAATGGAGAAAGCTGAAATATTGGTTGAGGCTTTGCCTTACATAAAACAGTTTTATGGCAAACGGGTGGTCATAAAATATGGCGGGGCGGCCATGACTGATTGCGAATTAAAGCAGAAGGTAATGCAAGACATTGTATTAATGAAGTTTGTTGGCATGCACCCCATCATTGTCCATGGGGGCGGCCCGGAGATAAACACCATGTTGGACCGGGTAGGCATTCAAACCAGGTTTGTTAACGGCCTGCGGGTGACTGACCGGGAAACCATGGAAATAGTAGAAATGGTTTTGGGAGGAAAGGTTAATAAGGAAATCGTGGTGGGTATTAATGCCAGCGGCGGCAAGGCCATCGGCATTTCAGGAAAAGACGGCAATCTGATTCAGGCCCGTCCGGTGGACAGTACCGGTATTATGGGTTTTACCGGGGAAGTCACCGCAGTTAATCCTCAAATCATCGAAACAGTCATAGAAAACGGCTACATACCGGTAATATCGCCCATTGGTACGGACTCTGAGCATGAAACCTATAATATAAATGCGGATCTGGTAGCGGCAGCCATTGCGGTAGCCATTAAAGCGGATAAATTGGTTTTACTGACTGATGTACCTGGTCTTTTGAAAGATCCAAAGGATAATGAAACACTAATCTCGGTACTGAAAGTCAGCGAAGTACCTGGTTTAATTGCCGATGGTATTATTGCCGGAGGAATGATTCCTAAAGTACAGTGTTGTGTCGAAGCGGTTACCGGGGGAGTGGGACGGACGCATATAGTAGATGGCCGTCAGCCGCATTCGATGCTTTTGGAAATATTTACTGACCGGGGTATTGGGACTATGGTAGTGGACCAGTAAAGAGCTCTGCTTTGCTGATTAACTTCTTAGGATTTACCCTGGATGGGCAGATGGAAGGAGTTTTTAAATTGACTAATAAGGATATAATGGTAAAAGGTCAGCAGTTTGTTATGAATACTTACGCACGTTTCCCCATTGCCCTGATAAAAGGCAAAGGTTCCTATGTCTGGGATGCCAATGGTAAACAGTATCTGGATTTTTTAGCCGGAATAGCGGTATGTGACCTGGGGCATTGCAATGAAGAACTTAACCAGGTACTTAAGGAGCAGGCCCAGAATCTGTGGCATGTTTCAAATCTCTACTGGATCAAACCCCAGGTAGAACTAGCCGAAAAGCTGGTTACGGCTTCCGGTTTGGATAAAGCCTTTTTCTGCAACAGCGGAGCAGAAGCCAATGAGGCCGGAATTAAGCTGGCCCGCAAATATTTTTATCGTCAGAAAGAAAATAATAAAAACCATATAATTGTTTTTAAAGAATCATTCCATGGCCGCACCCTGGCGACGGTTACGGCTACCGGTCAACCCAAATACCAGACCGGATTTGCACCTTTGCCGGCTGGTTTTGTCTATGCCGAGTATAATAATCTGGCTTCCGTAGCAGCGGCTATCAATGAAAACACCTGTGCTATCATGCTGGAACCCATTCAGGGTGAAGGGGGTATACATCCCGCCCAGATCGATTTCCTGCGCGGACTTAGAAAACTTTGCGATGAGCACAACCTCCTGCTGATATTTGATGAGGTTCAGTGTGGAATGGGCAGAACGGGTAAGCTTTTTGCTTTCCAGAATTACGGAGTTGCCCCTGATATATTGACTTTAGCCAAAGCACTGGGGGGAGGCTTCCCAATTGGGGCTATGCTGGCCAATAAAAAGGCCGCAGCTGGTTTTGAGCCCGGCGATCATGCTTCAACTTTTGGGGGTAATCCATTGGCTACCGCGGTAGCCAATAAGGTAGTTGATATTATGATGCAGAAGGAATTCTTGACCCAGGTTAACGAGATAGGCGATTACCTGCTAGAATCGCTTTCGAAAATCGCCGATGAACGGATAGTTGCCATCCGTGGCAAAGGCTTGATGCTGGGAATGGAATTCAATACTGATATCAAAGACCTGATTGCCCTATGTATGGATAAGGGGCTCTTGCTTATCGGTGCTGGTGCCCGGGTGGTACGGTTCGTTCCCCCGCTGACAATAACCCGCCAGGAAATAAATAAGGCCATGGCTATTCTTAAAGAAGCACTAAAAGAATGGAAGTAAAAAACTAAAGAATGGGAGTGGAGCTATGGATTTTTCGATTAGTGATATGTTGAGAGGGAGAGACTTTATTTCACTTCACGATTTTACCGTGGAGGAAGTGGCTTATATCCTGGAGGTGGGAGCCCAGATAAAAAAAATGCAGAAGCAAGGTATAGCTCACCCCTATCTGGCCGGCAAGACTCTGGGCATGATTTTTCAAAAGTCCTCTACGCGTACCAGAGTAGCCTTTGAGGTAGGTATGTATCAACTGGGTGGTCACGCCCTGTTCTTAAGCCCCCGGGACATTCAGCTGGGCCGGGGTGAGAGCGTAAAAGATACGGCTCTGGTATTGGATAGGATGCTGGACGGGATTATGATTAGAACCTTTGATCATGAAGAAGTACTGGAATTGGCCCACTGGGCTTCCATTCCTATCATAAACGGGTTAACCGATTTGCTGCATCCCACTCAAATAATTGGGGATTTAATGACTATCAAGGAACACAAGGGGGAAGTAAAAGGACTTAAGTGCGCTTTTATCGGCGATGGTAATAATGTAGCCCATTCCCTGCTGTTTGGCGGGGCCAAGACGGGTATGGATGTAGTAATAGCCTGTCCGGCCGGTTATGAACCCGACCCGAAGATCCTGCAAATGGCCCAGGATGACGCCCGGGCTACTGGTGCCAAACTATGGGTGGTGGAAGATCCGGCTGAGGCAGCTGCTGGTGCTGATGTAATCTACACCGATGTTTGGGCCAGCATGGGGCAGGAACACGAAGCTGCCGAGAAGGAAAAGAAATTCTTGCGTTATCAGGTAAACCGCCAACTCCTGAGCCTGGCGCATAAAGATGCCATTGTTCTGCACTGCCTGCCTGCTAAACGAGGCAAGGAAATAACTGATGAAGTCATGGACGGGCCGCAATCAGTAGTATTTGACGAGGCGGAAAACCGTCTCCATGCGCACAAAGCGATAATGGCCGTGGTGATGTAGGAGTTAATGGACGCAGACTGACGCAGACCTATATGACTTACGCGGACAATAATAAGATATAATAATGGATATTGATTAGGCGAAGTAAAAAATTCCTGAGGACGGTTTAAATAAAGTCAGCGAGAGTCATATAAGTCTGCGTAGTCTGTGTCTATTCAGGAAATTGGATTGGAGGAAGTATTGGATGGAGAAAGTAGTACTGGCATATTCAGGGGGATTAGATACTTCTATTATTATTCCCTGGTTAAAAGAGAACTATGGCTATGAAGTAATAGCCTTCTGTGCCAATCTGGGTCAAGGGGAAGAATTGGACCCGGTAGAAGCCAAAGCTATTAAATCAGGAGCAGCCAAGGTCTATATTGAGGATTTAACCGAAGAGTTCATAACTGATTATATCTATCCCACTTTAAAAGCCGGGGCGATTTACGAGAAGAAATATCTGCTGGGAACATCTTTTGCCCGGCCTTTAATAGCCAAAAAGATGGTTGAAATAGCCGAAAAGGAAGGGGCAAAAGCCATTTGCCACGGAGCCACCGGCAAAGGTAATGACCAGGTGCGTTTTGAACTGGGAATAAAAGCCCTTAATCCCGATCTTAAGATAATTGCTCCCTGGCGGGAATGGAATATCAGATCCCGGGAAGAAGCAATTGATTATGCTCTGGCTCATAATATAGAGGTGCCGGTGACCAAGGAAAAAATCTACAGTCAGGACCGCAACATATGGCACATTTCCCACGAAGGCGGGGACCTGGAGGATCCCTGGAATGAAGCCCAGGACAATATGCTGGTTTTAACGGTACCGCCTCAGCAGGCACCGGATCAACCGGCTTACGTGGAAATAGGCTTTGAACAGGGTAATCCGGTATCCATAAATGGGCAGAATATGGGGCCGGTAGAACTCTTAACCGAGCTTAACCGCATCGGCGGTGCCAATGGCGTAGGTATCGTAAGTATGGTGGAAAACCGGCTGGTAGGCATGAAATCCCGGGGAGTATATGAAACCCCAGGAGGTACCATTCTCTACCGAGCCCATGAGGAACTGGAACGGTTGACCCTGGACCGGCGTACCCTGCAGTTTAAAGAACAGCTGGCGATAAAATATGCGGAGTTGGTCTATGATGGCAACTGGTTCACCAAACTTAGATATGCCATGGACGCTTTTGTGGAAGAAACTCAGAAAACCGTAACCGGAACGGTCAGGGTAAAACTTTATAAAGGCAGCTGCGAAGCGGTGGCTTCACAATCACCATATTCACTGTATAACGAAAGCATAGCTACCTTTGGTGCTGATGATATATACAGCCATAAAGATGCGGAAGGTTTTATTAATCTCTTTGGCCTGCCCCTGAAGGTACAGGCATTACTAGACCGGCAGACCAGGAAATAAATCCTGGGATTAAAATCTTAAGTCTGATGGAGCAATTATAAGTGAGAACTAAATCGAGCCCTGTATCTTAACCAGAATAGGCTGTTTTGCCTATCCTGGTCTTTTTTTGCCAATAACTGAAAGTAATCGAAATTTGGCAATAACAATCAAAATAATAGTAGTATTGGAGAACAAACGGCCCGAAGCAAACAAAATCGTATTTGAATAAAGACCAACAAAGGCATATAATAATGAACTACAATACATAGTATTAAATTTATTAGAAACACAATATATTGTGGTTTGCGGACATGCTTCAAGGGAGGTTAAAGGTTGGATACCACCAGAATTAAGAAAAGGGATGGGCGCATAGTTCCATTCGAAAAACAAAAGATAGTAAATGCTATCTGGAAGGCTGCCCAGGCGGTGGGCGGAAAAGACTACGACAGGGCGGTAACCCTGGCTGATAAGGTATTAGAAATTGCCGACTACGTGTTTATAGGCAATGAAATCGCCAGTGTCGAGGATATTCAGGATTTGGTAGAAAAGGTCCTGGTAAAAAACGGAAACTACAAGACGGCCAAAGCTTACATATTGTATCGCAACCAGCATGAGATGATGCGTAAAACCGGGCAGCTGTTAGCCAATAATAAAATCATTGGCGACTATCTGGGTAAAAATGATTGGCGTATCAAAGAAAATTCCAATATGACTTTCTCATTGCAAGGCATGAATTTTCATATTGCTTCATTACTGGTATCACAGTACTGGCTTAATCAGATTTATCCGCCGGAAATCAGGAAAGCCCAGGAAAATGGTGATTTCCATATTCATGACCTGGGAATACTGGGGGTTTACTGTGTCGGTTGGGATATTCGCGATCTCCTGGCGGAAGGGTTTAAAGGCGTACGCGGCAAAGTTGCCAGTGGTCCGGCCAAGCATTTTCGTTCTATTTTAGGCCAAATTGTAAACTTCTTCTTCACTTTGCAGGGGGAAGCTGCCGGAGCTCAGGCCTTTTCTAATTTCGATACCTTATTGGCTCCTTTTATCAGGTATGATAACCTGGACTATAAACAGGTAAAACAGTGCCTGCAGGAATTCGTATTCAACATGAATGTTCCTACTCGGGTGGGATTTCAGACACCTTTTACCAATGTAACCATGGACCTTAAGGTTCCTGATTTTATGAAAAATGAACCGGTAATAATCGGCGGAGAATATGTGGATGCCACTTATGGTGATTTCCAGGAGGAAATGGACATTTTTAACCGGGCCTTTGCCGAGGTTATGATGGAGGGGGATGTGGAAGAAAGAGTATTTACCTTCCCCATTCCGACCTATAACATTACGGAAGATTTTGACTGGGACAACCCTAATTACGATAAGATCTGGGAAATGACGGCTAAATACGGTATCCCCTATTTTTCCAACTTTATTGGTTCCGATATGAAGCCTGATGATGCTCGCAGTATGTGTTGCCGTTTACGCCTGGACAACCGGGAACTGAGAAAACGCGGCGGAGGCCTTTTTGGGGCTAATCCTTTGACTGGCTCCATCGGGGTGGTAACTATTAATATGAGCCGGCTGGGGTATTTGGCCCAAAGTAAGGAAGACTTTATCGATCGCCTGGGTCACTTGATGGATTTGGCCAAAAACAGCCTGGAGATTAAACGCAAAGTTCTGGAGAACTTGACTGAGGCCGGGCTTTATCCTTATTCACAGTTTTACCTGCGCAATGTGAAAGAAGGTTTCGGCCAGTACTGGAAAAACCACTTTTCAACTATTGGCCTGGTAGGTATGAATGAAGCCTGTTTGAATTTCCTGGGTGAGGATATAAGCAGTGCCAAAGGCCAGGCCTTTGCTCTGGAAGTTTTAGACTTCATGCGCGACCGGCTGATGGAGTACCAGGATGCAACCGGAAACATTTATAACCTGGAAGCGACACCGGCGGAAGGGGTAAGCTATAGTATAGCTCTTAAGGATAAAAAGCAATATCCGGACATCATTGTGGCCAATAATGATGAAGTCGCTAAGGGAGCCCAGCCGTATTACACCAACTCTACCCAGCTGCCGGTAAACTACACTGATGACCTGTATGAGGCCCTTTCCATCCAGGACCCGCTGCAGACCAAGTACACCGGTGGTACAGTTTTCCATATATTCCTGGGCGAAGCGGTGCCTTCCATTGGCTCGGTTAAAAAAATGGTCAGTAAGGTATGTAATCAGTTTAGGCTGCCCTACTTTACCTTATCACCAACCTTCAGTATTTGTTCTCAGCATGGCTATTTGGCCGGTGAACACAGCAGCTGTCCGCTATGCGCCGCTGAGGGGCGTGAAAGTCGGTGTGAAGTATATTCACGCATAGTAGGCTATTTACGTCCGGTTGACCAGTGGAATGCCGGCAAACAAGAAGAATTCAAAGGCAGGAAAACATTTGACCAAGCAGTGGTTTGATATAAATTTGGCCGGGTTAATTAAACAGAGTCTGGTAGATTATCCGGGCGAAGTGGCTGCAGTATTATTTACCCGGGGCTGCAACCTCTTTTGCCCGTTTTGCCACAACCAGCATTTGGTCATAAAAACCAGCCACCCGCAACAGGAGTCAATTCCTCCGCAAATGGTTCTGGATTTCCTGGCTGCAAGACAGGGTTTTTTAGATGGAGTAGTTATAACAGGTGGTGAACCGACTATACATGCCGGGCTCCCCCGTTTTCTGACCCTGATCAAAGCGATAGGCTACCTGATTAAGCTGGATACCAACGGCACCCATCCCTTAATGTTGAGTGAGCTGCTAAAGCAGAGGCTGGTTGATTATGTGGCCATGGATATCAAGGCTCCGCTGGACTTTAAGAAATACTCCCAGGCGGTGGGTAAACTTAAACCCGCTGATTTCTTAAATATCAAAAGCTCTATTAATATATTAAGAAACTCGGATATCAAGGTAGAGTTTCGCACCACCGTAGTTCCAGCTCTGCATAGGTCGGAAGACATTGAAGAAATAGCCAGATACCTTGAGGGATGTGAGCTTTATTCCCTGCAGCAGTTTAATCCCACCAGTACTCTGGACACCAGCTTCACAAGGGTAGCTCCCTATAACCGTGATCAAATGCAACAACTGGGTGAACAGTGTGAAAAATATGTAAAAGCAGTGCGGTTGGTTAACATATAAACTAAATCTTCGTTCTATATAATTTTAAGCAGAGCCGCGTTGAATACCACTATTATGTGCAAAATATTCGCAAAGATATATAATTATTGATAATTCCAAATTATGAGGTGTAAGAATGAAATTATGGAGTGGCAGATTTACCAAACAAACCGATGAGCTAACGGAAGACTTTAATGCTTCCATTTCCTTTGACAGCCGCATGTACAAGCAGGATATCAGAGGAAGTATGGCTCATGCCAGAATGCTTGGCAAGCAGGGAATAATATCTGGCCAGGAAAGCGAACTAATAATCACCGCCCTTAAAGAGATAGAGGAGGAATTGGAACAGGGCCGGCTGCACTTTACGGTGGAAGCCGAAGATGTACATATGAATATTGAAACCTTCCTGACCCAAAAAATCGGGGAAGTAGGCAAGAAACTGCATACGGCCCGCAGCCGTAATGACCAAGTGGCCCTGGATATACGTCTTTACCTGCGGGATGAAATAGATGAGGTGCGCGGCTTGCTGTTAAATCTGGAACAGGTCCTGGTTAAGCTAGCCGAAGAGCACGTAGAGACCATCATGCCCGGCTATACCCATTTGCAAAAGGCTCAGCCGGTTACCCTGGCCCACCACCTCATGGCTTATTTTGAAATGTTCAGACGTGATGTGGAGCGGCTGGAGGATTGCCAAAAAAGGCTTGATTATATGCCTTTGGGTTCCGGGGCCTTAGCGGCTACCGGTTTTAATTTGGACCGGGAATTCGTCAAAGAGCAACTGGGATTTACCCATATAACCCGTAACAGCCTGGACGCCGTCAGCGACCGCGATTTTGCCATTGAATTCTGCAGTGCGGCCAGCTTAATAATGATGCATCTATCCCGATTTTCCGAAGAACTGATATTATGGTCCAGCGGGGAATTTGCTTTTGTAGAGATGGATGATGCCTTCTCCACCGGTTCCAGCATCATGCCCCAGAAGAAAAATCCTGACCTGGCGGAACTGGTGCGGGGAAAAACGGGCCGGGTCTATGGCGACCTGATTACCCTTTTGACTTTAATGAAATCCCTGCCTCTGGCTTACAACAAAGACATGCAGGAAGATAAAGAAGCCCTTTTTGATGCTATCGATACGGTTAAAAAATGCCTCCTGGTCTTTGCTCCTATGCTCCTTACAGCCCGGTTTAACACTGCCCAAATGGCCCGCGGGGCGAGCCTGGGTTTTACCAATGCTACTGACCTAGCCGATTACCTGGTGGACAAAGGGATGGCTTTTCGTGATGCCCACGAGGTGGTGGGAAAAGCGGTGCTATATTGTATAAATAAAGGCTGTGGCCTGGAACAACTGGCTCTTAATGAATTCCAGTCCTTTTCTGAACTAATCCAAAATGACGTCTATAATTATCTGGATGTTAAGAACTGTGTGGCCAAACGTCAAATACCCGGAGGACCGGCGCCGGAGGCGGTTTCCCGGGCACTGCGTGAGGCTTTAGAATGGTTGGGGAGGATGAAAGCATGAACAACCTGGGAACGAGCAAATTTGAGCTGATTAATGGTCAGCCGGATGTTGACCAGGTGGAAGCCTGGGCGGAGTCATTTTTTGAATCTATGCTGAACATGGTAAATGGGTTTTATTGCCGGCTGGACATAAAAGAGGTGGCCGACAATATGGGTAACATTCCTTTCGAGCAAATGGTCAGAGAGCAGTTGCGAAATGAAAACGAAGAGGTAATAAACATAGCTGTGGCTAAAGTAAGGGAATTAGCTAAGATGCAAATTGAATATTTGCAGGCCTATAGTGAGTAGTAGACAAAAGGTCCTATCAATTATCAGGACTTCCCCTCCACAACAGTAAATGATAAACTTCTTAGAAGCTAGACTGAAAGCATCAACGAGGAGGTAGGACCGCTATGAAAAAATGCAGTTGCTGCAGCAAACAATTTCCTGAAGCTACTCTGAGGAAAATGGTCCAAATACTGAACCACAAGGCCTATTTACAGTTTATCTGCCCATCCTGCCAGGCTATAGTAATAAACAATCCCAGCTACTATTACCTGGTGGAGGAAAGGTAGTATATGACTTGTTTCTAAAGGTAATAATAGCTAACGAGTCCCTGGGGGTATATACTGCAGGGACTTTTAATTTTTCTGCCTTGAGCCGACTGAATAAGGTATAAAAATCGGGAAAATGACCGAAAAATAATGAATTAAGGTTCTGTTTATCGATATAATAAAAAGAAGTCCCCAAAATAGTGAAAGACACCGTGTTAATCTTCGTTACTGTTTTTTTCCAAGGTTATTAAAAATAGTTCAATTATTGACAAGATTGAGTTAATCTAGTACATGTGAAGTATTTTCCGAGCACACATATAGCAGAAAAGGGGGATATACGAATGGCATTAAAAAGGACACCGTTATACGAGATGCATAAGAAATATGGCGGGAAGATTATTGATTTTGGGGGGTGGGAACTTCCCGTTCAGTACCAGAGTATTATCAAGGAACACCAGATGGTACGTGAAAAGGCAGGATTGTTCGATGTATCCCATATGGGAGAAATTGAAGTTACCGGAGAAAAAGCAGAGGAGTTCATAAACTATCTGGTTACTAACGATATCACCACTCTAAAAGATTTACAAATCCAGTACACTCCTATGTGCTATGAAAACGGCGGGGTGGTCGATGATTTGCTTATATATCGCTACCATCCGCAGCACTATCTTCTGGTAGTAAATGCAGCCAACTGTGAAAAAGATTTTGCCTGGATAAAAGAGCATGCTGTTCCCGGAGTATCAGTCGTCAATCGCTCGGATGAATATGCTCAGTTAGCAGTACAGGGTCCTTTAGCGCAATCCATACTGCAAAAGCTAACTGACACTGATTTAGAAACGATAAAATATTACTGGTTCTTACCGGCAGTCAATATAGCCGGGATTGATTGTATAGTATCTCGGACCGGATATACCGGTGAAGACGGGTTCGAAATCTATTGTCCGCCTGAAGCGGCCGGCACTCTATGGGAGGAAATACTCGCAGCCGGGTGCGATGATATAGTCCCGGTAGGCCTGGGAGCCAGGGATACATTACGTTTTGAAGCCAAGCTGCCACTGTACGGTCAGGAGATGGACCAGGATATCACTCCCCTGGAAGCGGGCCTGGGCTTCTTCGTGAAACTGGACCGGGGCGATTTCATTGGCCGCGAAGCTCTGCTGCAGCAAAAGAGTAACAATTCCGGCCGGGTACAGGTGGAATTCGAAATGGTCGGACGGGGCATACCCCGCTCTCACTATCCGGTGCAAAAGAATGGCCAGGATATTGGCTGGGTCACCACCGGTATGCATGCCCCAACTTTTGGCAAAGGAATCGGACTAGCCATTATTAAGAGGGAGTACAATTTGCCCGGGGAAGAGATAGATATTATAATACGCAACAAACCGGTCAAAGCCCGTATCGGCAAAGGAATCTTTTATAGCAAGAAGACTCGTCAAAAGGGTTAGATGTGCCTTGAGGGATACAAAATAAAAAGAAAATAAAACGGAGGGATAATAATGAATATACCGGAGGAACTATTATATACCAGGGAACACGAATGGGTTAAGGTTGAAGGCCAGCAGGCCCGGATCGGAATAACCGATTTTGCCCAGCATCATCTGGGGGACATAGTTTTTGTGGAGTTGCCGGAAATTGATACCGAACTAGAGGTGTCAGAGGAGCTGGCCGTTATAGAATCGGTCAAAGCAGTTTCACCCGTCTACAGTGCCGTAGCCGGAACCGTTACGGAAGCCAATACCGAGCTGGAAGAAGCTCCGGAAAAATTAAATGAAGAGCCTTATGAGAACTGGATCGCAGTTGTGGAAATGAGCAATCCTGACGATTTACAGGCTTTAATGAATGCCGCTGATTACGAACAATTCTGTATCGAAGAGGAAGAAAGAATGCAGCAGGAGATGGACGAGGAGGGGAATTAGTATGAGATATACGCCCAACTCTCCCACGGTTACCGCCGATATGCTGAAAGAAATCGGCTTAAATCAAATTGATGATTTATTTGCCGACATACCGGCCAATTTGAAACTAGGCCGGGAGCTTGATTTGGGACCGGGAATGACAGAAATGGAAGTCAGGGCCAAATTGACAGAATTGTCCGCCCGCAATACCAGCGTGGAACAGATGCCCTGTTTTCTAGGAGCCGGAGCTTATGACCACTATATTCCGGCTGCTCTTGACCAATTGCTCCTGCGCTCGGAGTTTTATACCGCCTATACCCCTTATCAGGCGGAAATTAGTCAGGGAATACTGCAGTCAATTTTTGAATACCAGACCCTTATCTGCCGCCTGACCGGTATGGAAGTCACCAATGCTTCCATGTATGATGGGGCCAGTGCACTCGCGGAAGGCTGTACTATGGCCTGTGAAGCGACCAAACGGAAGAAAGTACTGGTTCCTGATACAGTGCATCCAGAATATATAGAAGTCTTAAAAACCTATTCCATTTCAGGAAAAACGCAGATAGAAGTTGTACCCTGCCCGCAGGGGGTAATTGGTGAGGGCTTGACCGCGGCCATTGACCAAGAGACGGCCGCCATTGTAGTGCAACAGCCTAATTTTTACGGTAATCTGGAGGATTTGGCAGCCGCCGCCGAGCAGGTACATGCCAACAAAGGGATGCTCATAATGATGGTTGACCCCATTTCCCTGGCCTTGCTTAAATCACCTGCAGAGTGGGGAGCGGACATTGTAGCCGGCGAAGGTCAGTCTCTGGGCAACAGTCTTAGTTTCGGAGGTCCCTATCTGGGATTTTTGGCCGTTAGTAAAAAGTTGATGCGCAAAATTCCGGGACGGGTGGTAGGTCAATCCCTGGACCAGGAAGGCCGCCGCTCTTTTGTACTTACCCTGCAGGCCCGGGAACAGCACATCCGCAGGGAAAAAGCCAGCTCCAACATATGTTCAAATCAGGCTTTAAACGCCCTGGCGGCAACTATATATTTCACTCTGGTAGGTCCGCGGGGATTGAAAGCCATCGCTTTAAGGTCCCACCAGTTAGCAGTATATGCCCGTAATGCATTAGAAGCCGCCGGCCAGTCATTAAAATATCAGGCACCCTTTTTCCGTGAATTTGCAGTGAAGGTGGATAATCCCCGGGCGGTCAATAAGCTCCTGTTGGCCAACGGCATAATCGGCGGTTATGAATTAGAAGATGCTTTGTTGCTGGCCTTTACAGAAAAACGTACCCGCCAGCAAATAGACCGCCTGGTGGCAATCATAGGAGGGATGAACGATGAGTAAACTTATTTTTGAAAAAAGCGCTCCGGGCAGCAATGCTTTTGATTTGCCCCCCTGTGATGTTCCCGAACAGCCGGTTGCTATCCCGGCCCAATTTTTGCGGGAGGATGACCCGTTATTGCCGGATGTTAGTGAAGTAGAAGCGGTAAGACATTTTGTGGGTTTGTCCCACCGGGCTTACGGGGTTGATGACGGGTTTTATCCCCTGGGGTCCTGCACCATGAAATATAACCCCAAAATTAACGAATGGGCGGCCCGCCTGCCCGGTTTTGCCGGCCTGCATCCTTATCAGCCGGAGGAAACCGTACAGGGAGCCCTGGAGCTAATGTACGAAACCGACCGCATGTTGTGTGAAATAACCGGAATGGATCGCTTCAGCCTGCAGCCAGCCGCAGGAGCTCACGGTGAAATGACCGGGGTAATGATTATCAAGGCTTATCATAACAACCGCGGTGACCAAAACCGCACCAAAATAATGGTACCGGACAGTGCCCACGGCACTAACCCGGCCAGCGCCAATGTAGTAGGTTATGATGTTATCGAAATAAAATCCAATAATCGCGGCCTGGTGGACCTGGAGGATTTAAAAGCCCACATGAGTCCTGAAGTAGCCGGATTAATGCTGACTAATCCCAATACATTGGGCTTATTTGAAGAGGAAATAGAGCAAATCGCCGCTATAGTGCATGATGGCGGGGGGCTGCTCTATTACGACGGTGCCAATCTGAACGGCATCATGGGAGTAACCCGGCCTGGAGATATGGGTTTCGATATCGTGCACTGCAATCTGCACAAAACCTTTGGCACCCCCCATGGCGGAGGCGGACCAGGTTCAGGCCCGGTAGGGGTAAAAGAGCATCTGGTGGATTTCCTGCCCCGTCCGCTGGTGGCCAAAAAAGATGATCATTATTACTGGGATTATGACCGTCCTCTGTCTATTGGCCGGGTCAAAAGTTTCTATGGTAATTTCGGGGTTATTGTTAAAGCCTATACCTATATGAAGACCCTGGGAGCGCCGGGAATCAGGGAAGCCTGTGAGCAGGCAGTATTAAATGCCAATTATTTGCGTTGCCGTTTGCAGCCAGCTTATGAAGTGCCTTTTAACCGTTTGTGCAAACACGAATTCATAGCTACCAACCGGAAACAACGCCAGTACGGAGTGACTACCCTGGATATAGCCAAACGCCTGATGGACTTTGGTTATCATCCGCCTACGGTTTATTTCCCGCTTATTGTCCACGAAGCGCTGATGATTGAACCTACGGAAACAGAAAGCCGGGAACGGCTGGATGAGTTCGTAACCGCCCTGACAACGATTGCCCAGGAAGCGGAGAATGAGCCCGAGAAAGTCAAAGCTGCCCCTCACACCACGGTTATAAAGAGGGTTGACGAGGTTACTGCCGCCCGTAAACCGGTATTGAAATGGGAGGGAAAATAAATCATGCAGGATCTGGTGGTCATAGGCGGTGGTCCGGCCGGTTATGTTGGTGCCATAAGGGCCCGGCAGCTGGGCATGAAGGTAACTTTGATCGAAAAGCAGGATTTGGGCGGCACCTGCCTTAACCGCGGCTGCATCCCTACCAAAGCTTATTACCAAAATGCCCGGGTGCTTCATACCCTGGCCCATCTGGAGGAATATAATGTCAGGGCTGCCGGTTTTGAGTTTGACCTGCCGGGTGCCCGGGAACGCAAGCAGCGGATTGTTAATAGCATTGTATCCGGAGTGGCTGCTTTACTAAAGGCCTACCGGGTACAAACGGTTACCGGTACGGCAACTATCCTGGGCCCGGATACAGTGGCGGTAAATGGTGAGATCATAAACACCCGGCGCATACTTATTGCCAGTGGCTCCATTCCCGCCCGCCCCCCTATTCCGGGGGCTGATTTGCCGGGAGTTTTAACCAGTGATGAGATGCTTGATGTAGAAAAAATACCCGGACGCCTGGTGATAGTCGGCGGCGGGGTGATAGGATTGGAATTTGCCTGCATTTACCGGGCCTTTGGCAGTGAGGTAACGGTGCTGGAAGGATTACCGACTCTGCTTAGCACTATGGACAAGGAAATTGTCAAAAGAATGAATGTTTTCATTAAAAAACAGGGTATTGATGTTCACACCGGTGCCCTGGTCAAAGAAATCTGCCCTGGTGATGATGCTCTGCAGGTAGTCTGGGCGGATAAAAAAGGAACTAATAACAGTACTGCTGATGTGGTCTTAATAGCCACCGGTCGAAAGCCTTTCACTGATGATTTGGGGCTGGAGAAACTGGGAGTACAGTTAAACGGCGGCTATATTGAGGTGGACGAAGATTATGCCACCTCCATACCCGGCGTTTATGCGGTAGGAGATGTGGTGGGCAAACGCATGCTGGCCCATGTGGCTTCCGAAGAAGCCAAGGTTGCGGTGGAGAGAATGGCTGGCCAACAGAGCAAGGTCAACTACGATGCTGTTCCGGCCTGTATATTCTCCTTCCCGGAAATAGCTGCCGTAGGCTTAACCGAGGAGGAAGCACGCGCCCGGGATATAAACATAAAGGTTGGCCGCTTCCGTTTTGCCGGTAATGGCAAGGCGGTGACCATGGGGGAAACTGATGGCATGATAAAAGTATTGGCTGATGATCAAGATACCATTATAGGCGTCCACATCATTGGGCCCCATGCCAGTGATTTAATTTTAGAAGCTACCGCCATGGTAAGCTGGGGTATGAAGACGGACGAAGTGGGGACCGTAATCCATCCTCATCCGACGCTGGGAGAAGCCTTATATGAAGCAGTTATGGATGTAAACAGCCAGTCGGTTCATCTCGTCCCAGACAGGAAAAGGTTATGATTAATATAGTTAATAATTCTCACCACCCTTATTTCAACCTGGCCCTGGAAGAGTATGTATTAACCACCATGGACAAGTCCCATAAATACTGTATTCTCTGGCAAAATGAACCTGCCGTAATAGTAGGCCGCAATCAGAATACCGCTGGTGAGATTAACGAAGCACTGGTAAATGCCGAAGGCATCAAGGTAGTGCGCCGGATTACCGGAGGAGGCGCGGTATATCATGACCTGGGCAACCTTAACTTCACTTTTATTGTACCGGAAACGGGACTTAAGCAGTTTGATTTTGCCCGCTTTACCCGTCCGGTAATTCGGACTCTGGCATTGCTGGGAGTCGATGCCCGCAATGAAGGACGCAACGACATTACCATAGCCGGCCGCAAGATATCAGGAAATGCCCAATGCCGGCGCCGGGGAAGGATTATGCATCACGGTACCATACTCTTTGACACGGATTTTACGGTCCTGGAAAAAGTACTCACCGCCGGACAGGACAAGATTCAATCCCATGGAGTCGCTTCCGTGCGCAGCCGGGTAACTAACATTAAAGAGCATTTACCGGCAGACATTAGTATTCAGGACTTCAAGAACCTGCTATTAAAAACCATTAAAGAAGAAGAAAATCTAACTGATTATCATTTATCTGCCGAGGAATTAGCTGAGGTTAATCAATTGGCCCAGTCTAAATACAGCACCTGGGAATGGAATTACGGCACCTCCCCCTGGTTTAACGTCCGTTTGCAAAAACGTTTTGACTGGGGGGCGGTGGAAATCAGGCTGGGGGTTAAAAAAGGCCTGGTAACCAGCTGCCGTATCTGGGGAGATTTTTTCGCCTTAAAGGAACTGGACAGTCTGGAAAAGCATTTCCTATCCCGCTCTTATAGTAACCAGGAAATGATAAGGGCTTTACAGGAAATAGATGTAAGCGAATACATAACCGGGGCGGTACGGCAGGATTTTATCAGTTTGTTTCAACAATAAAGACCAAGAGTATCATAAAAGGCCCGGCATATCAGGCCGAGCCTTTTACCAGTTTTAAGCTAAATGGTTCAAAATAAAAGCTACATAAAACTTAATCGCATCGATATATTTATCTATCTCTACGTATTCATCCGGCTGATGGGCTAGCTTTTCATCCCCCGGTCCGAACAATACGACCGGGATGCCCAGCAGCGGAGCGAAAACCGAACCATCCGTATAAAAATTTACCCCACCGGGCAGCAGTTCTTTACCCAGAACTTGTACTGCCGCTTGCCGGGCATGTTCCATGGCAGCACACGTAACATCTGTTTCCACGGGAGGACGGTTGTTCATAATAGTTAGTGATGCCCGGAAATCCTGGTTTTTCCCGGCCAGCCGGGCGATAATGGCTTCTATGTCGGCAATGATTTTATCATGGCTTTCCCCGGGAACGGTACGGATATCTACTGTCAGTGTGCAGCCATCCGGTACCACATTAGTTTTAACCCCTCCGTGAATGGTGGCAATATTAATGGTTGACTGTCCCAGCATAGGATGCTCGGGACCGGTGAAAACGTATTGGTTTAATTCATTGACTAGATCATTCATCTGCAGAATAGCATTGCAGCCCTGATCCGGCATTGACCCATGCGCCGTTTTTCCTACCGTTTTAAATTCCAGCCACAGGGCCCCTTTAGAAGCCGAAAATAATTTCAGATTACTCGGTTCACCGATTAAAGCCGCATCCACGTTTTGTAAATAGCCCCGCTCAACCAGGTCACGGGCGCCGATGCTGTCGGTCTCCTCGCCAGCAGTTGCGGTGATTAAAAGGTCACCTTTTAGACTAACTCCTGCCCTGGCAACCAAACCAGCCGCCATTACCATCGCCGCCAGCCCCCCCTTCATATCCGAAGCGCCGCGGCCATAGATTTTGCCTTCATCTATTTGTCCGCCAAAAGGAGGATGCCGCCACTCTTGTTCACCGGCCGGGACAACATCCAGGTGTCCGTTAAACAGCAAGGTTTTTCTCTCCCCGCTGCCCGGTAAACAACCTACCACATTGGCTCTTTGGTCTGCCAGCATATCCAGATGGCTCTTGATACCGAAGTTCTCCAGGGTATCGGCAATATACTGGGCCAGTGCTTTTTCGTTTCCGGGCGGATTGGTGGTATCGTATTGCAGTATCTTTTGCAAAAATTTAACTGCTTCTTCTTTGTCCAGTAATTTTAAAATATCGTTAAACATTTTAATCTATCACACCTCTAAGCAGGGACTTCGTTCTGTTTGTTAAGGTAGGCCTGTCTTATGGCTTCCTTGCTCAAACGGTCATCCCCGTTGCTTTCCATAATTACTTCACCTTTTTGCATAATATATACCTGATCGGCTATTTCGATAGCTTTATGGGCATTCTGCTCAATGAGCAGTATACTGGTGCCTGCCTCCTTATTAATCCTGACAATAGTGCTGAAAATCTCCTTAATCAGGATGGGAGCCAGCCCCAGTGACGGTTCATCCATTAACAGATACTGGGGATCACTCATCAAAGCCCGGCACATGGCTACCATCTGCTGTTCTCCTCCGCTTAAGGTCCCGGCGGTCTGTTTTTTCCTTTCCTCCAGCAGGGGAAATAGCCGGTAGGAACGTCTGAGATTCTCCTTAATCCGGTTTTGATTCTTTACTGAACAGGCACCGATGAGCAGGTTGTCTTCTACGGTTAATTTGGGAAATAAACGCCGGCCCTCGGGAACAATCGCCACTCCCTTTTGTATGATTTGCGGGGTTTTCAGTAAATCGATGCGTTCACCATTTAAAAATATCTCCCCCTGGGAAGGTTTCACCAGCCCGATAATTGTTTTCAGGGTAGTGGTTTTCCCTGCACCATTGCTTCCCAGAAGACAGGTTATTTTTCCCCGGGCGGCTTTAATACTAACATTCCTTAATACCTTGATGGAGCCATACTGGGTACTAAGGTTTTTTATCTCCAGCATCCTAATCCTCCTCTCCCAGGTATGCCCGTACAACTTCCTCATTACTGCTTACTTCATCAAAGCTTCCCTCAGCAATTTTTACTCCCGAACTAAAACAAACCACCCGGTCAGCCAGTCCCTTAATCAAGCCCATGTCATGCTCAATAACAATAATCGCAATATCCGGCTGTATTTGCCGGATCTTATGGATGTCATTTACCAATTCCTGAGTCTCATTAGGGTCCATTCCTGCCGAAGGTTCATCGAGAATAAGCAATTTGGGCCGAGAAATTAAAGCCCGGCAGATTTCCAGCCGCCGGCGGTCAGCATAGGATAAGCTGCTGGCCAATTTATCCTGTTGTTCCAATAGCGACTGGCTGAAAAATTCGAGAATACGCCGGGCTTCGGCAACCGCCTGGGCCTCTTCCCTGCGTTCTCGGCGGCTTCTTATGATGGCATCCCAGATAAAACTTTTTTGTTTACTATGCATACCAACCATGACATTTTCCAGCACATTAAGTCCCCAGAATAAACGCCCATTTTGAAAGGTGCGGGCAATTCCTAATTTATAATTGTAATCCGGACGGGCGCCATTAATCCTTTTACCTTCAAAAAGTATCTCGCCCGAGCTCGGTTCATAGATGCCGGTTAATAAATTAAAAAAGGTGGTTTTCCCTGAACCGTTAGGCCCGATAATTCCTACATTTTCACCGGTAGCGATCTGAAAATCAACCTGATTAACGGCTACCAGACCGCCAAAGACCATACTCAATGACTTTGTTTGCAATAGTGTCATAACATCTTCCCTCACTACCTTAATCAATCTCACCAACAACTGTAAGTTCTACTAACTATCTGTCTGGCTTTTGTGGGTAATCCATTGCGAGGTAAACTTCCGGGCTCGCGCCGGTATCAAACCATCCTTCTTAAATAGAAGAATAGCCACTACAACAACTCCGTAAAACATCGTCCGGTAATCGTCAAAGGCCCGGAATTTTTCCGGAATTATAGTTAGAGCTACCGCTCCGAAGATAACCCCGGGAATTGAATCAATACCCCCCAATAAAATCATGCTGAGAATAATTATAGAATGGTTATAGGTAAAGTTCTCCGGGGCAATAAACCCAATCATGCCGGCATATATGGCACCGGAAATACCGCCAAAAATAGCGCCAAAGGCAAATGCCCACAATTTATTATGAGTTAAGTTAATTCCATAACACTGCGCCGCCAGCTGGTCTTCGCGCATGGCATTCCAGGTCAGTCCGGTCAATGAACGGGAAAGGCTGCTTACTACAAACACCGTTATGGCCACCAAAATCATAACCAGATAGAAGTAATTGGCGTGAAATGGCAGGGTAATAAAGCCAAGATCCAAGGGGGAATTAAAAGAATAGGACCCCAGTGTGGGGGCAGGGATATTCATTAGACCGTTGGCTCCGCCGGTGATTTTCTCCAGATTAACCGCCAGCTGATAAACTACCAGGCCAAAAGCGATGGTGATAAGCGCCAAATAGTGCCCTTTAACCCGCAGGGCGGGAAGGCCTAAAAGTAAGCTGAAAGCCATTACAATAAGGGCTGACAGCGGTAAACAGAGCCAAAAAGATAATCCGTAATGGATGCTTAAAAGACCATAGCTGTAAGCACCAATAGCATAAAAGGCTGCATAGCCAAGACAGGTTAAACCGGCATTGCCAACCATCACATTTAACCCTAAGGCCATCATTACATACAAGCCGGCCATAATTGCCACCTGAATCCAGTAAGGATTCCCTGCCTGTAAAATGGGAAATGTAAAAAGCAGCACAAAAATCATTATATAGGCCATAACTCGGTTTTCATTAAAGATAGTCTGAATATTTCTTATGAAGCCGGGCTTACTGCGGTTTAACCAGTAGACCAGTGCATAAGCGCCCAGCAAGACAGCCAGAATGATTAAGAAATTCTCCAGTATCACGGTCATGAATACCAGAGCGTATGCAATCAGTTCAATAGCCAGAATCACAAGAAAACTCTTTAACTTGCTGCCCATTCTGGCACCTCCTTAGACTTTTTCATATACTTTTTCACCAAAGATTCCGGACGGCTTAAACACCAGAAACAGAATAACCATCACAAAACCAATAACGTCCTGATAACGTGAACCACCAGGAATAAATGCGGCCGCAAACATTTCCAAAAATCCCAGCAAGAACCCTCCTACAACCGCACCATAAATATTTCCCAGGCCGCCTACCACAGCTGCCGAGAAACCTTTTATACCGATTAAAAAACCCATATTAAACTTGATGATATTGTAATACATGCCATTCATAACCCCGGCAATACCTCCCAGTGCTGAGCCCACCACGAAGGTAAGGATAATCACCTGGTCAATGTTAAGCCCCATCATCATGGCTGCTTCCTTATCCTGGGCCGTGGCCAGCATGAAACGCCCATAACGGGTCCGGGTTACAAAAAGGTGCAGCAAAACTACCAGCAGCAGTGCCAGCCCAATAATCAACATTTGTTCGTATTTCATCACCACGTTAAAAATCTCGATACTGCCGCTGGGGAAAAAATCAGGAAATGACTGCGGGTTTGCTCCGTTGGGGTAAAAGAGCATGACCCCCTCCCGGATAATAATTGATACACCCAGGGTCAATAACAGCATCATGAGGTCGGAAGCTCCGCGCATGGGTCTGATGATGCCCCGTTCAATGGCTGTTCCCATTAATCCGCTTAAGGCTACCGTTATCACCATAATAATTATAAATAAGAGGATATAATGGGTTGCGAAAAAACCGGAACCGGTCATAAACCCGGCGGTAGTCAGGGCGATGAAAGCACCCAGCATAAAAATCTCTCCATGGGCAAAATTGATAATATCAATAACGCCAAAAAATAATGTAAACCCTACGGCGACCAGAACATACATGGCGCCCAGACTCATAGCATTCAAAAATTGCTGTGTAATGACTGCTCCGTCCAAAAATAAATGGCCTCCTTTCTAAAAACATGAATTGTACATTCCGTGCCGGAATGTACAATTCAAGCAAATTATCTAATTAGATGCTATAAAATACTACTTTTGCAGTTTTCCGTCTTTGAAGGTAAGACCGGATTTATTCAAAGGTACCCATTTTCCATCTTTTACTACATAAGTAATAACCGTATTCAAAGTGGTTTGTCCATCTTTATCAAAGGATGTCTTACCCAGTACGCCGTCATAGTTCTTTGTTTCCCGAATCGCTTTGCCAACACTGGCTCTGTCTATCTTATCAACCTTTTTCATGGCTTCAATAATTATGTTTGCTCCATCATAGCCAAACGGGCCGTACGATTCGTAGTATTCCTTAAAACCTGCTTTATCATAGGCGGCGATGAACTCCTGGCCCTTGGGCAAATCTTCTATCGGGCTTACCAGTCCATGGCACAGGGTACCTTCGCCGGCTGTACCGGCAATCTCTATGAAGGTTTTAGATTGTATTCCAGAATCACTCATAAAAATAGCATCAATACCGTTTTCGGTCATTTGCCGCTTTATTAAGGCCGCCTCGGTGGCCAGTCCGCCGAAGAAGACCATGTCCGGATTCTCTGCCTTAATTCTGGTTAAAAGAGCCGAATAATCTTGTTGTCCGACCGAGATGCCATCAAAGCTTAGCATTTTTGCACCATTCTTTTGGGCTTGTTCAATAAATTGTTCGGCGTTAGTTTTGCCATATTCAGTTTGGTCATGAATTACAGCTATCTTCTTCACACCCAGTTCTTTGGTGGCTACATCTCCCGCATACAGGTTCTGAACCTTGGAAGCGGTAATAACCCGGGTTACTTCCTCATAGCCATCCTGGGTAATTTTGTCATTGATAGCGGCCGCGATAACTGCGGGTAAGCCATATTTATGGAAAACGTCTTTGGTGGCCAGGGCACAGCCACTGTTAAAGTGAGCAACAACAGCGATAATCTTCGGATCACTAGCTGCCTTATTGGCGGCTGTTACAGCCGTAGCCGGGTCACCGGCATCGTCCAGGGCAACAAATTCAAGATTAAAAGGAAGATCACCCTTTTCATTTGCTTGTTTTACAGCTAATTCCACGGAATTCCGAAGTCCCAGACCCAGTGCTGCATTGGCACCGGTTATCGGTCCGATATAAGCAATCTTATAGGTTTCCTTGCTCGCGCTGCCGGTACCTCCGCATCCTCCCAGCAAAATTGAAGTCAGGAAAGTAAACAACAAGCCTATTACTACATAACTCTTTTTCACATTAATATCCTCCTTGCGGCTAAGAAAATTATTAAAAATTGTAATTACCAATGCTACAGGGGCTTTGTCTCTTTCCCTCCTTCCGTTTGGGGATAGCAATGGATAGTAAATTTTCAAAAAAAGACAAAAAAACCCGCAAATCCATTACCCCATGGACTCCTTTGCCCTTTTGTACGCGTCACGCGTACTTTTGTATGTGCTGCGCACATGGCTAATTATATCATTAGCAAAATATATAAGGAAAGATATTGTCGAAGAATGTTGAATAGAATAGTAGAATTATCTTTGGTATTGCCAGTAATTCCATATTCTACATGCTGCCTCAACGATTTGACACAGGCTTGACGGGGATTAATAATCTTGATATCATCTACTTGATAATGAAATAGGCCGATGTGGCTCAGTGGCAGAGCAGCTGATTCGTAATCAGCAGGTCGGCGGTTCGAATCCGCCCATCGGCTCCAGTTAGAAATAAGTAGCCGCGCGGGTTTGCGCGGTTTTTATTATATTGTATAACTGATTGTGTTTAGCTTCTTACTGCAATACTACTGCAATACATATGATGTAATCTGAACATTTCTTACAACCTCAGAAATCCGTGCATAGCGGTGAACCGTTATGAATACCAATAATATTTAACTACAGAGGAGGATTATGTGAGGGAATAGGGAAATAGTAAATTAACCTATTCAGTAAGCTATGCCAACTCAAGCGGTGCGATAACAGATAATAAAACCTATTGATAGTACGTGGGATGAACTTGGAAAAATTCTTAGGGATTTAAGCTTAATGGACACCAAAATGTGCAATGCTGCTATTCAGCTTTATAGGTAGTGGGATAGGCTAATATAGTTTGTCTAAAAAGTTAGAAGGAATTGAACCCTCGGGGAGAGCCTGATTAGATGGATAATAAAGCTAACATCTATGTCGGGGTAACTGATAATGACTGGTATGATTATTTGGCTAATCACCAGCCCGACGAATTGAATTTCTGGCAGCCAGGCGGCAAACAGGTATTCCGGGCTTTGCAGCCCTATGGGTTATTTTTGTTTAAGCTGCATAGTCCCCTGAATTATATTGCCGGTGGCGGATTTTTTGTACGCCATGCTTTTCTGCCGGTTTCCCTGGCATGGGAAGCGTTTGGTCATAAAAATGGAACGCCCGATTATCTAAGCTTTGCGCGGGCTATCCATAAATACCGCAAGAGTGACCGCAAGACAGAACCCGATCCTGTTATCGGCTGCATCATTCTTACTTCACCTTTTTTCTTCGATCGTGCTGATTGGATCCCGGTTCCTCCAGACTGGAAACCCGGTATTGTCCAGGGAAAAATATATAGCGGCGATTCCTTTGCCGGGCGCAGTTTATATCAGCAGGTGGAAGAACGGCTAAAGCGTAGTCAATACCACAATTCTGATTCAAATATAATTTATGAACCGAATGGTAATCGGTATGGATCAGGCTATACAGCCTTTCCCAGACTGGGGCAGGGTGCATTTCGAGTAATGGTTACTGAAGCCTATCATCGCCGTTGTGCTATCTCCGGTGAAAAAACCCTACCCGTTTTGGAAGCAGCCCACATTAAGCCCTATTCACAACAAGGACCTCATATTCCCAGTAATGGCTTATTGTTAAGGCAAGATATACATACGCTCTTTGATAGAGGTTATCTCACTATTTCAGAGGATCTTCATGTGGAAGTAAGTAAGGGAATCAAAGAGGATTTCGGCAACGGTCGTGACTACTATTCCTTTCATGGCCGACGATTGCTTGAACTGCCTGATAACCTGCAGGAACGGCCATCTTCGCAGTTCATAAGGTGGCATAACGAAAACATTTTTTTGGGATGATGTTCTAGATGGTCGAAAAAGAGGGAATCACAAGGTTCAAATATTAATGCTTTCAAATAACGTCTCTATCAAAAGGTGCAGAATAAAAGGTAGAATACCTGATTAACACTTCACATATAGTAATCATTTTTGGTGAAGGACGGTGTTATTGTTGCATAGAGCTGATTTGGAAGAGCTCCATTACATAACTCCGATCAATAATATCCCTTCCATTCTACTATACGGTATTCTTTTAAATAGAAGAGCGGATCGATTGGAACATGAAAAGGTAGCCTTCCAGGAAGTCCAGGAGCGCAGGGAGAATAAACGGCTTCCAACCGGTAAACGGCTCCATAATTATGTTATGTGATATGTGCACGAAACCCCATGATGTATAGGCGGAGAAACCTGCATTGTGATTTGTGCGTATTGCGTATCAGTCCAGAAGTATTGGATATCCGCGGGGCAGTGGTTACCGACCGAAATGCATTCAGTAATTATGCTGCTTTCTATCCCAGTCGGTAGGTTATGCTTTTTAATAAATCTTGTTAACCATTTTCCTGGAGTATCTGGATGCGTTGGGATTTGTTAAACTTAACCTGCACTAGACTGCGCCCGTCGAGCGCACGCACAGAGTGGCAATCTAAAGGTAGACATTGCTACGTCGACTGTATCCCCTCAAGAAACCCCATTTGCCTTACAAGATTTTTTGATTGTTATACACACAGATCCCAAATAAACCATATGATATTAAAAATAATACCTTATTTTAGAAAATGGTTTATAAAGGATGTGTGACTCATGACAGAATATTCGAAAGGTTCTCCCCAAGAACCTGAAATTACTGTAAATCCTTCAGATCCTACTACTATCCCTAAATTTGTGGATCCACTGCCAATACCAGCCAAAGCAAGGCCATTTTATTATCATACTTCGAAACGGGAACTGTTTTATCATATTGTAATGCAGGAAGCAAAGCATAGATTTCATAAAAATTTTCCTCTTACCACTATTTGGGGATATAATGGAACCTATCCTGGTCCAACGATAGAGGTTCCAAAAGATTCACTTGTTAAAGTTAAATGGGAAAACAATCTTCCCAATAGACACTTGCTTCCAGTAGATCATACTCTTCATGGAACCATGGATACTCCAGATGTAAGAACAGTAGTTCACCTCCATGGCGCTAATGTGGAAGCTGAGAGCGATGGGCACCCTGAAGCATGGTTTTCCAGAGATTATAGATTTGTCGGGCCAAAGTTTACCAAAGAAGTATATGAATATACTAATCATCAGGCTGGAGCTACACTATGGTATCATGATCATGCCTTAGGAATAACAAGGTTAAATGTATACGCAGGACTGGCTGGATTCTATATTATAAGAGATTTTCTGGAAAGGAGACTTAACCTGCCGTCGGGTTCCTACGAAATACCAATTTTGATACAGGATAAATCCTTTAATGAGGATGGATCATTATTCTACCCTGATAATGCCACTCCACCGGTTGATAATCCTGTTCCTTCAACACCATCATTTTTCTTTGGAAATACTATAGTGGTAAATGGGAAAATATGGCCTTACCTGGAAGTTGAACCTCGCAAATATAGGTTTAGAATATTAAACGGATCAAATCTTCGGGCTTATGACCTTAGCCTAAGTAATGGCGGGGAATTCCATCAAATAGGCACTGATTTAGGATTATTACACCACCCTGTGAAGATTAGCTCTTTCATTCTGGAACCGGCGGAAAGATGTGATTTAATAATAGATTTTTCGAAGTATAAAGGACAGGAAATAACCTTACTGAATAATTCACCAGCTCCTCCTAGTCCTGGTACTGAGCTTATAATGCAATTCAGAGTAGGAACTGAACTAAAATACCCGGATACTAGTACTGTTCCTGAGGAATTAATGCCATTTCATAAAATTGATCCCGCCTCAGCTGTCAAAGAGAGGACCTTACACTTGGATGAAACTACAGACCATTACGGCAGAGTACTACATTTGCTTAATAATAAAATGTGGAATGAGCCAGCTACCGAAACACCAGCGTTAGATACAGTTGAGATATGGCATTTAGTAAACCACTTTGATTTCCCACATCCTATTCATATCCATTTAGTACACTTTGAAATATTAGGAAGAAAAGTATTTACTGAGGAAGATTTCGATGAACAGGGGAACTATAAGTTTGATTTAGAAAGCTTAACTCCGCCATTAGATTTTGAAAAAGGGCCTAAGGATGTAGTGAGAACAGAACCCGGGCAGGTAACATCAATTATTATGCACTTCAAAGAGCACAGTGGGGATTATGTGTGGCATTGTCATATACTGGAACATGAAGACAATGATATGATGAGGCCCCTTAGAGTAGAAGCATAAGCCTTTCTTTTTCCTGGCCAACGACTAAGCATAAAAAATGGAAGCAGGGGAATAAGAATAATTCTTCTGCTTCCTCTTTTGGAAGCAGGGGGACGGTTCGAGACCGCTGAAAAAGTACCCTTTTTAAGCCGCTTGAGCGTCTGTCCTATTCCAGGTTTGTTGGTCAATCAGCAAACAATGGTAAAAAAAAATCAAAAAAAGTACATTTGAAC
>JBMNOY010000073.1:0-8222 GCA_050943315.1 Syntrophomonadaceae bacterium
GTTAATCAAAACCGGTTACTCTACCGGTATGACGGTGCTATCGGAGTTAAAACCGGTTATACCAAACAGGCCGGCAATTGTGTAGTTGGCGCTGCCCAAAGAGGTTCACTGGTATTGATTGCCGTGGTCATGAATTCACCGTCGGTATATCCGGACCTGGAACAAATGCTGGATTATGGATTTGCCAATTATAGTAAAGTTACCTTAAAAAAAGCCGGGCAAATAACCGCCACGGTGCCGGTAGAAAATGGACTGGCCCCCACTGTTAAGGCTACCACCAATGCCGATTTGACTGCTGCAGTACTGCCGGAAGAAAAATCCCAGTTATCCTATAAGGTTTATCCCTTACAAAAGGTTACCGCCCCCGTTAAAAAGGGGCAGGTTTTAGGCACTTGTAAAATGTACATCAATGGACAGCAAGTGGGTAAAGCTGATTTGCTGGCTAGTTTTGCAGTTAACCCCCAACCTCCCTTATGGACCCGGATTAAGACTGCCTGTTTCAGTATTCTTAAAACCGCCGCAATGCTACTGGTACTTATCTTTGCCCTATTGTATCTAATAAGACTTATAAGACTTAGAAACCTGCGGCGCCGAAGAAAAAGGCGGGTAATTAAACTGTAGCTTAGCCGTTATCATTAGCTCACCGGCCGCATATTTAACCAGGCTGGTTCCTTGGCGGCAACTTAAGCCCGGCAGCTAAGGTAAAAGCTTTTTCTCGTGCTGCCTGCGAAATACTTCACAGTAGCTATTTCCATTTCCCCCTGCCTGATTTTTGCTCTCATATTACCCCGGCGGCAATCTCTCCCCACGGATAATCCGCAATCATTCATTTCTGTTAGACCACCGCCCTTATGTAAATCATTAGCTGTTATAAATACCACCTGCCGGCATAGTAATTAATATACCAGGGAATAGAGCCACAAATAGTAATGCCGGTATTGACCTGTATTCTTCAACAATTGGTTTTATGGCTGGTACTTAAAGGCGGGGAGGTGAGAAAAGAAGGTGGGCGGAGTATGCAACAGGCGGGAAACAGCTCCGCATAGCTTGATGTTGCTGCTCAGCCTGAGGGTCGAGCCGAACTCCACCTTCGGGCGACCGGTGAAATATCCTGGTGTGTAGATCATGTGGCATGATGAAGGGGGAACAGATAAATGCGCTATCAAAGCGAATACCGTGCCAAATTACGTACTCCGGAAGAGGCCGTAAAGGTTGTTAAGTCCGGAGACTGGGTCGACTATGGTTTTTGTGTAGGACATCCTTATGCTTTGGATAAGGCACTGGCCGGACGCTGGGAAGAATTATTCGATGTGAAGATCAGAGGGGGAGTATCCCTGCGCCGGCCGGAGCCATTTAATGTTGAAAATCCCCATGGCCATTTTACCTTTAACTCCTGGCATTTTACCGGGGTGGACAGAAAGCTCTATGACCAGGGGCTGGGATTTTACGGACCGATAAGATATGGCGAACTGCCCCGCTATTATCGTGAAAATGTGGGGCAGGTTGATGTAGCTATGTTACAAGTCGCTCCCATGGATAAACACGGATATTTCAATTTCGGACCCCAGGCTTCGCACCTGGCTGCCATATGTGAACAGTCCAAGATAATTATCGTAGAAGTTAATGAGAATATGCCCCGCTGTTTGGGAGGATATGAAGAAGGCATTCATATATCCAAGGTTGACTATATCGTGGAAGCCACTTCTCCGCTGGCTGAACTGCCTTCCGGACCACCAACGGAAGTAGATAAAAAGGTAGCAGAGCTTATTGTGGCCGAAATTCCCAACGGTGCCTGCCTGCAGCTGGGTATTGGCGGTATGCCGAATGCAGTAGGGACCATGATTGCGGAATCAGATCTTAAAGATCTGGGTGTTCACACGGAGATGTACGTAGATGCCTTTGTAGATATTTCTAATGCCGGTAAAATAACTGGTGCTAAAAAATCTATTGACCGTTATCGGCAGGCTTTTGCTTTCGGGGCGGGGACCCAGAAACTATATGATTACGTTGACGATAATCCGGAAATAGCCAGTTACCCGGTGGATTATACTAATGACCCTTATGTTATTGGATCATTGGATAACTTCATATCTATTAACAATGCTATTGAAATTGATCTCTTTGGGCAGGTATGCTCGGAATCGGCCGGCGCTAAACATATTAGTGGAACCGGCGGCCAGTTAGACTTTGCTTTAGGTGCCTACTTGTCAAAAGGCGGTAAAAGCTTCATATGTTTATCATCAGCCTATGGCAAAGGTGATGTACTGAAATCCAGGATTGTGCCTACTCTCACCCCCGGGGCCATAGCTACTGATCCTCGTACGGTAGTTCAGTATATAGTAACCGAATACGGATTAGTAAACTTGAAGGGTAAAAATACCTGGCAGCGGGCGGAAGCATTAATAGAAATTGCTCATCCGCAATTCCGGGATGATCTGATAAAGCAAGCCCAGGAGTTAAACATCTGGAGAAAGACTAATAAACTGGATTAAGGATTCGGGGAGCTATTAGCTCCCCGTTTAATTACCAGTGTTAATCCTTCAAATTTCCCCCTCCGTGTCCATCTGGAGAGCTTTTCTACTTTATAAACCTATTCTGAACCGGTAGAACCAGCATATCTCATAAACCTATGGTTTTATGGTCAATGATGTATTAAACTTATTGGTAGGTAATATAGCCGAATAAAGTTGAGTCATTAATAAATAGAGGGGGATAAAGATGAAAAAGATATTAGCTTGTCTGCTGATTGTATTAGCCGGTCTGAGCTTTGCCGGCTGTGCTAAGGATAAATCAGCTGCTCCACAAAAGGCTATTAATATTGGAGTTATGCCGGATGTGGAGTCAATACCGTTTATAATTGCGGAGAAGAACGGCTATTTCGAAAAAGAGGGAGTCAAGGTAAACATCGAACACTTCACCAGTGCCAAAGACCGGGACAGTGCCCTGCAGAGCGGCAAATTAGATGGAGTAATCACTGATGTGCTGGCAGTTGTTTTTGCCAATGAGGGTGGAATCAACCTGAGAATTATATCCAAAAACGATGGCAATATTGAGTTAATGGCCGGGAAGGATTCTGACATTAATTCCCTGGCGGATATAAAAGGCAAAAAAGTAGGAATGTCCACCAATACTATAATGGAATATTCGGCCGACACAATTCTCGCTGCCGGCCAGGTTCAAGCTGAAGATATCAATAAGGTAAATATTCCTGCACTGCCCACCAGACTCGAAATGCTGCAGGGAGGCCAAATAGATGCGGCTATTTTACCGGAGCCTTTAGCTGGACTGGCCATAAAAAATGGTGCCCGGGTCCTAAACAGCACCGACCGGCTGGCCAATAAGGCCGGGGCTATAGCCTTTACCGCCGAAAGTATAGAAACCCGCCCGGAAGAGATCAAGGCTGTTTTCAGAGCCTACAATGATGCGGTAGCTTACCTCAATAAGGAACCGGCTTCCAGTTACATCGATTTTATTATCCAGGAACAGGGCTTCCCCGCCCAAATCAAAGATTCTATACAGCTGCCCCAGTATAACCAGGCAGAACTACCCAGCGAAGAAATATTCAATGATGTTGTACAATGGATGCAAGCAAAGAAACTCATAAAAGGGAATTATGAATATAAAGATCTGGTAGTTAAAAACATTTTGGAGTAGTTGTCAGTGATCGAAATCAAAGACCTCTCGGTTCAATACCAGGGCAGCAAGGAAAATACCCTGGCTTTAAAAGAAGTCTCCATAGACATTGCCCAGGGGGATATTTATACTTTTATCGGACCGTCGGGATGCGGAAAATCAACATTCCTGTATGTATTATCCGGAATACTGAAAAAATACAGCGGCAGTGTGCTCATAGACGGCCGTCCGGTTAATCCCAGGGACCAGCGTATAGGTCTGATTCTGCAGAACTATGGACTTTTGCCCTGGAAAAACGTTTATGAGAATATCATGCTGGGGGTTAAAATAAAGCGTCAGCCGGTTGATGAAGCTTACAGCAGCTTCATCATCGGTGAACTGGGTATAGATAAGCTTTTACACCGGTATCCGCGGGAGTTAAGCGGCGGACAGCAACAACGGGTGGCCATTGCGCGGGCTTTTGTGCTCAAGCCTGATTTACTGCTGATGGACGAGCCGTTTTCAGCCCTGGATGCCATCACCCGGGAGGAGATTCAGGAGCTTTTCCTAAAAATCTGGCAACAGCACAGTGTAACCACGGTTTTTATTACTCACAGTGTTGACGAAGCACTTTATCTGGGCAGTAAAATTGTGGTTTTCTCACCTTCGCCGGGAACCATACGCAAGGTTATTGACAACCCCTGTTTTCAATTGGATAACCAGAGATTAGGCAACGAGTATTATGCCATGTCCAGGCAACTAAGAAATTTACTTTACAAGGATGATAAAGGTGCGGGTACGAGATAAATGGCAGGGAGCCATGTACAGCTTCATAGTAATCATGGCGCTCTGGCTTTTGATTGCATATACCGTAAAACTTCCCATAATTCCATCACCTTTAGCTGTTTTCAAAAACATTGGGGAAATATTCGCAGATAAAATGCAGGTGCATGTTCTATATAGTCTGGGCCGGATATTAGGAGGGATTATTATTTCCATCCTGGTTGGGGTTCCCCTGGGTTATTTAATGGGCTATTTTAACCGGGTGGACAAGATATTTTCACCCCTCATCTACTTTACTTATCCGGTTCCCAAGATTGCCCTGCTTCCTATTGTCATGCTGATCTTCGGGCTGGGTGAGGCTTCCAAACTGATTATGATTGTACTGATAGTAATGTTTCAAATTATTATTACCTCCCGGGATGCAGTCAAAAACATCCCTCCGGAAATATTTCGTTCCCTCCAGTCTCTGGGTGCCGGCAAGCTGCAAATGTTTAGCGAAATAATTATTCCTGCCTCCCTTCCCGAGGTTTTAACGGCTACCCGCCTGGCTTTGGGGACAGCGGTATCTATTCTCTTTTTTACCGAAACATTTGGGACCGAATACGGTATGGGCTATTTCATCATGGATTCCTGGATGCGGGTAAACTATCTGGATATGTATGCGGGTATCGTAGTCTTAAGCTTTATGGGATTCTGTATCTTTACCGCTATAGATGTTATAGAGCATTATGTTTGCTCCTGGCGTTGATGTTTAAGGGGACCTGCATAAAGGTAGACAGAAGGGACAGGTAATCTACCTGTCCCTTCTGGTGTATGGCGACCAGATTCCTTTATTCTGCCCGGTTATTAACGCATCTCCCGGTTGCGGTCACCATGGTGGCCAAAGCCCTTCAGGTTTTTAAGTTGGGTTTGCTGTTCGGCGGTCAGGATTGATTGTACCTGCTGCCATTTCTGTTGTTTAACCTGGTGAAGCTGGGTCTTCAAATCGTTAATTTCCTTGGTTTTGGCATTAATGGCGGCTTTATCGCTTCCCGTAATCATCAGCTGCCGCAGTTCAAACCTGGCGTCGATCAATTTAACCTTCAAGGCTTTGGTGGTCTGGTGAGTGCTCAGGTTGATTTCCTTTAACTGTTGAACCTGTCGATCACTCAGATTGAGTTGCTCAGCCAGCGGTACCCAGTTTTGGTCTTCAACGGGTCCTCTGGGGGGAACGACATTACCCGGGCCGGCCGCCGCAGCCATCTGGCTGGCTGCCAGGACCAGTGCCAGGGTGAGGGTCAAGAGTACAAGTCCTTTTTTCAACCTGTCATCTCCTTAAATGGGGCACTATTTGGCTGGAAGCTTCCCAAAACCTGCCCTCAACAACAATATACCCATTCCGGCTTATCATCTTGCAAAAAAGGTGTTGGTAATATCTTCAGTCCCAAGGTTAACTGTGTTCTTTAGCCAGATCAACGCGGTGCAGGGCAGTATCAAAAACCACTCTCAGCACCGCATATACAAATACGGTAATCAGCATGGAAGGAATAGTCGACCCGATAACCAAATCCAAATTGATTACCTTATAATAGGTAAATATACCGACCACCATAGCGATGATGCCGGGAATGTTAAATAAACTTCCCGAACGGTTCTGCCGGTAGAGAAAATAGTCGGTAAGGATAATCGAAAATGCCGGGGCAAACAATGATCCTATCATATATAAAAAGCTCTCATATCGCTCCATGGGGAAGAATATGGCCAGCCCGGTTCCCAGCGCCGTAAAAATTATAATCAGATGTTTTCTGTTTAGCTTGGCAGAGAGGTTTAAAGTAGACATCACTGCGGAATAGACATCCAGGAAGGTAGTAGTTACCGTGGATAGAATTACGATAAGCAGCACAGCCAGACCCATATTGAGACTTCCCAGCACTCCGATGGGATCGGATGAACCGGAATATATCGCGAAAACTAACCCCACAATATACATAAAAGAACTGCCTAAAAAATATCCGGCGAAACTGCCCATAAAACTTCCTTTAAGGGTTTTACCCGCCATGGTGTAGTCAGAAATCAGGGGAACCCAGGATAAAGGCATGACTATGCTCAGTTCCAGTGCCGCTCCCAGAGAAATGGCACCAGAAACCGGTTTGGCTGATTCTCCGCCCAAAAAGACTGCCAGCATAATAACTGATAATCCCAGTAATAATATTACTGCGATATTATTAATCAGGCTTATACCCTTATCCATAGTCAGAGCCCATATACCTACCAAAACACCGGTAACTATGACCAGCACGGTGAAATTGCTGATGCCGGGGATATTTCCGGTCAGGGACTGCAGCGACCGGGTGCACTGAATCATCATTATAGCTGTCCAGCCGATCAGCTGTACGATATTAAACAGCGATACAATATAGGACCCATAGGTTCCCAATGATAAACGACTGGAAATCAGCGAAGGCTTTTTTTCATTAAAACCGATGATACCGGTCAGGGATAAAATCAAGGTTCCAATCAAGTGCCCTAAAAGGATAACTATAATCCCGGTTTTAAGCCCCAGCGGAGCCAGCAGACTGCCGGTCATTATTTCCGCCAGAGAGACTGCTGCTCCGAACCACAGGGCAAATTGGCTAAACCCGCCTATTTTCATTTCACTATTCATTACCTACACCTGCTTTTCTGTATAATCTGTAAAAATGGTTGGTGGGGCCTACCCCATGACCCAGCTTAAGGGAATTCTCAATAGCTTCCTGAATATACTCCTTGGCTTCTCGGACCGCGTCTGAAATAGAAAACCCCTTGGCCAGGTAGGCTGCTATGGCTGAGGAAAAGGTGCACCCGGTTCCGTGGGTATTCCTGGTGTTTACCCGGGAAGTCTTCAAATAATTGAAATTCTTGCCGTCATACATTACATCCACAGCGTCAGCAGTCAGGCATCCGCCTTTAACTACCACGTTTTTGGCACCAAATGCGGTTATTTTTATGGCCGCCTTTTCCATATCGGCTACGCTTTTAATCTTTTCCCCGGTGATTACCTCCGCCTCAAACCGGTTGGGAGTAACAACATCGGCCAGAGGAAAGAGCCTTTTTAAAAGTTCAGCCTTCGATTCCGGCTTAAACAAATGGGAACCGCTCTTAGAAACCATAACCGGGTCAACAACTATATTTACCGCTTTATTAGCTAGTAAACAGTCCGCAATAGTATCGATTATCTCCATGCTGGATACCATGCCAATCTTAACCGCAGCTATCTCAATATCATCAAACAAGCAGTTAATTTGGTCCCTTACAATCTCTGCGTCCAGCTCGCGGATATTAAATACCCCCATGGTATTTTGAGCCGTAACCGCAGTGATTACGCTCATGCCATAGGTCCCCAGGGCACTAAAAGTCTTCAGGTCTGCCTGTATTCCTGCTCCTCCGCATGAATCAGATCCGGCAATAGTTAATACATTTTTCATATCTATCTCCCTTCCTCGTAATGAAATATCTTGCTGAGAACGGCCAGGATCCATATATAAAAAAAAGATGCAGTAAATGCATCTTTATAGCTCCTTGATACAATTACTTTCCTACGCTGGCATTATCCAACAGGTTCAAAGGGTTAAGCCAGATGGCTTTCTCAGCAAGTTGCTCCCCTAGCAATCCTAATTATTCAATTATCCCTATATATTGTACGCTATTTAGAGTCTAACTATAAGAGGGTATAAAAAACTCTTATACAGGGGCAGGTGTGACAGGGGACGGGGGCGCGGGGTGCGGGCACGGGACGGTGGTTTGTGACAGGGGGACGGTTCTTTTGTGACAGGGGGACGGTTCTTTTGTCACACTTAAAAAAGTGTGAC
>JBMNOY010000015.1:0-39189 GCA_050943315.1 Syntrophomonadaceae bacterium
GCAACGCCCTTGCGGTAATGATTATAGCCGGCAAAATGGCATTAGCGCTGATTTGTTTATTCATGCTTCTGTATTACCGTTTGCCTGGGCTAGTAGCATGCATCGCCTTGGTTTTACAGGTAACCGGCCAGTTACTGGCGTTGTCCATACCGCAGTTTACACTGACTCTGCCCGGAATTGCCGGTTTGATTTTATCTGTCGGCATGGGCGTAGATGCCAATATTATAATATCGGAACGAATCAAAGAAGAGCTTAATAATGGCAAAAATCTGCTGCGGGCTATTGATACCGGCTTTGAGAGAGCCTTTTCGGCGGTTTTTGATGGGAATATTACCGTCATTATTGTAGCTGTTATTCTAATTATGTTAGGCTCCGGTTCATTGCTATCTTTTGGTTATACGCTTTTATGCGGCGTTATTATGAACTTTGTTGCTGGTGTTACCGCATCTCGCCTGATGATACGCTCGCTCAGCAATTTTATAGCATTGCGCAGACCGCAATACTTTGGTGCAAGGAGGGCGTATTAATGATCAGATTTTATAAAAACAGATTTATCTATTTTACAATCTCAATTTGTCTTATCTTATTTGGTGTTGTTGCCGCCTTTATAAACGGGATTAAGCTTGATATTCAGTTTAAGGGCGGTACCATACTAAAATATACCTATTCTGCCACCATTGACGCTGAAAAGACCGAGAAAATAGTTGAACAGGCGGTAGGGCGAACTACCAACTGTCAACTGCAATCCAATATGGCCAAAGATGAGCAAATACTTATTGTCAGTCTGGCCAGCAATGAAGCACTTACATCACAGGAACAGGAAGCGGCTACTTCGGCACTCACCCGGGCATATCCCGATGCCCATTTGGCATTATCCGAATCACTGACCGTTGAACCGTTTATTGGCAAGCATTTTTTCACCAATGGGATGATTGCCATTACACTTTCTTTTCTTTTAATTCTCGTGTATGTGGGATACCGATTTAGGAACATAGGCGGATTCTCTGCGGGTGGCATGGCGATAATTGCATTGTTTCATGACGCTTTTATCGTTACGGCGGTCTTTATTATCTTCAAAATCCCGTTAAATGACTCGTTTATTGCAGCCATGCTGACTATCATTGGTTTCTCTATAAATGATACAATTGTTATTTATGATCGCATCAGGGAAAATGAACGCCTTTTGGGTAAAAAAGCATCGGCCGAGGAACTGGTTGACTTAAGTATCAACCAATCCATGATGCGCTCAATTAATACTAATCTGGCGGTTTTTGTGAGCATTACAGTTGTATATGTTTTTGCCCAGATCTATGACATCGGGTCGATAAAGGGATTTGCGCTGCCCATGATGTTTGGTACAATTTCCGGCTGTTACTCCACTATCTGTATTGCCGGGCCACTGTGGACCATGTGGCGGAATTATAAGAAAAACGCACAAAGTGCGGTCAATTCTGCTCATGCATGAATAAACCTTCCCGAGGGCTAACTTAAGGACTAATTTGCTCCCCAAAAAGCAGACAGATTAATTAGAAGCTTCTGCCGGGCGGGGAGCAATTTTTATGGCCAGGGGGACACGCTATTTCCCTGTTTCTGCCTTTTTTGCAGACAGTGTCTGAATCTTTAATGGTACAATAACAAAAATGAGCATCATCAGAAATAGTAAAAAAGAGAGGGCCTTTTAACCGAATTTTACCGGCAAGGGGACCTTGCTTTAAATTGATTTTAGGTTTGGAATTTTAGGAGGTAGATTAGAATGCAGCGGTTAATACAGGTTTGTGGTGATCCAACCGTAGACTGGTTTCGGTTTTATCATGAAGATGTCACCGTCAGGGGCGGAGTCTATTACTGGCAGCGGCAAAAAGATAAATCACGGATACAACTTAGTTCCAAGCCAGGCGGTTCTGCTCTTGTTTATGAACTGCTGAAAGAAATGATTACCCCGGATAAAGCCCGGATAGAAGGAACCAATCTGAATGATGATCTGCTCAATCGTCCTAAAGATAAGCTTATTACCACTTCGTGGACTTTGTGGCGTGAATTTATGAATCCTGGATCAGATCAAACTTCCTGCCGCCTTTGGAAATGGCATGAATTTGAAACTGCCTGCTGGGATTATGTATCTAACCGCTTATTAGGCTGCCCTGATTTATTGGTAATTCAAGACAGCGGACTAGGCTTTCGCAGTTGCAGTGAAGGATGGCCGCAAGCTTTGTCCCTGGAAAATAGCGCAGCCAGACCCGCCCAGATCATTATCAAATTAGGGCAGTATAACGATGGGAAAGAAAACCCGTTACTCAAACGTATCGCTGAATTAGGTCTTAATGATCGTACAATCATTGTAAGCTCTTTAAGCGACCTTCGGGCATGTACCGTAAAGGTAGGCATATCTTTATCCTGGGAAAGAATGATGGAGGAAGTCGTCAGTGCAGTTCTTAGTCCCAATTGTCCCTTTGTAAATGAGAGCGGAAACGACATCAAATATAAGCAAGTTATCATTCCCATTGGGTTGAGCGGAGCCGTTATTGTCGGCAGGAAAGCTAATACTCTTATTTTTGACCGCAGGGGACAGGAAGGCGATTTCACCAGTCAATACCCGGGGCAGATAATTGGTGATAATACCTGTATTATCTGCGCACTGGCTGCTTGCTGGGCATATAACCCCGAGACCATAAATTGGGAAAACGCTGCCTGTACAGGCATTAAATTAGCCCGCCTGCTCCATATTAAAGGTTATGATGTAGTGGAAGAGGGCAATCGCCGCTATTTGCAGTTTCCCTATAAAACTATAGGCAGTGCATTTCAGAAGCTGCAAGCCGGAGAAATCGCCGGCCTGAGTTTGCCCTACCGGGAAAGGATCAGCGAACTTGGTGTTTATGTTGACAAAAATAATACCGCATTTACTAATGCTGGACACTGGACCATCCTGGAAGAAACCCTGGGAAGAAACCATGAGGATATTTCCAGCAATGATGTTCACCATAGTGTTCGGGCAGTGAATGAGCTGGCAAGAAACATTGTGGTATACGGGCCCCAAAAAGCTTTACCAGATGTACCGATAGAAACCGTGGGGGCATGGAGCAGCGCTGACCGTCGTGAAATTGAGGGGGTACGCAGCGTCAATAATGCTATGCGTAACTATCTCCAATTAAAAAACCCGGAAAAGCCACTGTGTGTGGCCGTATTTGGACCGCCGGGGGTAGGCAAGTCCTTTGTGATAAAAGAAATAGCTAAAGGGTTGGGCATTAGTGAGAAAGCTCAACTTACTTTCAATCTATCCCAATTTGAAAATCCGGATGAATTACAGACAGCATTTAACCAGGTGCGGGATCTAAACCTGAAGGGACAAATGCCGCTGGTCTTCTGGGATGAATTTGATACCCCTTGCCAGGGCCATCTCCTGGGTTGGCTGCGTTATTTTCTGGCTCCTATGCAGGATGGAGAATTCACTCATAAAGGTATGGTACATCCTCTGGGCGGAGGTATTTACGTTTTTGCCGGGGCCACACGGTACTCTTTTGAAGAATTTAGCAGCGGTGACACGGCGGCAGACCGGGCAGCCAAAAAACCCGATTTTATCAGCCGCTTACGAGCCTTTATAAATATCCGGGGTATAAACGGCAACCCCAACACCATTGAAGACCGGCTGTTTATGATCCGCCGCGCCTTTATCCTTCGGCAGTATCTGGAGACTAACGCCCCGCAAATAAAGCAAGGTGATCACTTCGAAATTGAGACCAGCGTACTGGATGCATTTCTCCTTACTACCTGCTACCGTCATGGAGCCCGCTCACTGGAGAACTTGCTGAAAATGAGCAATCTGGCCGATAAGCGTAAATACGAGCTTTCCAGCCTGCCCCCGGACCATATTATTGAAATGAATGTGAATATGAAGGAATTTAAAGACCTGTTGTCATTGGGGCATAAGGAAATGCTCAGGATCGGAATTACTGGTCATGTTAACTTGGACCCTAAAGAAATGCCAAAATTGCAGGTGGCGATAAAAAAAGCCATAAATTATATACAAAAGCAATACCCTGCGCACTATCTCACTGTATTTTCACCACTGGCAGCGGGAGCTGAGCGGTTGGTTGCCCGTGAGCTTTTAAAAATTGAAGCCTCTCGGCTTATTGCTATTCTTCCTTACGCCCGGGAGCGATATACAAACGAGTTTGGTCCCGCGGATGATTATCGCTTAGACCCGTCAGGCACAGAACTACGCAGTGAGTTTGAATATTGGTTATCAAACCGGGCTCTGGAAATCATTGAAATGTCTCCGTCAGCTACGAAAAGAGAATCTTATTTAAAAGCCGGCCGGTTTATAGCCGAACACAGCAACGTGGTTATAGTTGTATGGGACGGCAACCAGTATGCCAGCACCTCTATTACGGCACAAATTGTAGCCCGGGCAGAAGAACTGGAGATTCCCATATGCCATATCTGGGCCAGCAACTATCGGTCCGGGTCAACTGAACCTAAAGCGGTGGGCACACCTGGTGAAATCCGCTGCAAGAATTTTCCCGGCCAAATTAGCGGCGAGTGGAGAAACATTTAGGGCGGTGAAGCACGGGTGAAGTTCCAATTCAAAATACAACAATACCAGACCGATGCTGTAAATAGTGTTGTGAATATATTTGCCGGACAGCCTTTTATTGAACGGGTCAGCTATGTGCGTGATTTAGGTATAACCCATAAGCCGCGTAATACCCAATTAACCTTGTTTGCTAAAACGGAAACTCTTGAAGAAGAGCCAGCTATCGGCTTTGGAAACGCTGGCCTGGCTCTAACTGGTGAACAGCTATTATTAAATATCCGTAATATGCAAGCCCGCAATAATATTAAGCAGTCCGATAGCCTGATTACTCATTTAGGGGCTTGCAGTTTAGATGTAGAAATGGAGACAGGGACGGGAAAGACCTATGTATATATTAAAACTATCTTTGAACTGAACAAACAGTATGGCTGGAGCAAATTTATTGTGGTGGTTCCCTCTATCGCCATACGGGAAGGAGTTAAAAAATCGTTTGAAATCACCCAGGAGCACTTTATGGAGCATTACGGCAAGAAGGCCAGGTTTTTTGTTTACAACAGCAAAAACCTGACTGAATTAGATAGTTTCAGTTCCAGCGCCGGAATTAACGTAATGATTATCAATATCCAGGCATTTAATGCTTCGATGAAAGAGGGTGGCAGAAGTAAAGAAGCGCGCCGTATTTACGAAAGATTAGATGAGTTTGGCAGCCGCCGGCCTATTGATGTCATTAAAGCCAATCACCCTATTCTCATTCTGGACGAACCCCAAAAGATGGGGGGAGACAAGACGCAGAGCGCTTTAGCGAATTTTAACCCTTTGTTTTGCTTAAATTACTCAGCCACCCATATTCAGCATCATAACCTGGTATATGTTTTGGATGCAGTAGATGCTTTTAATAAACGTTTGGTAAAAAAGATTGAGGTCAAGGGTTTTCAGTTAAAGAATTTCCGTGGTACAGATAAGTATTTATTTCTGGAAAATATTATACTTTCACCGAAAAAACCGCCCCGGGCCAAAATTGAGCTGGAAATCAGCTATAAAAAGTCTATTAATCGTGAAACTCGTATTCTGGGTGTTGATGATGACCTTTATGCAATATCCAATAATATGGAACAATATAGGGGATACCGTATTAGTGATATAGACCCCATACGGGGTACGGTTACTTTCACTAACGGCCAAATATTGTCCCGGGGTGAAGTCGTCGGTGATGTATCTGAAAAGGACATGCGTCGTATTCAAATCCGTGAAACCATTATCTCCCACTTGGAAAAAGAACAGCATCTATTTAATCTGGGTATTAAGACGCTTTCCCTTTTCTTTATTGATGAGGTGGCCAAATATCGTGTGTATAATGAGGCCGGGCAAGAGGTTAACTCCGAATACGGCGATATGTTTGAACAGGAGTATAGCAATGTATTAGGCGATTACATTACCTTGAAGGATACACCTTATGTCAGATACTTAAAAAGCATTGAGCCGCGCGCCACCCATGCGGGTTATTTCAGCATTGACAAACACGGACACAAGGTAGACAGTGCTACGGTGCGGGGAAGTGATCTAAGCGATGATATATCTGCCTATGACTTGATACTTAAAAACAAGGAACGCCTGCTCAGTTTGGAAGAACCCGTAAGGTTTATCTTTTCCCATTCGGCATTACGAGAAGGTTGGGATAACCCGAATGTTTTTCAGATTTGTACCTTAAAACATGGCGGTACAAGTCCTGCGCACAAGCGCCAGGAGGTTGGCCGGGGTCTGCGCTTATGTGTTAACCAAAATGGCGATCGTATGGATAGTGAACGCTGTGGTGAAGCGGTTCATTCCATTAATACGCTTACGGTTATTGCCAGCGAGGGCTATAAAAACTTCGTAGCCGATCTGCAACAAGGCATAAAGGAGGCCTTATATGATCGTCCCTCTAAGGCAACTCTGGAATACTTTACCGGTAAGACTATTATGGCTGGTGACCAGCCGATGGTACTGGATGATAGCCAGGCCAGGGCTATTTACCGCTATCTGATGAAAAATGATTACATTGATGACCACGATAATATAACCGAGACATACCGGGCTGATCTAGAAAACAACTGCCTGGCGGCTCTTCCCGATACCCTGGCCCCTCTAGCTGAGAGTATACATAATCTGGTTCAGGGTATCTTTGATGAAAGTATCCTGGATAGAATGATTGAAAACGGAAACAAAACCAGGATTAAAGAGAATAACCTCAATGATAATTTTTATAAGCAGGAGTTCCAGACCTTATGGGGATATATTAACCACAAGTATGCCTATACGGTTGAATTCGACAGCCAGGAGTTAATTCAAAAGGCAATCAAGCATATTAATGAAAAAATGTTTGTTACCGAGCTTAAATACACGGTTACAACGGGTCAGCAAACTACGGATTGGGACGAGAAGGCTATTGCCCGGGGGGATAGCTTCAGCTGTGAAGCAACCAGAACAGAGACCCTGCAGCACGCAGCAACCAGCCCAATAAAATATGATCTGATAGGCAAAATTGCTGAAGGTACCATTCTTACACGCCGTACGGTAGCTGCTATTTTAGCCGGCATTGAAAAGTATGTATTTAACATGTTTAAACAAAATCCGGAGGAGTTTATCACCAAAGCAATCCGCTTAATCAAGGAACAAAAGGCAGCTCTGATTGTAGAGCATATTACTTATGATCAAATCGAAAAACAGTACGACAGCAGTATTTTTACGGCCGAAAAAGGTGCAGGTGATTTTGCTAAAGCTTTTCGAGCCAGGAAAAGCATTCAGGATTATGTTATTACAGATGGCTCGGCTGACAGGAGTGTTGAGCGCCGCTTTGCAGAAGATATGGATAAGGCTGCTGAGGTTTGCGTTTATGCCAAACTACCTCGAGGCTTTTCCATTCCGACTCCGGTTGGCAACTACTCGCCGGACTGGGCCATTGCTTTTAATGAAGGTACAGTGAAACATATTTTCTTTATCGCCGAGACCAAAGGTACTATGGAAAGCCTGAACCTGCGTCCTATCGAAAAAGCCAAAATAGCTTGTGCCAAGCGGCTTTTTAACCAGCTTTCCACCAGTAAAGTAAAGTACCATGATGTAGATAGTTACCAGAGCCTGCTGAATATCATGGGAAAACTCTGACACGCAAAAATTTTGCCTTTTACGCTGTATCTGAGTATATGTGAAAACATACAATTACAGTGAAGTGAGTAGAATGAGATTTGCTTGACATTATGGTGCCTTAAGAAATATAATGACGGTAATGAGCATATGACCACAATAGCATACACTTCAATAGGATAGACTATCCTAAGACCGGGGCTTACTGTAACACACCATATTTCTTAGAAAAGGCAGGTGCCATGCAAATGAGTAAGAAAACGATAATAGTCGGCGGAGTAGCAGCAGGTGCCAGTGCTGCGGCCAGGTTAAGACGGCTGGATGAGACGGCTGAAATTATAATGGTTGAACGAGGAGAAGATATTTCTTTTGCTAATTGTGGTCTTCCTTATTATGTGGGCGGGGTTATATCAAAAAGAAAAAGTCTACTGGTGCAAACTCCCCAAGCTATGTCCAAACGGTTTAACATAGATGTCCGGACAATGAGTTTAGTACAAGAAATTTTACCTGGGGAGAAACAGGTTAAAATCAAAAATCTAGTGACTGGAGAGACTTATCTGGAGGACTATGATTATTTGGTTTTATGCCCGGGGGCGACCCCAGTTATGCCTGATATTCCGGGCGTTGACAAATCCAACGTGTTTACGGTAAGAAATATCCCCGATAGCGATATTATTAAAAGCTATATTGAACACGAAAAAGTACAATCAGCATTAATTGTTGGCGGCGGGTTTATCGGCATAGAAATGGCGGAAATGCTACAGGAGCTGGATATAGAAGCCAATCTGGTGGAAGCCGGGCCGCAGATTCTGGCAGCGCTGGACCCGGAGATGGCTGCCATAGCTCAAAATCATTTAAGAGATGAAGAAATTAACCTTGTCCTAAATGACAAACCGGTAGCTTTCGAAGGAGGACAAAAGGTTGAGAAAGTCATCCTGGCCAGTGGTACCACACTTTCGGTTGATATGGTGATTATCGGTATTGGAGTCAGACCAGAAGTCTGGCTGGCTGAAGAAGCGGGATTAAAGATTGGATCAACTGGTGGCATCATGGTTAACGAATACCTGCAAACCTCTGATTCCAGCATATATGCAGCTGGTGATGCTATACAGATTAAGGATTTTCAAACCGGGGAAGATACCCTGATTCCTCTGGCCGGGCCGGCCAATCGTCAGGGATGGATTGTTGCCAATAATATTGCCGGTCACCGAATAAAGTATGCGGGCAGCCAGGGAACTGGTATTGTAAAAGTATTGCGTATGACTGCTGCATTCACCGGCAAAAATGAAAAACAACTTCGCAAGCTGGGCTGGGAATATCAGGCCTGTCATATTCACCCTAATTCACATGCTGTTTACTATCCGGGTGCTACCCCGATGACTATTAAACTGCTGTTTACTCCTGACGAGGGAAAAGTGCTGGGAGCCCAAATCGTAGGTTATGACGGAGTGGATAAGCGCATAGATACCCTGGCTCAGGCTATACGCACCGGTTTAACTGTTTTTGACCTGCAGGAAATGGAACTGGCCTATGCGCCGCCTTATTCTTCGGCCAAAGATCCAGTAAATATGGTCGCTTATGCTGCTGCCAATATTGTCAATAAAGATGTGGAAGTAGTGCACTGGTATGAAGTTGCTGACAAGGTTAAGAGCGGGGCTTTTTTAATAGATGTGCGTACACGGGCAGAGGTTGAAAGAGGAATGGTCGATGGTGCTTATAATATTCCGGTAGATGATATCAGGGAACGCATGGCTGAGATCCCCAGGGATAAGGAGATTTTACTATACTGTCAGGTGGGACTGAGAAGTTATATTGCCAACCGGATTCTGCGGCAACATGGTTATAATACCAAAAATATCAGCGGGGGCTATAAACTGTATAGTGCCATAAAGAATCAGTAAGTGAGGGAGGGGGAGGTTATCCGTTATACATCAGTACCAGAAGCTTTAAATGGTTTGCTAAAGCAATACCCTGAAATGCTACGAAGCCATATTAATGTAACCACACGAGGATTATCGGTGAAAGAGGCCATAGGAAAACCGGAACGGCAGGACTTCCCTCTGCTAACCGGAAAGGAGGTTCTTGTCCAGGCGGAGATAGATGGTTGTGTGGGGCAAGCTTTTACTGCCAATCCCAGGGAATATAAAGGCCCGGTAGCAGAGGTTTTAAGACTGTCATCTGATCATCCGGGGAACCTGGCTCTTCAGGCAGCTACACTCAATGCCCTGGCCAAAAGAGTCGGCCTGGTTGACCATACTGTTCACTGCCGGGACACCGGCCCGGAATTATGTGCTCAGGCTATTGCCCGGACCGTATTAGAAAGGCATGGTAAATGCAGAGTCGGTATCATTGGCTACCAGCCTGCAATTCTGGAGAACTGTGCATCAGTTTTTGGCCCGGAAAATGTACGTATTACAGATCTTAATCCATCCAACATCGGACAGACAAGATATGGTGTCAAGGTCTGGAATGGGGAGAATGATACGGCGAAATTGGCCGGGTTTTGTGATATCTTCCTGGTTACCGGAACAGTTCTGACCAATGGAACATTTAACGGTATTAGTCATCTGTTTGAAGGAAAACCGGTTTATTTTTATGGAACCACTGCTGCTGCTTTTGCAGTCATGAATGAGCTGCCCAGATTATGTGAACAAAGTTCCTAAAAGGGGATTTTCTTAGTATAGTTCAGCCAACTGTTATCCGACAATGGCTGGGTTGATAGTAATTAGAATAAAAATGGAGGGTGAAACAATGAAAATAGGTATGCCTAAGAACGGAGAATTTATAAATCAGCATTTTGGTCAAAGTCAGGAGTTTCTAATTGCATCCGTGGAGAACGGACAAGTAGTAGAGAAAAAGGTGATAAGCGGTCAATCGCTGCAGCATAATCATGCTGGTTTGTCTGGCTTATTCTTAACCGAAGGAGTCTCACTGGTTATTACCGGCGGAATTGGTCAGCCCGCTTTTAATGCCTTGGTTGAGAATGGACTGCAGGTTATTCGAGGTGCCACGGGCACCTGTGATGAAGTTCTGGAGAAGTACATTCAGGGTGAGCTAACTGATCAGAATGTTACCTGTAATCATCATGGCGGACACAATTATCATTAAATTATTGGCATTGATTTGAAAATAAGGTAAGTGGGGTTTGTAGAGATGCCCAGAAAAACGAAATGCAGAAAAGTGGGATTTATCCCTCTAGTTAAAGTCTTTAAGCCCGTGGGGATTCCCTTGTCCGCATTAGAAGAAGTGGTTTTGAAGGTAGAAGAAATAGAGGCTATTCGATTAAAAAACCTTCTTAATCTGGAACAAGAAGAATGTGCTGAAATGATGCGAATTTCCCGACCCACCTTTCAGCGTATTTTAGGGGATGCTTATTCTAAAATTGCCGATGCCTTATCAAATGGCAAAGGCATTCGGATTGAAGGCGGTAGTTATTGTCTGGGAAACGGGTATTGCCGACGCCGGAATAAGGTTATAAGTCCTGATGAAAATTGTGAATTTTACGATGCGGGTATGGGGTTACAGCAATCTCAACCGGATGAAAATTGGCCGAACAACTTGATTGCAGTAGCTTCAGATGGAACAACCCCTTCATCTATTGTAGAAGAGCGGTTTGGATATGCGCACTATTTTCTTCTCTGGAATCCTTATCATGAGAAATATAGCCTGCTGGAAATTAATCATAAAGATGAGGGCCCGGGGTTAGGAACAGAAAGTGCACAGAAACTGATTAAGGCTGGAGTAGGTATTCTAATTGTCAACAAAATTGGTCCCAAGGCCTTTACGCTTTTAGAAAGAGCTAATATAGCTGTTTATACCGGAGCAAGTGGAAAAACTGTTGACGAGGCAATAAATATGTTGGGCGCTCAACAGCTTACTAAACTAGAGGTTTATAATAATTGACACCCCAAACCCCACTCCTTATTTTTGCGGAATATGTTCGATAATATAGGAGACTACTTGGTCCGGAGGGATATTCAGAGCTACAGCGAATTCTTCACAAAGTTGCTTTTCAGCGGTATTCATAATATCTTCATCAGTTCTGGATAACTTCTTACCAATAGCGGTTTTTGCTTCTCTTTCCAGATACAATGTTTTGATAATTTTCACCCGTTCTTCATTTCTTGCCAGCCGGAGAGCAGATTTGAAATAAGCACTTCTTTCTTTCTCATCGTCAATCATGACCGTTTCTATTTCCGGCATCTTCTCAATTAATGATAAGGCATCATCTTTGGTAATGATTGACCTCATCAAAATATTACGGTTATTAACCGGGACTTTAATAGTCATATTTTTGTCGTAGACAGGTTCTAAAACGTAATATTGGGTTTCATCATTATTAATATATTCGTCTTTTCTAATATCTGTAATCCGGCAAACTCCTGTTAAGCCGTATACAACATAATCATTTACTTTGAACATATTTGTCTCCTTCCTTGTATAGCTGGCCAAGGCATGTATTTCCGGGGCATACCTCTCAACTTGCGAAAATACCCGCACTAAAAACGCGGTACTAAGCCGGGCAGTCAAAAAGATTAAGGCTAGTCAAGTTTCAGGGAATCCTACATCGTTCCTAACAGATTCTTGCTTCTGGTAGATTTTTTTCATGGCTTGATAGACTTGATGTATAGTTTCAATCATAATTAAGCAGTTTGCTTCATTTATTTCTGAAAATTCTTTCTCCAAGTCTTCAATGAAACTAAGAACATACTTATGAATGTATTGTTCTCCTAGCTCGGTTGTCTGCACCAGCACAACGCGTTTATCTAATGGTGAGCTGATTTTTTTAACTATATTTAATTCAACCATTTCATTGATAAACCTGGTTGTATTAGGAAGCAGCAATCCAGATACATTACTGATATCTGAAACGCGTGCACTTTCCGTATCACCACGAATTTTATATATTGCATTCAAAATACGAAAATAAACCGGTTTGAAATTCGGCGGCAGTTGCGGTAATAAACCTAATGCTTCCTTAGCAGATTCAAATGCATCCAGGATGTTTTCTACCAGTTTTGCATCTATCTTTTGCAATTTTCGAACCCCGTATGGTTATTTAATATAATTATATTATATAACTAAATGGTTCCAAAATCCAAGCATATGCTTCAGATACCTGATTTTAAAGTGAACCGAGGCGTTTACGGTGTTCGTTCCTTACCGCTATAATGTTCCTGTTATCTAGCCTCAGCCTAATCTACCTCAAGAAACGTAGCTCCGTCAGCCATTAGTTACTGACGAGCTTTCTAAATCCAGCAAATCATGGATTGTACCGGTTAATTTCATTCAGGGGTAATTATTTATAGCGGGCTGATTTAAAAACCGGGCATCCTTAGGAAAAAGTCTTTGTAAGTTTTACATTAATGATTGGTTAAATAAAAATACTAAAACTAAACCCTGTAAATTTAAGGGGTGGAGATTTCTGCGAATGGAGGTTATGGCTTGCCTATTACCGTAACAGTTCTTTTTTATTTTTAAATTCTTCCCGGTACGGTATAGGAACCTGATCTCTTAGGTATACGATTTGGACAACCTAAAGCAAGGAGGAAAAGCGTGGAGCCCCAATTTATAGGACAGGATATTATTCGTAAAGATGCCTGGGAAAAAGTAACCGGCCGGGCCAGGTATAACACCGATGTTGCTTCCCCCAATCTCCTGCATGGGGTAATCGTCACCAGTACCTGTTCCCATGGCAATATAAAAAGGATTGACTATGCTGAAGCCATCAGAATGCCAGGCGTAAAAGCGATTATAACCGGTGATGCATATCCTATGTTGACCGGTTCGGTGATTGAGGATCGTCCCCCTCTGGCCCAAAAAAAAGTGCGCTATTACGGAGAACCGGTAGCTGTTGTTATTGCCCGCAGCGAAGCGGAAGCCAGCGCAGCAGCGGCCCGGGTCAAGGTAGATTATGAAAACCTGCCGGCAGTTGAATCTCCCCGGCAAGCAATGGAACGTGAAGCTCCTTTAGTGCACGAAAACCTGGGTCAATACAAAAAGGTAATACCACAAGTTTATCCGCAAGCGAACACCAATATTGTTCACCATGCCAAAATCCGTAAAGGTAACCTAAATCAGGGTTGGGCCCAATGCGAGGTAATCGTTGAGGGAACCTACTCTCTTCCCCATGCTGATCATATAGCCATGGAGCCCCGCAATGCCATAGCGGAGATTCTTCCGGACGGACAAATCGTTATTCACACCAGTTCTCAATCTCCCTTTGCGGTACGCAAGCTTATCAGTCAGCATTTTAAGGTGGACCTGGGCAAGGTACAGGTCCGAGTACCTTTGGTTGGCGGAGGGTATGGGGGAAAAGCACCAACTAATTTGGAATACCTGGCGGTAATGGCTTCGCTAGCAGTCGAAGGGCAGCCGGTACTTATTGCCAATACCAGGGAACAGGACATGGCCTCATCGCCTGGAAAAATTGCGTTGGAGGCAAAAGTAAAACTTGGTGCCCGAAAAGATGGCACGCTGGTTGCCGGGGAATATTACTTTGTCGTGGGAACCGGAGCCTATGCCGACACGGGACCGCGCATGACTGATGCTATGGCTATGAGTTGCACCGGACCGTATAAGCTTGAGAATGTCTGGTGTGATGCTTACTGTGTTTATACAAATCATACCTATGCTACTTCATTTCGTGGCTTTGGCCATACTTCATTTACGTTTGCGGTGGAACGCACCATGGATAAACTTGCCAATGCACTAAACATGGACTCCCTTGATTTAAGAAAAATAAATGCCATTATCCCCGGAGCAACCAGTCCTACTCAGGTAGTGTTAACCCCCAGCAATCTGGGATATTTGCCGGCCTGTTTGGACAAGGTGCAGAAATTAATTAACTGGGATGAAGGCCAGCGCATAGTTGTGGATAATAGCCGTATTAGGGCTAAAGGGGTAGCCTGTATCTGGAAAACCTCCAGTTCTCCTACTGATGCTTTCGCATCAGCTGTAGTTACATTTAATTCTGATGGAAGTGCCAACTTGCAGATTGGAGCGGTAGAGATAGGCCCTTCCACCAAGACTACCCTGGCTCAAATTCTGGCGGAAGAACTTAAAGTGGATATTAACCGTATTTATGTCCAAATGGAAGTCGATACCCGTACCAGTCCTCACGACTGGAAAACAGTAGCTAGTATGTCAACTTTTTTAGTAGGGCGGGCGGTACAGGAAGCAGCCAAAGATGCCCTGCGCCAAATAATTGACCTGGCCGCCATAGCCATGAAATGTTCAGCTGAGGATCTGGCAGTCTCAGCGGGCAGAGTCTATCTTAAAGATAATCCTCATTATTATGTAGAATATGCTGATGTCGTTCACGGTTATAAATATCCCAATGGCAATACAGTGGGAAGCCAGATAATAGGAACTGGTACTTATGTTATGCCTCATCTTTCTCCTATGGATAAGGAAACCGGCAAAGGGAAGCCTGGTCCCTATCAAACCCCGGGTGCTCAAGCAGTGGAAATTGAACTCAATACTGCTGATTATACCTACAGAATTCTTAAGGCGGCTACAGTGCTGGATGCAGGTAGAGTAATTAATCCGAAAAGTGCCCGGGGAGTAGTAATGGGTGCCATGGGTATGGGTCTGGGCCTGGGCAGCCGGGAAGCCTTTATTTATGACGAAAATCAAAAGCTTAAAAATACCAGCCTGCGCACTTATAAAGTAATGCGCATTGGTGAGCAGCCGGAATATCTGGTGGATTGGGTGGAAACCCCGAACATGATTGGACCTTATGGGGCCCGGGGATTGGCGGAACACGGAATAGTCGGCATACATGCGGCACTGGTTAACGCCCTCAGCCGGGCGGCCGGGGTGGAACTGGAAGAAATACCGGTATATCCTGAAGTAATCTGGAGAAAAGTGGAGGAGAGCAAACTGTGATTCCATTTGACTTCGAATATTATCGTCCCGGTACCGTGGAAAGTGCAGTTAGCAACTATCAATGTCTTGAACGCCGTGGAAAGAATCCTGTGTATTATGGCGGCGGGACCGAAATCATCAGTATGGCCCGCATGGCAAATATCTGCACCGGGGCCGTAATCGATATAAAAGACATACCCGAGTGTAATATTCTGGAGATTCAGCAAGACCATCTGGTCATAGGGGCAGCGGTTACCCTGACCCAAATCCACGAGTCCAACTTGTTTCCGTTGTTAGCCCAAGCCAGTGCCCGGGTTGCTGATCACACCATACAGAATAAAATTACCCTGGGGGGGAATATTTGCGGCACTATCATTTATCGAGAAGCGGTGCTGCCTTTATTGTTGGCTGACAGTGAAGTGGTTATTGCCGGGCCGAAGGGGGAAAAGACATTGCCGATTAACCAGATATTTAATGAACGCCTGCGATTAGAAAAAGGGGAATTAATGGTTCAGGTAAAAATAGCTACATCTTATTTGTCCTGCCCATATGTGCATGTAAAGCGAACCAAAGAGGATAAGATTAATTACCCTTTGCTGACTATTTGCGCATTGCGGGCAGATAAGGTGGTGCGTATTGCCTTTAGCGGCCTGGGGGATTTTCCGTTCCGGTCCATAGAAATGGAAAATGAACTAAATAACAATTCAATACCGATAGGAGAGAGGGTCGACAAGGCCATTAATATTACTCCAATTCCCATTGCCAGCAACCTGGAGGGATCTGCGGAGTATCGAACATTTATATTGAGAAATCTATTGACCAGTATTGTAAACGAGTTGGGGGGTATAGCAAGTGTTCCAAATGGTTGAGGAAGGGCTAATAGAATTAAAGGTAAACGGTGAGAAAAGAAAAGCTCTAATAAGACCAGCGGACACATTACTTTTTGTATTGCGGGAAAGATTGGGCCTAACTGGGGCTAAACCAGGCTGTGAAAACGGAGATTGCGGAGCCTGTACCGTGCTTGTTGACGGGTGGCCGATTAAGTCCTGTCTAATGCTGGCAGTGGAAGCAGTCGGGCACGAAGTTACGACTGTAGAGGGGCTGAATAACGCCCCTATTCAGAAGGCTTTTATAGAAAAGTTTGCTTTTCAGTGCGGGTATTGTACTCCTGGTTTTATTATGAACTGTCAGGGCCTTATTGATATCCACCCTGATGCCAGCGATGAGATCATAAATGAATGGCTGCAATCTAACATATGCCGTTGTACCAGTTATCAGGAGATAACTGAGGCGATAAAATCAGTTTTAGACAATGCGAAAAAGGCTATGGATTGATATTCGTATATTTTTTCTGACAAAAAGTGGCTGGTTTACAATGCAGGTAACTCGGATAAAATATGCTAGGACTTTTTTGGGAGGTAATGAATAATGAAAAGAGCAAACAAGAGCAAAATGATGCCTGACGCAAGCGTGCTGGAAGGTGTTCCTTCCCGGAATCCCCATGAGGAATTTAAACGAAGAGATGCCCTCTTCAAAAAGCGCCGAGGAGCCCAAGAATAGTCCTGCAGATACGGGGGCCAATGGCCCTCGTTATTTATGCGAGTTTTTAGTAGCACCAGTATTTCTTCTTCTCGCGCAACTGTCGGTGAAGATAATTAATGGTATTTCTACAAAAAAAGCATTGCAATATTATAATAATAGTGTAATTCTAGAACCTGTCAGTTATAAAAATTATTAAGGAGTGTAGCTGCTTTGGGTGGACTTTTTGGGGTTGTTGCAAAAGAAGACTGTGTCAATGATTTGTATTTTGGTACCGACTACCATTCTCATCTGGGTACCAGTGTAGGTGGAATGGCAGTATGGAGTGGAAATAGTTTTAACAGGGCAATACATAACATCGAAAATACTCAGTTCAGGGCCAAATTTGAAGCTGATTTGCCTAAGCTGAAAGGTAATATGGGTATAGGATGTATAAGCGATACTGAACCGCAGCCTTTGACGGTGCGTTCACGCCTGGGTCAATATGCAATTAGTACGGTAGGAAAAATTAATAACCTATACGAAATAGCCGACCAGGCTTTCGCCAATCACCATACTCATTTTTTGGAGACTAACCGGGGGGCTATATACCCGACCGAGCTGGTGTCAGTAATTATAGACCAGGAAAATTCTTTTCGGGATGGGTTGTTAAAAGCTCAGGAACTTATTGAAGGGTCCTGCTCTATTCTGGTGTTAACCCCGCAGGGCATTTATGCCTCCCGGGACAAAATGGGCCGAACCCCCTTAATTGTAGGTGAAAAAGAAGGTTCCTGCTGTGTTGCCTTTGAATCTTGCACCTTCAACAACCTGGGGTATAAATTTAAGTATGAATTGGGTCCGGGGGAAATCGTGCTGTTGACCCCGGAGGGCATGGAAAAAATCGCCCCCCCTCGGGAGAAAATGAAGATTTGTGCTTTCCTGTGGGTATATTATGGCTACCCATCTTCCACCTACGAGGGAACGAATGTGGAAGTTATGCGTTATAAAAACGGTGCGGCCATGGCTAAAAATGATAATGTTGAAATAGATATGGTGGCTGGGATACCTGATTCCGGTGTAGGTCATGCCATCGGTTATTCCAATCAATCGAAAATACCCTACGGACGTCCGTTCATTAAATATACACCGACCTGGGCCAGAAGCTTTATGCCTCAGGACCAGACCATAAGAAATCTCGTGGCACGGATGAAATTGATGCCTATTCCTGACCTGGTTGCTGATAAACGACTGCTTTTCTGCGATGACTCTATTGTTCGTGGTACCCAACTGCGCGAAACGGCGGATTTACTATACAGGTGCAACGCCCGTGAAGTTCATATTCGATCAGCCTGCCCGCCGCTGGTTTTCAGCTGCCCGTATTTAAACTTTTCCGCTTCGCGTTCGGACCTGGACCTGGTAGCCAGACAGGCCATAATTCAACTGGAAGGAAAAGAACCGGAGTCGTTTGACGCCTACTGTGACCCGAACAATGAAAAATACGATTGTATGGTTAATTGCATTAGGAAAATTCTCAACTTTTCCACCCTGAAGTACCAAAAGCTACCTGATATGCTTGAAGCTATCGGTTTAGACAAGGAAAAAATCTGTACCTACTGCTGGAATGGTAAGGGATAGTATAAATACAGTACTTCCCGGACTCATGGACTGTCACGATCAGGTCGCGGTACCGCCATGAATCCGGGAAGTTTACTTACAGCCTAATCACGCAAGGAGACGGGCCATAGTATTTGTACTTAGTAATCGTAGTTGGAGACATCGCCATTTTTCAGGCAGTTGGCTATAGTAAGTCTTTGGATTTCGTTGGTTCCTTCGTATATCTGGGTTATTTTGGCATCTCTCATCATTCTTTCTACCGGATATTCCCGGGTATAGCCGTAACCTCCCATTACCTGCACCGCCTCGGTGGTCACTTCCATGGCTACATCACCGGCATAGCATTTAGCAAAGGCACCTTGCCTTTGATAGGATAATCCTGCATCCTCCCGCCAGGCTACTTCATACACTAGGTTGCGGGCAGCTTGGATTTTCATAGCCATGTCGGCGAGTTTGAAGGAAACGCCTTGATTGGCGAAAATAGGTTTGCCAAATTGGTACCTTTCCATGGCAAAGTTGAGAGCGTGCCGATAGGCACCTTCGGCTATTCCCAGCGCCTGGGCAGCAATGCCTACGCGTCCGCCGTTCAGAACATGCATGGTTTGTTTGAACCCGTCGCCTACATTACCGATTAAATTTTCTTTGGGAACCCGGCAATCTTCAAATACTAATTCATAGGTAGATGAAGACCTGATTCCTAATTTCTTTTCCTTCTTCCCAAATGAAAAACCAGGAGTACCTTTTTCGATTACAAAATAAGAACTATTGCCATGCTTGGCTTCTTTATCGCCGGTACGTACCAGAACTACATATATGTCGGCATAATAAGCATTAGTAATAAATATTTTGGTTCCGTTGATGATAAAATCATTGCCATCAGGTACTGCAGTGGTAGCCGTAGCACCGACATCAGAACCGGCATTGGGTTCCGTGAGTGCCAAAGCTCCCAGGGCTTCCCCGCTGGCTAACCGGGGCAGCCATCTCTGTTTCTGTTCCTCATTGGCCAGATGTAATATCGGCCATTCACATAGAGATGTATGAGCAGATAAGGTTACCCCCATGGAAGCACAGTTCCTGGATATTTCCTCCACCGCCATGGCATAAACCAGGGCACCGGCGTTAGTCCCGCCATATTGCTCCGGTATTATCAGACCGGCCAGGCCCAGCTCAGCCATCTTCTTCCAGCACTCCATGTCAAATTCTTCTTTTTCATCACGTTCTGCGGCTCCGGGTGCTACAACCTCGTCAGAAAAATCAGCAAAAGTTCTTTTAAACATTTTTTGATCATCAGTTAACCCAAACTCCATGAAAAGATCCCTCCTGTTTAGTTATTAGATGCCCAACATAATAAAATTATATAAGCTAGTGCCTGGAAATATATGTAATTATAACAGAGGACGGTAAATAATTTTGTGAGCTGATATTACATATAAAGACAAATATCGCTGGGTTAACCTGCTGCGCCGCCGAGTGGACTAAAGGGGAAGGGACAGAACTATTTATTAAGAGGTTTACAAATATATCGGCTCACGATATAATAGTATTACGGCAGCCGATATAACAGGAAGCGTAATAAGGGAGGTGGTTCTTATGGCGGAAAGCTCAGAAAGAGGGGCTTTAACTGAAGCTGTGTTCTACATTTTATTATCCCTGTATACACCGATGCATGGTTATGCCATCATGCAAAATGTAAGAGTGTTAAGTAATGGACGGGTTAACCTGGGAGCGGGTACACTTTATGGAGCAATAAATACTCTTTTAGACAAAAAGTGGATTAAACTGCTGCCAGGAGAAAAGGGCTCGCGAAAGAAAGAATATGAAATCACTGATTTAGGAAAATCCGCAGTTGCAAATGAGATCTTAAGATTAGAGGAATTATTGGGCAATGGTAAAAGAATCGCAGGAGGTAAAAAGTAATGAAACATGTAATTAGAAAAGCATTTTTTGACTATGAAAAAGAAGAAGCCTGGCTTAACCAGATGTCAGCCCGAGGATTGGCGCTTACTGATTATTCATGGTGCCGGTATGTTTTCGAAGAAGCTCCGCCCAACCAGTACATATATAGAATTGAGCTTTTGGAAAATATGCCTTCACATAAGGACAGTGTTGCATATATTAAATTCCTGGAGGAAAATGGAATAGAATGCGTTGCCAGTCATTTGAACTGGATATTCCTAAGAAAAAAATCAGCAGATGGTCCATTTGACGTTTATACCGACATTGACTCCAAAATAAAACATTTCCAAAGGATTAATACAATGTGGAGTTCATTAGTGTTCTTGGAGTTTGCTGCAGGTTACATTTATATTTACACTGCATTAGTGGGGAAACTTAACAGAACAAGTTTGATTTTGGGTATTTTATTAATATTGTTGGGATTATTCTTTTTCGGACTGGGCTCACGTGTCAGTACAAAGATTAGAAGACTTAAACAGGAGCGACTGGTTAGAGAATAACAGATTTTTTTATTTCGGGTGATGAAGGTAACCTTAGCTGTGGAATGTGATGGAAAAAAAATATCCACCCGGTAGGGGTGGATTAAAAAAATAATATGGGAGAACGATTAGCAGTCGTAAACGCAGTTGTTTAACAGAAAAAACCAATATCTCACAAGAAATATTGGTAATGCTGGAGCCGCCCGCAGGTTTCTCCAGTGAAAAACCACTATCTAATTTTAATTACATATATTTTACAGGTGATTCAGCATCTTTTCAAGGGCTATTTTTTAACCGGGACTGCTGTATAAGAAAAATTAGTCTACAATTGACCAATAGCCTGTTCCAATTTTGATAGATTAGGGCAGGAGAAACACTTATGGCAGTATTTGCGATACTGGCTCATGCGGCTGTCGCCACTTGTCCAGAGGGCCTCAGGTTCGGGATTAAACCAGTAAATCCGCCTGGCCCGTGTGCGAATTTCCTTTAGAGCCCAGGTCTGGTCGTTATTCCAGTTATTGCGGCCATCTCCAAAAATAAGCACATTGGTCTTATGGTTAAGGATATTACCAAAATGCTCAGTAAATCCCACGAATGTAGCTCCATAGTTGGTAAAACCCCGGATACCTATTATTTTACGGGTGTTTTCAAGCACATTGGTACGTAGATCCAGGGGATTACCCGAATGCAGGATAGTGGTAACTTCATCTATGTCTTCTATAAAGGCAAAAGTACGTATTTGCCGGAAGAACCTCTGCAGGGAAGACAACAAAGCCAATGCAAAACAGCTAAAGGTCATGACTGATCCCGAAACATCACATAGTGCAATAATTATGGGTTTTTCTTTTTGTTTTTGGGATGAAACTATTTTTAATGGAACGCCCCCGGTAGCCATGCTGTGTCGGATGGTGTGCCGGTAATTAATGGTATCAAGCTCCTTATGGCGGTTTTTCTTGATCATTCGCGCTGCCAGCCGTTTGGCTATAAGAGGAAATAGCGCTTCCATTTTATGCAGATCATCCAGATTGGCCAGGCGAAAGCTCTGGTCAAGTGGGTTTCGAGTTGCCTGGGACAAACCTCCGCGAACGGATTGCATACCCTGAACCGGAAGTGCATCTACCGCGTAACCACTAATGTCATCAAGTAAATCGTCCGCCCGGTAGACCGGGGGTCGCCATTCTGGCTGGCGGATCCTGGTTGTTGACGCGGTTTTGAAATGATATTCGTAAATACTGGCAAATGCCGGTTCATGACTCTGTTCCTTAACCAGAGTGGTTTTCAAGGCGTCATAGAATTGTTGTTCTACTGACCAGTCAACCAGCATTAATGCCCGGCAACAATCTTCTACCTGACTAAATGTTACGGGAATTCCCTCGCGGCGAAGATCAGCGAAGAACTCCTGTAGAACCCCAATAAAGGTCATATAGCAATCTCCCTTACCGCCAGCCCTGGTTAGGGACAGGACCTGGCGTAAAGTTTAAATCATTACGGCTGCGAATTATATTTTCAAGTTTGACTGCATCTTCGCGATGTTTTATTAATACATTAATGGTCTTAAGAACTGTCTCTATATCCAGGTCGTCAATACCGAGCTGTATAAGAGCTGCCGCCCAGTCAATGGTTTCCGCTATACTGGGAGCCTTTTTCAGTTCCAATTGGCGGATCTTATGCATTATAGCAGCGATTTTTTCAGCCATCATATGAGTTATTCCCGGTACTTTAATAAGGATTATTTGCTTCTCTATCTGTGAACTGGGAAAATCCAAATACAACCACAAGCACCTGCGTTTAAGAGCTTCAGAGAGTTCCCTGGTGGCATTGGAGGTGAGAAAGACAAAGGGAACCGTATTCGCTTTTACAGTGCCGATTTCTGGTATTGTTATTTGATATTCGGATAATAACTCCAACAGCATAGCCTCGAATTCAAAATCCACTTTATCTATTTCATCTACCAGCAGAACCGGCGGAGTAGTTAAAGTAATCGATTCCAACAGGGGGCGGCGCAACAAATAGTTTTCGGAAAAAATGTCCTGTTCTACCTGTTGAACTTCCATATTTTTATTAGCTACTGCCTGAATATGCAGTAATTGGCGTTTATAGTTCCATTCATATAAAGCTTTGGATTCATCGATGCCCTCGTAGCATTGGAGCCTTATTAGATTAAGTCCCTTCATATCGCTGAATGCTTTAGCCAGCGCGGTTTTACCTACCCCGGCCGGTCCCTCTACCAACAGCGGCTTATGTAAAGCCTCAGCAAGATACAGCACGGTTGCGATTTTATCATCGCAGACAAATCCTGCCCTGCCCATGCCTTCTTGGATAGATTTTATGTTATCCTGCATAATTCGCTCCTTTCCGGACCAGTCATTAAGCCTAACAGCTTTATATAACTTATATGTTAATCTTGATGGGCATAGAATGACCTAATCCCCTAACGCTATTTAATACGGTCGATAAATAAATTAATATGTTGAAATGAAATAAAGTTAAGGAAGAAAAAACCAGATTCATGTTAAAGTCAAAGAACCAACAGGTAATTTAGACAAAAGAGAACTATTAAGGTTAGAAGGGGGACATGCCAGCAAAAAGCAACACCATGAGGGAAGTTGCTTAAAGGCTGGCCGGATGTTTCGGAAATCCAGCAGGTTGAATTTTATGTAAAGTTAGGAGTTGGGAAAATGAAACGGAAATTAGTAATGCTTTTCATAGGGACCTTAATAAGCCTGTTTATAGCTACTACTGCTATAGCAGCTGGCTGTCCTGTCAGTGTCCGCTTGAACAACCAGCCGATTTACTTTGCAGATGCCCCGGTGATTGAAAATAACCATTGTATAGTTGCGCTAAGGCCACTCCTTGAAGCCATGGGCGCTTCCCTTTCCTGGGACCAAACGGCTGGTTTGGCTACTGCCCGTCTGAATGAATCTACTGTTACTATTACCCCTGGAAATTCTATAGTTAAGGTTAATGACCGGGATATACGCTTACCAATTACTCCCGCCGGTAAAAATGGGGTGCTTATGGTGCCCTTGCGTGCTATGGCGGACATTTTTAATATCCGTACCGAGTGGGACAGCACAACCGCAACCATTAATCTCTATACTGACAGTCAGCTTCTGGCGGATAGAAATGACCTCGAGGCTGACCTGGTTACTCTGGATATTTTGACCGTAAATGACTTTCATGGAGCACTATGCGCCAGTGAAAAGGACCCGGGGGCGGCGAGACTGGGAAAGAGCCTGCAAGCGGAAAAAGCTAAAAACCCTGACGGAACTTTAATCCTATCGGCGGGAGACATGTTCCAGGGAAGTATTGATTCCAATTTATTATATGGCCAATCGGTTATAAAGGTAATGAACCAAATCGGTTTTGATGCCATGACCGTAGGCAATCATGAATTCGACTGGGGATTGGATATTTTAAAAAGGCGGGCATCCGAGGCTCGTTTTCCCTTCTTTCGGCCAATATAAAGAGTAAACAAACCGGGCGCACCCTGGAAGGGACTAAACCCTGGATGATAGTAGAAAAAAAGGGGATTAAGGTGGCAATCATCGGGTTAACCACACCAGAGACGCTCAACCAGGCCAACCCTAAAGTTATTTCGGCGTATAAATTTGAGGAACCAGCGGCAACTGTTAACAGTTTGGTTCCGCAGCTAAAACAGCAGGGGGCACAAGTAATTATCGTACTGGGACATATAGGCGGGTACCAGGATAAAGACACCATTGCCGGTGAAGTAGTCCAACTGGCAAATAATATAACCGGGGTTGATGCCATAGTTTCCGGTCATACTCATCAAAAAATTGCCGGTTTCGTAAATAATATACCAGTTGTCCAGGCTTATTATAACGGACGGACGGTTGGTAAGCTTACTCTTAGGTATTCACCTCAGACCCAGAGAATAATCACGGCTGTCCCTTCCTTGCTTGATGTTCCTATCTCTGATCTTACCAAGGATGAGCAGATAAAAGCCATTATTGATGCTGATCAAAAGGAAATAGCGGTGCTAAAGAATGAGATTATAGGTTCGGCTGCCCACGATTTAGTTCATGAACGGGGAAGAGTTTCAGTTCTTGGCAGTTGGTTCACTGATACTATGCGGCAAACGGCTGGTGCTGATATTGCCCTGCAAAATGGCGGCGGATTAAGAACCAGCATCCCGGCCGGAAATATTACTATCGGGAAAGTCTGGGAGCTATTACCCTTTGACAATACCTTAGTCACAATGAACTTAAAAGGCAGCCAGATACTTAAGATAATGGAGTATGGAATCAATAACCCTGATTATGGCAGTATACAATACTCCGGTCTAAAGGTTACCTATAATCCCTTATTACCGCAGGGTCAACGTATAGTCAAAGCGATACTGACGGATGGCAGTGCATTAAACCCGGATAAAACTTATCGCGTGGTTACTAATGATTTTATGGCTGGTGGCGGGGACGGTTATACCATGTTCCTGGAAGGCACAGATATTGCTGATATGCACCAGCCGGTAAGAGATATTTTCATCGAAGTGATAAAGAAATTGAATACCATTGAATTCCAGGCTGATGATCATTTGCAGATCACTGGGACACCGGAAACCCTAATCAGTTTCAATACCGTAGATAACCAGGTACTATTCAGGAATGCCGCGTAGGAGTTAGAAAAATTCTGCCGCGCCCGGCCGGAATGGTTGGCTCAAATCCTTGAAGGAAGGTGAACCAGATAGGGAATATTGTGGACTTATTGGTAGAGCTGATAAAAAACATGTCGGTAATTATTGTACTAGCTTATGTGCTGACCCGAACCAGGGCTTATACCACTATCATGTCTAAAAAAGAAGCTAGTCCCAAACAAAAGCTGGGCCTGATTCTCGTGTTTGGTATTTTCTCCATTTATGGTACCTTGAGCGGCATCGAGATTATGGGAGCTATTGCCAACATCCGGGATCTGGGACCGGCTATCGCCGGACTTATCGGCGGACCCTGGGTAGGCCTCGGTGCTGGCCTTATTGGGGGTATTCACCGTTATACACTGGGAGGCGTTACCTATATACCATGCTCCATTTCTACCGTTCTGGCGGGTATAGTAGGAGGTCTTATCTACCATTACCGTAAAGGTGGATTCGTCAGCATAACTACGGCGGTGACATTTATGGTTTTAATGGAAGCCTTTCATATGGGGCTGGCTCTGGTAATCGTTAAGCCTTTTAGCCTGATTTTGCCCATCATTCAGAACGTAAGCCTGCCTATGATATTAACTAACGGCCTGGGAATGGGCATTTTTGCGTTCATTATCCATAACTTGATAAAAGAACGAGAAACCCAGCACACCAAGGAAATGATCGAGGGAGAATTAAGCGTAGCCCGCGAAATACAAATGAGTATTGTTCCCAAAATCTTCCCGCCCTTTCCGGAAAAATCAGAATTGGACGTGTTTGCCATTCTGGAACCCGCCAAAGAAGTTGGCGGAGACCTGTACGACTTTTTCCTGCTGGATGATGATCATCTTTGTTTCACCATTGGCGATGTATCCGGCAAAGGTGTTCCAGCATCTTTGTTTATGGCTGTTACCAAAACCCTGGAATTATTAAGAATATAACCATGTACATATTTTTGGTGGTTTTGAATTTCCCTTTCAATCAGCGGAGTTGGCCCGATCTTTAATACTGTGGGCAGCATGCGGCGGTTGTTCTGGTCATAGGAAGTAACGCGAAATGGTTTGCCGGCACTGAACCCGCCTGTTAATGGTTCCAGAACTACTCGCCGGGCATCAGCATAGAGCCGGCGAGTGATGATTTGCCATTCCTCCGGAAAGTCCATCTCACCGGTTATTTCCAGGACCAACTGTTTCTCTTCTCCGGAGCGGACTAGTTACGCTCTTGCTCTGGTTTCTGACCTAAATCCACGAATGAGAGCCACCTTAATGCTTTTGGCTCCCACCCCATTAGAAATCTTAATAGGTTTCTTAAAGTTAAAGAGCCAAACATTGTGCTATAGTTTAATATGTTGTGCCAAATTATTTGAGCAACTGGGGAAAACTAACGTACAAAAACTTATATTTGGAGGTTGTGGAATGGCTATAAACATTCAAGACATTCTGGCTGCTATCGGGGTAGTCATTAATGGTCTCCCCCAGGGCCTCTTGGCCTTAACTTTTGGATTTGCCTCAGTTCCTACTGCTATCGGTTTTGCCATTGGTGCTGTAGGGTCCGGTGTACTGGGAGTAGTAGCTCCCATATCCTTTCAAGCGGAAACCATTACCCTTGCTGGGACCCTGGGCCGCAATATACGGGAACGGTTATCGATAATATTCATTGAGGGTGCCTTTCTCCTTCTGGTAGGTCTACTGGGATTATTTACTGTATTAGTAAATTTTATCGGTCCGGTCATAAGCAATGCTATGATGGCTGGTGTAGGTATAATACTGGCCAGAGTTGCTGTTAACATGGTGAAAAATAATTACCGTATAGGAATTGTGTCTATGGTTACAGCTCTATTAACCTATTATGCTACACCTAACCCTGATAACAAGTTGGTTTATACTATCGTGATTTCGGTAATCATTTCTACTATTGCCGCCCTTTTATTCAAACAGGAAAGCAATCTGGATATTGATGAGACGCGGGAAAGGTTTATCCTGCAGGCACCGATCGTAAATGCTAATGTTATCCGTGGTGCTCTGGCCCTGGTTACACTTAACATTGGTGCCAATATAGCTTTTGGGAATATTACTGCCCAGACTATAGCCAAAACTTCGATAAACCTGGACCATCTGACCATAATCAGCAGTCTGGCAGATATGGGTTCTTCCCTGTTCGGCGGGGCTCCGGTAGAATCAATAATATCTGCTACCGGTGCGGCACCTCATCCGGTTACATCGGCAGTGTTAATGATGTCTATTATGGCAGTCATTCTATTGCTGAAACTGCTGCCTAAAATTGGCCGTTATGTTCCCAGCGAGTCCATAGCTGGTTTTCTATTTGTTCTGGGGGCCATCGTTACCGTACCTACTAATATTAACCTGGCTTTAACCGGAGCTGATGCTGCCAGTGTTATTGTGGCCGGGGTAACCATGACCGTCACAGCCATTATTGAGCCTTTTTCCGGCATGGTTTCCGGTATTCTGATTAAAATGTTGATTGGATTTTTTGGTTAGAAGGTGATAATAAGTGTCAGATCATACCTATACTTTGAAAATATGCGGTTTAGAGAGAGAACTACAGTTGGTTGAGGTCAGTCCGGGGCTGAAAATAGCCAGTTTTGTTATTTTGGGTGACACTGAACTAGTTTGCCGGGTAGCACCGGAAATAGTAAAAAGGCTGCCTCCACTTGATATTTTGATAACTGCCGAGGCCAAAGGTATTCCTCTGGTTTTCGAAATTTCCAGGTTACTGGGAACGAATTACCTCATTGCCCGTAAGAGTGTTAAGCCCTATATGAAAGATCCTCTGGTGGACCGGGTAGTTTCCATTACTACGCAAAAGGAACAGATGTTGTGTCTCGACGGGAAAGATGCTCAAGCGGTCAGGGGAAAAAGAGTAGCTATAATTGATGATGTTATAAGCACCGGCGAGTCAGTTAATGCGCTAGAAAGGTTAATCTCTAAGGCTGGAGGTACAGTTGTAGCCAAGGCAGCAATTCTTGCTGAAGGTGATGCCAGTAAACTAAAGGATATTATTTATCTGCAGGAATTGCCTCTTTTCCCAACTGAAAAATAGTCATATAAGACTTTTACAAAACTCCTTCACGGAACCGGGCCTGCCCTTTTAAGGACCCGGTTTTTTTTATCATAAAAATGCCGGCAGTCATATTATGGAATTTAACTATCTTATATAATTAATCACTATTAAAGGATATATTACCATAGATGTTGAATAAATGTTGAAATATGGAAAAAGCAAGAAGGGCAGGGCCGGTTTAATTGGTAAGAACAGCAGAAAAGTTAGCGAACTTTAAAACTATTTACTGTTCACCCAGCAGTATTATATATCGCGCATTTGATACCGGAAACAATCGCAAAGTTATTGTAAAGACCCTTAACCGGGAGCTCTACGACCCGAAAACCTTGGCTAAACTAAAAAATGAGTTCCGGTTATTAGAGAAACTTCAAGGTGACTTTGTGGTTAGGACTTACGAGTTTGTAAATATTGAAAACCATTTTTCCATCGTTATGGAGGATTTTGGCGGTATTTCCCTGGACCAATATCTTCTTTCTAACCGGATAGATATAATGGAATTACTACAGATTGCCTTGAAGATAGTGCAGTGTCTGGATCATATCCATAACCAGAACGTTATTCATAACGACATTAATCCTTCCAATATTGTATATAATCCCATTAGTAAAAAAATAAAACTGATTGACTTTGGCAATGCTTCGGAGTTCTCCTTTGAAACCAGGCAAGCCCTCCACCCTAATAAACTGGAAGGGCGGCTGCCGTACATTTCCCCGGAGCAAACGGGAAGAATGAACCGTCCCGTTGATTACCGGACCGACTTCTATTCACTGGGAATTAGCCTGTATGAATTAGCCTGCCGAAGACTTCCGCTGGTATCGGAAAATCCTGCCGAAATCATGCATTTCCATATCGCTAAAATACCGGTACCAGCCCATGAGATTAATCCCCGGATACCAAAGCGGGTATCTGCTATCATCTCCAAACTGATGGCCAAGATGCCTGAGGACAGGTATAAGAATGCCCGCGGGATTGCAGCAGATATACAAAACTGCATAACCCAGATGGAAAATGGCCATATTCAGGAATTTGATTTAGGTCGTCAGGATATAGCCACTAAGTTTGAGGTGCCTAAAAAGTTATACGGCAGAGATAATGAAGTGAAAAAGTTGTTGGCTTGCTATACCAGGAGTACCCGGGGCAAAACGGAATTTGTTCTTATCGGTGGGTATTCCGGAAGCGGTAAGACCAGGCTGGTAAATGAACTTCATAAACCCATAACACAGGAACAAGGTATATTTATCTCCGGAAAGTATGACCAGTACAACCGCAATAATCCGTACTCAGCCTGTTTTCAGGCCATTGACCAATTTTGTCAATACATCTTGGGCGAACCTGAGATTAAGATTAAAGCCTGGAGAGAACGTATTCTACCTGTCTTAGGTTTGAATGGACGATTGCTAACGGATAAAGTCCCGCGGCTGAAACTAATCATCGGGGAACAACCGGTATTAGGTGAGATGACTCCCATCGAAGAACAGACCCGGTTTAAGCTTGCTTTGAAAAATTGGCTGACAGTCATATCTTCGCCGGAGCACCCGGTGGTATTTTTCATGGACGATATTCAGTGGGCTGATACTGCATCCCTGGACCTTTTTGAGAGTTTGGTTATAGACGAAGCCATTACCGGATTAATGTTTGTCGGGACCTACCGGGACAACGAGGTGAATGCGGCACACCCGCTTCTAAGGACTATTGATAATATTAAAGAATATGATGGACAAGTGGAATTTATTAAGCTGGATAACCTAACCATAAATGATATCACCCGAATGCTGGCGGATATAACCAGCCGGCCGGAGCCGGAAGTCCAGAGCCTGGCGGAACTGGTGCACGATAGAACTCTGGGAAATCCGTTTTATACGATTGGGTTTTTAAAACATTGTTACCAGGAAAACTTGCTATATTATGACCGCGAAGCTATGAGCTGGCAGTGGACCGCAGCAGGAATATTGAACAGCCCGATATCTGACAATGTAGCCGATTATCTGATAGATAAAATAGACACTCTTCCGGAAGCCTGCAGCGGGCTGATTAAACTGGCGGCCTGTATAGGAAACCAGTTTCCCGCCAGTGTTTTGGCGGCCGTAGCTGGCAAGGATGTTAATATGATTAGAGATAATCTTAAACCAGCAATATTGCAGGAAATGGTTTATGTAGCCGGGAATAAAGAGGATGTGTTTACCGAGTTGCAGTTTGAGTTTTGCCATGACAAATTTCAACAGGCCGGTTATCAGGCTCTGCCAGAGGAGATCAAGAAAGCCACCCATCTAAAAATTGCCCGCTATTACGAGTATCACCAAAACCTTGAGGGAGAATATCTTTTCGCGGTGGCTGATCATTATTCCAAAGCCCTGGATTGTCTTGGTTCACCGACGGAAATAGAACATGTAATTGATATCTTCTTTAAAGCCAGCCGGGCGGCCACTCTTTCCTCAGCCTATGATACTGCCCGTATGTATCTGGAATTAATAATAGATATCGCACCTGAGTATCTAAAAAACAACACGCATTTCTTATTAAGGCTGTACAGCGAATACCATTTAGTGCTTTTTAGTCTGGCCAGGTTTGAGGAACTGGACCGGGTATATACCCGTATCGAAGAGTTGGTAACCGACCCATTGGACCTGGTAGATTGTTGTTGCCTGCAATTAATCAGTTTGTCTAATCGCAGCCGGAATGAGGAGGGCTTTTTACTGGGAATAGCACTGCTGGAAAAACTAGGCATAAAGTATCCCCAGGATAATCTAGCCGAGGTGATTGAGGAGGAGCTGGCCAAATACCGGTACTATGAAAAGAACGGTAGCATCGAACAGATTGATAAAAGGAAAATGCTTACGGATAAGAAAGGCAAGGCTATTGCCAAACTCCTTAACCGGATTGTTCCTACCGGCCAATTGTTTAACCCCCAGGCGGCTTTCTGGGCTGCACTGGTGAGTTCCAATTTTATTATTGAGCATGGTCCCACCGGATTAGGGCTGGAAACTACCTGGCCATTTTTCATGGGTGTTATTGCTTACCAAAATGATTTCCACTGTGGTAGTATGATGGCGCAAAAGGCCGTAGAGATAGCTGTACGGGAAGGTTTTAACGCCGAGTTGTACCGCATGCAGAACGCCGAAGGCCTGGTTAGATGCCACTGGTTTAACCCCCTGGAAAAAGCTATTCACCTGGCCCATGAATCTTTTAAAGGGAATCTGCAGAACGGAGAATTTGAGTTTTCCTGTTTTAGTTTTTTTACCTCTTTGACTGCCATCCTGGAATCCTGCCACACGGTTTCCGAATTGGAAGAGGAACTAGAGGCTGCCCTGGCCTTTGCCAATAAAATGGGTAATCTGTATGCTCTGCAATCTTATGTCAGCTTTGAGCAAATGATTAAGGCACTACGAGGGGAAACATCTGAACCAGGTAGTTTTAATGATATTGGTTTCAGTGAAGCCCAACATATTCAAGGTTTGCAAAAAAACGGGGTTGGAATGGCCTTTTATTACACTCTCAGATCTTTATCGGCAGTATTGTTTGGCGATTTTGAGCTGGCCTTCATACTCACGGAAAAAGCTTTTCCATTTATGCCTTTTGTTGCATCATTTTATCCTGCGGCACTTATTCGTTTCCTGCATTCGCTGTCTATCTGCCGGATGCTGGATAAAGCAGAAAGCCAGACAGAGAGACAATCACTGCAACTAAAAGTAACCAATAATCAGCAGTGGATGTACGAAAGGGCCCAGCATGCACCTTTTAATTTCCAGCATTTATATGATCTCGTGGAAGCTGAACTGACAGTAATCGGCGGCCGCTATGACGAAGCCTTCAGACTATATGAAAAGGCTATTAATCTGGCCCGGGAAAACAACCGGCCTTATCACCGGGCATTGGCTTGTGAGATTGCCGGTCAGCGCTGCTATGCATTGGGTGTGGAGAGGATAGCGGCTTTTTATCTTAAGGAAGCATATTCCCTTTATCTCGCCTGGGGAGCCACCGGCAAAGTCGAGTATATGCAACAAAAATATCCCCAACTGGTATTCTCCGGGGTAGAAAGTGCAGGTTTAGCCGAGACTTTAGGTAGTTGGAACAGTCTGACCAGATCATCAATAGACATTAACGATTTGACCAATCGTATTGATCTTAATGCTATTATTCTGGCCACCCAGGCCATTTCCGGAGAAATAGAAAAAAGGAAGCTGCTTCAGACATTAATGAGAATTATTATTGAGAATTCAGGCAGCAGCCGGGGTTATATATTAGTAAAAGACCAAAGTCGATGGATTCTATCTGCCTATGAAGTCACCCTTGATGATATAGGGGTTATTATTGATGAAAAAGAAGTATTTCCGGATAGTGTGAATAATGATCCGGTATTACCTTTTTCGGTTATTAATTATGTAATAAGATCCGCGCAGCCGTTAATTATCGATAATATTAAGGAGAGCCAGTTTGCTAAAGATAGTTATTATTCAGCAAGTAGGGCTCTATCCGCCATGTGTTTCTCGTTTAAGGCCTATGGAAAGCTTTTAGGGTTAATCTATTTGGAAAACCATCAATTAACCGAGGCTTTTACAGCAGCGCGGATTAAAGTGCTTCGTATATTTGCTGCCCAGGCAGCCATCTCCTTGGAAAATTCTCTTCTTTATACCCAATTGGAACAAAAGGTAAGGGAAAGAACCGAACAATTACAGAAAGTAAATATGATTCTTAAGGAACGCTCCAAAGAGCTGGCTGTTGCCAAAGAAAATGCCGAGACTATCAGCCGGCTGCTGGAAAAGCAGAATGTTCTGCTGCAACAGGAAATTATTGCCCGTAAACGAGTAGAGGAGAAACAAAAGCAGAACCTTGAGCGGCTGCGTCAGTCTGAGGAACGCTTCGCGAAGATATTTCGCAACTGTCCAGTTATGATGTCGATAAAAACGCTCAGGGAGAAGACTTATGTTGATATTAATACCAGGTGGGAGAAAGTAACCGGATATAGTAAGGAAGAGATTATAGGCTTTTCGGATACTTACATAGCGACAGATACAGATGATGTTCTGAGACAGCGAGATACACAGGATATAGATAGATATGCGGTGAAACAAATTCGTACTAAAAGTGGCGATTTCCGCTTTTTCCTCATATCCCAGACCATAGTCAATCTTAATAATGTGGATTACTGGTTAACCGCCAGCCTTGATATTACCGAATACAGGAAGATGGAAAAAGAACTAAGCCGCCTGGACAGGCTGAATTTGGTAGGTGAAATGGCAGCCAGTATTGGCCATGAAGTCAGAAACCCAATGACCACAGTAAGAGGTTATTTGCAGATGCTAAAGCAACAGGAGGAGCACAGTAAGGCAGCTGGCACGTTTAATCTGCTAATAGATGAACTGGACCGGGCCAATACCATAATTACCGAGTTCCTTTCCCTGGCCAGAGATAGGTATGTTGATTTGAAAAGGAGCAATATTAATACCGTGGTTGCTGCCATGCAGCCTCTTATAGAAGCTAATGCCATGGCCCGGGATATGAATGTGAAGGTCAGGTTGGATAAGGTCCCGGATATACTGCTGGACGAAAAAGAAATCCGCCAGATGCTGTTAAATTTATCTCAGAACGCTCTTGAGGCCATGTCACCTGGTGGCACTTTAATGATAAGTACCTACGCGGGAAATAATGAAGTTGTTTTACTGGTTAAGGACGAAGGTAACGGCATTAGCCGGGAAATACTCGAAAAGATCGGCACTCCTTTTATTACCACCAAAGAAACCGGAACCGGATTGGGCCTGTCGGTTTGTTATGGTATTGCCAGCCGCCATGGTGCAAATATAGAAATTAAGACCGGAAAAAAAGGAACCACCATAGCAGTTCGGTTCCCTTGCTGTTAGATTGTTTCTTGCACCGTCAAACCCGGTAGGTTACCCTGGAGGCTTACTAGTTCAAATAAAGAGAATATTTTTGGTGATAAAAGCCCTACTAAGTATGGCTTTTATCATTTTGGAAACAATATCATTAGGAACTATTTACCAGTGAAAATAACATATTATTAACATAATTGCTGGTTATAATGATTAAACAAATATCAGGGAGTGTGATGCACTGAATGAAATGGCAGATAGGGGAATTTAAACGGAGCAAATTAGCCCTGATAATAGCCCTGGTTATTGTTGCAGGACTTATTATAGGCTATGGAGTTTGGAGATCAAAGCAAAATATTGTTGCCACTGTTGGCGGAGAGACTATCAGCAAAAACGAGTTGTACAATGCTTTGGTAAAGGCAAATGGGCAGCAGACTCTTGATACTATAATCTCACAGAAAGTCATTGCGATGGAAGCAACCAAAGCAAAAGTTGTTGTCTCTGATGCCGAAATTGAAGCCGAACTGAATAAATATTACGAGCAATATGGAGGGCAGGATGCCTTCAATCAGACCTTGGCTATGAGTGGTTATACACTGGATGATGTCAAACAGGATGTCGTCAAAACCTTGCAAGCTAAAAAATTGTTGAAACCGCGAATTAAAATAACGGAAAAGGAGCTAAAAACTTATTTTGAGGAAAATAAAGCTGCCTTTGTCCAGGAAGAGCAGGTAAAAGCCAGTCATATCCTGGTAGAGACTGAAACTAAGGCTAAAGAGGTTAAACGAAAACTGGATAACGGTGAGGATTTCTCCAAGCTTGCCAGGGAATACTCAGCTGATACGGCAACTAAAGATAATGGCGGAGATCTCGGATTTTTCAGCCGTGGGGAAATGGTAGCAGAATTTGAAGAGGCAGCTTTTTCCCTGAATGTTGGTGAGGTAAGTAATCCGGTTAAAACAGAGTATGGTTATCACATTATTAAAGTAACCGACAAGAAGGAAGCCCAGGAAGCCAACTATGAAAGCAGCAAGAAAGAAGTCAGGGAAGCAGTACTCGACCAAAAAATGTCGGCACAGTTTGATAGCTGGATTAAAAAACTATATGATAAGTATAATGTCCAAACCTACCTTTAATAGAACATAGACGCTGGGCCCCAGTGCCCAGTTCTTTGCTATGCCAGTGTTTTTACCTGATTTGCCATGGTTACATTTGTATGAGTGAAAAACCAGGGGTAAAATAAATTTAGCGAAGTAAATGAAGACTATGCTATAATCACAAAAAAATAATGGCGGTCGCAGTCCACCCGCCTCACCAAAACAAGGAGGAATAGCAATTGCAGCCGAAGCCTAGTAGTAACCTTAGCACCCCTTTTCTAGTCATAACCTGTCTTTTCGTAACCTGTCTTTTAGTTACTAATATCATTGCCGGCCGGCTGGTACAGCTGGGTACCATGACCCTGACGGCAGACTTGTTCCTGTTTCCGGTAACATATATTTTTGGAGATGTATTAACTGAAGTATACGGCTTTAGACGTGCACGCCTCACTATCTGGCTGGGCTTTGCGGCTAATTTACTAATGGCCGTAGTTTTTATCTTCGTAGTGTCATTACCCAGCCCGTCTTTTTGGAATCAGGAAGGTGCCTACCGCACTGTCCTGGGATTTGCTCCACGTATAGTAATAGCTTCTTTAATTGCTTACTTTATAGGTGAGTTCTCCAACTCCATGATACTTTCACGCTTGAAGGTATTGACAGCGGGAAAATGGTTATGGGTCCGAACTATAGGCTCGACTCTGATAGGAGAAGGAGTTGACACTCTGGTTTTTATGTCCATTGCTTTCACCGGACTTTATCCCATCGGGGTGTTTACAGGTATGGTTTTAGTGCAGTACGGCTGGAAAGTAGCCTATGAAATATTGGCTACCCCGCTTACCTATTATATTGTTGGCAGACTAAAAATTTGGGAGCAAACCGACACCTTTGATCACGGTATAAGCTATAACCCCTTTGTATGGAGATAACCTAACCGAAGCAGGGCAATAGCAAATGGTCTTACCTATCAGCTACTGACCCGAAGAGCTTCACCTATGTCTTTTTCAAAAGTAGTTATTATTGGTAAGCATTAATGTTTAGGGACAGTGGAAATAATAAAATAAACGAAAGGAGTTATTTATATGAAAAGGGCTAAGAATACAAAGCTTCTATGGTTTATTGGTGGTACATTGCTGGCCGCACTGTGGAAAATGAGGAAAAAGGGTTAAAAAATTTTAATATTAAACTAATCACGGTGGTAACTTATATTTATCAAACAACCGAAGGATAGAAACCTATCCTTCGGTCTTTTAAGTGTGCGCCATCTGATTAAGAACGGCTGTTTAACCATTCACTTAAAGCCGGGTAGACTTTGTTTTAGCTATCTTCCCAAACACCAGGCCACCGTGTCCAATTGGATACTCTACGCAAACTGAATCCGAGGCATTTATAACTTCCAGGGCTGCTGGTCTTTGGCGCCATAAAATATGAGCAGAGATGAATCAGTTTTACTTTAGGAATGTTATTATTTTCACAAACCGGGAAATAAAACAAAGGTCCTAACAAATTAGCAAATATAAAAGATATAATAAGAACAAAACCGAATGTCGAATAATGACGAAGAACAATGTATTGAAAAGATACGACGACGCAATGCGCAAAAATAGTCGAAGAGTACTACGTGACTTAACTAACTTGCCTTAACTTGTGATACTTGAAGTTATCATGTAATAACAGCACCAGTATTTCCCATGGAGGTAGGAAAAATCCGAACTAGGTATTGTGGAAAGGAGCATAAGTTATGTTGCAGGAGATTGTTGTAAACGGCGGTAGGGTAACGGTTACACTTAGCGGCAGAATCTATATTGAAGAGGCGGCAATACTGCGAGAACAACTGCTCGACTACATTAGCCAGGGTTATAAATACTTTGATATCGATCTGGGTCAGGTTAGCTATATTGATAGTTCGGGATTGGGAGTGCTGGTAGCAGTCCACAAAAGGGCCGTGCAGAATAATGGTGCGGTTGTAATAAAGGGATTGCAAGGTATGGTTAAGGAACTACTCGAACAAACCCGGCTTAGCCAAATATTTGAGGTTGCTTAGCCCGGAGCAGAAGGCAACCATTAACTGTGGGAAAGTAATAATAAGTACTGATATCGACTATTGCCTGTTTCTGTATATTTATGTAAAATGATAATCAAAAATATTAAAGCCCCAGAAGGAGATATGATGGTTAAATATACAGATATTCAGTCCATGGTCGAGGATGGAATTATTGACGACATTGAAACAAAACCAAATTGTGTCCTATTTATGAAGCAGGAATTTGTTGAATATGTAGTTGGAGAGAGTGCCACTTATGCTTATCCTGTCCTGGAGGTTTACGCCAATCCCAGGGGAGGAATGCAAGGTGGGTTTATATCGGCAGCATTTGATAATACTTTTGGAGCTCTCGTGCATATGATTACCAAACACCTGCAGATCGTTACACTTAATCTGAATGTTAGTTATCATAAACCTATTTATGTTAATGATAAATTAATAGTAACTGCCTTCTTGAAATCAAATGGTAAAACTATAATGCACCTGATTGGAGAAGCCTACGATACCCACCAAAATCTTATTGCAACCGCAACCTCCAGCTTCTTTTTACTAGCCCCCAAAGCCTAGTTTAAGCTGATACTTAATTAGTGGTTTAATTAAATGCCCCCGGGCAGGTTTACTATCCGGGGGCTTGGCATTAAAGTTTTTCCACTTCTCCGTAGTCCATACCATAGGTTTCAACAGTAACCTTTTTCATGCGCTGTGCTTGCAAGGGCTTGTCATTGTAGTTTCTATCAACAGCGACAATCCGGTCTACTTCTTCCATTCCAGATGTAACCTTGCCAAAAGCTGCATATTGACCGTCCAGGTGTGGAGCCGGGTCAGTCATAATAAAGAACTGTGATCCTGCCGAATCAGGAGCTGCGGTTCGGGCCATACTGATTACCCCCCGGGTATGTTTCAGGGAATTGGGGAAGCCATTAGCGGAAAATTCGCCTTTGATTCGATAGTTGGGCCCGCCCATACCGGTTCCTTCGGGATCTCCTCCCTGGATCATAAAACCGGGAATAACGCGGTGGAAAATTACGCCGTCGTAAAAACCCTGTTGCACCAGGGAGATAAAATTACGTACGGTATTGGGAGCAATTTCCGGATATAATTCGATTTTTATTTCCGCTCCCGTTTCCATTTCTATTGTTACCAGCGGGTTTTGAGGCATATATTTACTCCTTTCAATTAATTTACTTCACAATAGCTATTATACAGGATTCTAACCAAATTATGCTAAAGAGCACAGGGACGGCTCGTGCGGGCACGGGGACGGTTCTTTTGCCCGCTTTTTGGAGCGGGCAAAAGAAGAACGAAATCGCTAGCGCGATGGCTTTTTGATGTTGGTATTAAAAAAATATATAAAAAAATGAAAAAGTATGCTCATTCTGTGTTATTGTTTAATCGCCCAAAACCAAACAAAACCAG